>NZ_LT854639.1:641492-641865 GCF_900184255.1 Haloimpatiens massiliensis | reverse complement strand
ATCTTTAGTTATTTAAAATATAAATAAAAGTAATCAAATATAGTAAAATCCACTTATGAAAAGGAAGTGAGTACATTTGAAAAATAATAACTATAAACCAAATGAATTTGCAGAATTAATTAATGTATCAGTTAGAACATTGCAAAGATGGGATAACGAAGGAATATTAAAAGCATTTAGAACACCAACAAATAGGAGATATTATACTTATGAGCAATACAAAGAAAATATAAGAAAAAGATAAAGGAAGATGAAGAAGTTGAAAAAAGCATACAAAATAGAAATTAAACCAACAGAAGAACAGATAACTAAAATTCATAAAACTATTGGTGTAAGTAGGTTTATATACAATTTTTATATTGCTCATAATAAA
>NZ_LT854639.1:452169-640597 GCF_900184255.1 Haloimpatiens massiliensis | reverse complement strand
CCTAAATTTAAGAAAAAGAAAAATCAAGATGTTAAAGCTTACTTTCCAAAGAACAATAAAACAGATTGGACTATTGAAAGACATAGAGTTAAAGTACCAACTTTAGGTTGGATTAGATTAAAAGAATTTGGATACATTCCAGTTAACTCCATAGTTAAAAGTGGTACAGTAAGTCAAAAAGCAGATAGATATTTTGTTTCAATTTTAGTTGAAGAAGCTATTAAAGTAGATAATAAACCTTATTCAGAAGGAATAGGCGTAGACCTTGGACTAAAAGATTTTGCAATTTGTAATAATGGCTTAACTAAAAAGAATGTTAACAAAACTAAAACAGTTAAAAAAGCAGAGAAGAAACTAAAACGTGAGCAAAGAAAACTTTCAAGGAAATATGAAAGTTTAAAATTAAGAAATAAAAAAGAGAAAGGAGAAGCTACTCGTCAAAATATCCAAAAACAAATAGTCAAGGTACAAAAACTTCATCAAAGACTTACAAATATAAGAACTGATTACATAAATAAAACAGTAAATGAGTTAATAAAACAAAAACCAAGTTTTATAACTATTGAAGATTTAAATGTAAGTGGAATGATGAAGAATAGACATTTAGCTAAAGCGGTTGCTGGGCAAAAGTTTTATGAATTTAGAATTAAACTTATTTCAAAAGCTAAACAAAATGGCATTGAGATAAGAATAGTTGATAGATTCTATCCAAGTAGTAAAGTGTGTAGCTGTTGTGGAGCATATAAGAAAGATTTAAAACTATCTGATAGAGTTTACAAATGCAGTTGTGGGCTTTCTATTGATAGAGATTTAAATGCTTCAATAAATTTAGCCAATGCTAAAGAATATAAGATAGCTTAATTAAACAAGCACTTATATATGTACCCAAGGCTATTTGGGGAATTAACGACTGTGGAGTGCTATACAAACTGTAGTAGCTTAGGCAAGACAGAGTACGTTGAAGCAGTAAGAATCTCAATATGGATACATTTGACCATGTTTTGAGTAGCAGATTATTTATGAATGGATTCTATAGGAATTATGAAGTTAAGAGAATAACTACAATGCTTATTATATTAAATATAATATTTTGTATAGGAGCATATTTTTATACTGTAAATAAGGTAAGAGATTTTTCAAACAAAATAGTAAGTCAAAATGCTGCAGTGGTAGGTGTAGTACTTCAAAAACATCCTGATTTGGAAGAAGATTTAGTAAAATATTATACTCAGGGGGTATCTAAAGACATGTATGTTAAAGGGGAAAAACTATTGGAAAGCTATGGCTATAGTGTAAAAACTCCTTTAGAAAATATGCCTATTATAAAGGACATGCATGAAATTTTTACAAAAATTAATTTGTCTACTATATTATTACTTTTTATATTTACATTTATTATAATAATAAGAGAATATAAATATATATTTAAAAAAATAAGTGTTATATCAAAAGCTTCTGAAAGAGTAGTAGAAGGAGATTTTAAAGTAAAAATTATAGAGGGGAAAGAAGGAGAATTTAGTATATTAGCTCATCAATTTAATTTAATGTCTGAAAGATTAGAAAATAGTATAGAAAATTTAAAGAAAGAAAAGTATTTTTTAAAAGAAATAATTTCTGACATATCTCATCAGTTAAAAACACCTCTAGCGTCTCTTATGATTTTTAATGAGCTTTTTATAGAGGGTTCTATAAAGAATGAAGAAGAAAAAAACAAATTTTATATTAAAAGCAAAAACCAATTAGAAAGAATGGAGTGGCTAATTAAAAATTTATTAAAAATAGCTAAGATTGAAGCTAATGCCGTAGAATTTGAAAGTACCTATAATCCTATTTTACTTACAGTGAATAAGGCGTTGGAACCTTTAAAGGTGAAGTGGGAAGGAAAAAATCAAAGGATAAATATAGATGTAAAAAGAGATATAAATCTTAAGCACGATGTGAATTGGACAGCTGAAAGTATAACAAATATAGTTAAGAATTGTATAGAACATACTGGTGAAGGGGGTCAAATAAATATAGTATCCTCAGAAACTCCTATTTATATAAGTATCGTAATTAGTGACAACGGTTCAGGAATAGCCAAGGAAGATTTACCTCATATATTTAAAAGATTTTATAAGGGAAAGAGAAATAAGAACAGTGATAGTGTAGGTATAGGCCTTGCATTGTCTAGAAGTATTATAGAAAGACAGGGTGGAAGTGTTGAGGTTAGGAGTGTTGAAGGGGAAGGCACTGAGTTCACTATAATATTCCTCAAAGGAATCATATAAGAAAAGTGTGAAGCGATACATTGAAGAAAAATCTGATTTTAATTCCGTAATAAATGTGTAATTTGGGACTGTTCACAATACGCCAAGAACTTCTAAATGTCTCACAGTTAAAGAACCTAAAGCTTTCAAACTCACTCGTTCCTCGTTCAAACATGAAAGCTTCTTAACGGTTCTTTAACTGTGAGACATAAGAAGTTCTAAGGCTAGTTCAATAGTCCCCAATTCCACATTTATTACTACATTAAAATGAGATTTTTAGTTTAATATGTATGTGGTTTGGGAGGAGAAAACTACTAAAGGATGATTTTCCTCCTCTTCGCTATGGAAAATCTTTAATTTATAAAAAGAAAGTGTTCATGATATTTTTTTAGGCGAAGCCTTTCGTTTAAGTCCTAATTCCCGGTTACTAATAATATTTTGCCGTAAGGCATCGGCTTGTATAAAACTTAAATTTGTAGGGCAGACCAGTTAAGAGGTAAAAAGTAAGAAGTAATAGTTAAGGATAAAACTCAAAGAGTTTTTTATAATTAATTTATGAATAAGTAACAAGAGAACAGCTAGTAAAAGCGAGTTTGAAAGCTTTAGGGTATTAAAATTTGAAAACATTAGAATTTCTTGGCGTATTGTAAGCAGTCTTAAAAAATATATTTATTGTGGACTTAAAGACAGATTTTTCTTGCAACACTTGCTTCGTAATTTATTCTCTTTCTTACGAAATTGTAAGAAACAAATTCACTTATATGTAAGAAATACCTGTTATTATAAAAGTATAAGGTTAAGAGAAAATAAACAGGAGGAATATATATGGAGATTTTAAAAACTACCGGTCTTACTAAGACATATGGAAGAGGAGAAATAAAGGTAGAAGCTTTGAAAGAAGTTAACATATCTATAAATAAAGGGGAATTTGTGGCAGTGGTAGGAGCTAGTGGATCGGGGAAGAGTACTTTGCTTCACATGCTTGGAGGTGTAGATAAACCAACCTCTGGAGAAATTGTTATAGATGGGGTTAATATTTCTAAACTTAAAGAAGAACAATTGGCTATATTTAGAAGAAGAAAAGTTGGATTTATATTTCAATTTTATAATTTGATACCAGTTTTGACAGCAGAAGAAAATATGGTGATGCCACTTCTACTAGATTATAAAAAGCCAGATGAAAAATATATGAATGAACTAATAGAGATATTGGGATTAAGGGATAGATTAGATCACTTACCATCACAATTATCAGGAGGTCAACAACAGAGAGTATCCATAGGGAGAGCATTAGTTTATAAACCTTCCATAATACTTGCAGATGAGCCTACTGGAAATTTGGATAGTAAAAATTCTAAGGAAATTATTGAGCTTTTAAAGTTTTCTGTAAGAAAATACAATCAAACTCTTATAATCATAACTCATGATTTAAATATAGCTTCTCAAGCAGATAGAATTATTCATATGGAGGATGGAGTTATAGTTAAGGATGAGGTGATAAGATAATGAAGAGTTATTTAGACATAACTAAGAGGTATCTTAAAAATCAAAAGAAGAGGACTATACTTACATCTGTAGGGATAATACTTTCAGTAGCTTTAATATGTGCAGTAGGAACTCTTTTAGTTAGCTTTAAACAAAGTGAAATAGAATCTGTTAAAAAGGATGAGGCTAACTATCATGTAAAGTTTGGGAATATAGATTATAATGAAATTAAAAAGATAAAAGCTCATATGGATACAGAAAAAATTGGTATTGTAGGGGATTTGGGCGAGAGTAAAATTTATGAGGCTACAAAGGAGGAAGTCGAGGAAGAACAAATACCTAAATATAAGTATATAGAAATTGAGGAAGTGGATAAGGAAGCATTGGACATGTTACCTACTAAATTAAAAGAGGGAAGGCTTCCTAAAAATTCTAATGAAATTGCCATACAGCAGTGGGCTTTAGAATATCTTCCAAAGGGTACAAAGATAGGAGATAAGATAACGTTAGATTTAGGTCGATTTCTTGAAAAAGAAAATGCTTCTAAGAAGGAAGAAGAGAAAAAAGCAGAAAGAAAATATAAAGAGGGAATTAAAAAAGATTTTATATTAACTGGTATAATAGAGGATAAATATTATTCACAATACAATGAAGCTGCTAGAGGAATAACTTTTATTGATAAATATAAAAAAGATGGAAAATATAATGTATACACTCAAGTAAACGAGAAGAAGGATATTAAAAAATACGTAAGTGAGGTTAAGGGGAACTTATCTTTATCTAAGAGTGAAAAAGATAATCTAAATGTAGAATATAATAGTTATTTATTGACTTTAGAAGGAAGAGGTTTGAATGATGTCACCAATGACGCTTTAATAGAAATAGTTGCTTTTGTGATTTTTATAATAGTTATATGTACCATATTAGTTATATATAATATTTTTCAAATATCTGTTATAGAGAGAATAAAACAATTTGGTATATTGCGATCTATGGGAGCTACACCTAAACAAATAAGAAGGGTTGTTTTTAAAGAAGCAGCAGTTTTAAGTTTGGTATCTATTCCTATAGGACTTGTAAGTGGAATATTTGCAATGAAAATATTATTTATAGTAATTACAAAAATTTTAGGAGATATGATAGAAATAGAATTTATAACAGTGGTATCACCTAAGGTATTGGTTATAAGTTCATTAGTTGCATTAGTAACTGTATATATATCATCAATTAAGCCAGCTTTAACCGCTTCTAAAATATCACCATTAGAGGCTATAAGAAATAACTTAGGTAAGAAAAAAGGAAAAATAAGAAGAGTAAAAAGTAACTTATTAGTAAAGAAAGTATTTAAAGTAGAAGGCGAAATAGCTTATAAAAATATAAAAATAAACAGAAAAAGATTTGTAGTTACCATAAGTTCTATGGTTATAAGTATAGTTTTATTTATAGTGTTTGGTAGTATGATGAGTTTTGGTGAAGAGTTTAGTAAGTTTAAAGAATTTTCTTATCAAGATTATAGTTTAAGCAAACAAGCTACAAAAAATAAAGGTTTTTCAAATAAGGATTATGAAAAAGTTAAAAGTATAAAAGGAGTAAATAAAGTACACAGACTGTTTATAGGGCAAAATTATTCTACAGAAATTCCAAAGGAAAAGGTAAATGAAATTTATATAAAAAGCTTATCTGAAGATTTACCAAATGAAAATAAAAAAGCAAAAAATATTAAAGTAGTTACAGAATTTAGGGGATTCGATAGTGAACAGCTAAAGCTTTGCAAGGAAAAGCTTATTAGTGGAGAAATAAATGAAGAATCAATGAATAAAGAAAGAGGAGTATTAATAGTACAAAATTCAGTGGTATATGATGGAAAAGCTAAAAAAACTTCTATGATTAATATTTCAAATTTAAAGGTTGGAGATGAAATAAAAATAGGAGAAGATAAAGGGGAAAATTCAAATATTAATAATAAGGTAAAGGTAGTTGGAATACTAAAAGAGAGTCCTATAGGTAAGTTTGTACCAGACGGAGCTATGTATGTAATAGCTACAGAAAATTTATTTAAGGAAATTGGAAAAGATAATAGTTTTCATTATATGGACATAATTTTAGATAAAAATGCTGATAGGGAAAGTGTTACAAAAAGCCTTAAGGAATTTACTAAAGGGGATAAAAGAATATCTCTTGCGGATACTAAAGAGATGTTAGAAGGTATGAGAAGAACAAATTTAACAATGAAAATATCCTTATATGGTTTTGTATCTGTTATAGCATTAATAAGTAGCTTAAATATAGTAAATACAATAAGTACCAATTTAATGCTTAGAAAAAGAGAAATTGCCGCATTAGAAGCTATAGGAATGACAGGAAAACAAGTAAAGAAGATGGTTTATTTAGAAGGAGTTCTTTATGGCATTATAAGTGCTATAATAGGATCTTTAATAGGAAGTGGACTAAGTTATTATTTAGGAAAAATGATTGGAAATGTGAGAGGGTTCCAATGGACAATACCTTGGAATTTTATAATTGTGGCTATAGTAGGCTGTATGCTCATTGCACTAATTTCATCCTACTTCCCTCTTAGACGTATAAAAAATGAAAGTTTAATTGACAATATAAGGATGGAAGAGTAATTTTTAAATACCTAAAAGGCATAAATTTTATTTAATTTATGCCTTATTTCATATTTGATTATTATTCTAATGAACTATTTAAATAAAGATTTTTAGTGATTTACAATTTATTTTCGAAGGGTGATTATTGGATATTAGAGATTTACAAAATACTATTCTTAGAAAAGGAAATGTAGATATTATAAAGTGAATTTTTAAATTTATAGTATGAATAAAAGAAGGTGAAGAGAAGGTGAAAAATTATTCTCACATATCATATAGATATCTAGAAAATAATAGAAAGAGAAGCATTTTAACCTGTATAGGAATAATTCTTTCTGTAGCCTTAATATGTGCAATGGGAACTTTGGTAGTGAGTTATAGGGAAAATGATATGGAGCGTACTAAAAGAGAAATAGGAAATTTTCATGTGGTATTTGAAGGGATAAGTGAGGAGAAGCTTAGAAAGATAAAAAGCCACTTAGATAGTGAAAAAGTTGGTGTATTAAGAGAAATAGGTAAGAGCAAGATATATGAAGCTAATCCCAAGGATATAAATGTAAAAGGTATGCCCATTTACAAGTATATAGATATAGTATCTTATGATAAAAAGGCTATGGAGATGCTTCCACTATCTTTAAAGGAAGGAAATTTGCCTAAAAATGAAAATGAAATTGCCATAGAGCAATGGGCTTTAGAGTACATTTCTAACAATCCAAAGGTTGGAGATAAGATAACTTTGCCTTTGGGAGAGTTTACTAAAAAAAATACAGAAGGCAGTACAATGGATAATGAGGAAGAGTCTTTAGAAGAAGATTTTGGTGATGGTTCAAACTATAAATATGATGAGAAAGAAAAAAGAACTTTTATTCTATCAGGTATAATAGATAGTAAATTTTATTCCCAATACAATACAAGAGCTAAGGCTATAACAATTCCAATTTTAGATAGAAGTTTGAAAAGTAAGTATAATGCATATGTGTATGTAAATGCAAAAAAGAATATAGAAAAATATATTGATGAAGTTAAATTAGATATGTTTTTAAGTGGTAATAATGAAAATATGAAAGTAGATTTCAATTATGTTTTATTAAATTTTGAGGGAAGAGGAATAGATAAAGATTATAATAAAACTATATTTTTAATAGCTGCATTTATAATTTTTATAATAATTATCAGTACTATAATGGTTATTTATAATATTTTTCAAATGTCTGTGATGGATAGGATAAGACAAGTAGGAATACTGAGGTCTATTGGAGCTACTCCTAAACAAATAAGAAAAATTGTATATAAGGAAGCTGGAGTATTAAGCTTTATATCTATACCTATAGGTCTTCTAAGTGGAGTTATAGCTATGTATATAGTTTTCTATATTATTAAAAAAATATTATTTGGGACTAAAGCTTTAGAATTTAAAGTTGTAGTATCACCCTATGTATTTATAATAAGTACAGCTATAGCATTAATTACTATTTATGTATCTTGTGTTAAGCCAGCATTTATGGCATCAAAAGTATCACCATTGGATGCTATAAAAAGCAACTTTAGAACAAAAACTAAAAGAGTTAAAAAAGTAAGAGCTAATATATTAATAAAAAATATATTTAAAGTAGAAGGAGAGATAGCATATAAAAACATAAAGAAGAATAAGAGAAGGTTCTTAGTAACTATAAGTTCTACAATTATAAGTATAGTACTTTTTATAGTTTTTAGTTTTATAATGTCTATAGGAAATACAGTTGATTCAGTAAAAAAGCAATCGTATAGAGATTATGAGTTAATGAAAATTCCTGAGTCTAATAAAAACTCTGGTTTTTCTAAAAAAGATTACATGTCTATCCAAAACATAAAGGGTGTAGAAAAGATATATAGAATATTTGGAAGTAGAGATTATGAAATTTCTGTTCATAAGGAATTAATAACTCCAGAGTATAGAAGAATATTAAATTCACGAAATGGACAAACTTCAAAAGAAAAAAATGAAAGTATACCGTTATTTTTAAAAGGATATGATAGCGAGCAATTAGAATTGTGCAAGAATAAACTTTTAAAGGGTAGTGTAAGTGAAGAAGATATAAATAATGAAAATGGGGTATTGTTGATTCAAAATGGCAGTATTTCTAACCCTAAAAGTAATAAAATATCAGTTATAAATTTTACAAACTTTAAAGTGGGTGATGAAATTGAAATATTCAAAACATCTGGTGCAGGGAAGGAAAAAGTTAATAAAAAGTTAAAAGTTCTTGGAATATTGCAAGGAGCACCTATTGGAGATGCTAAATCTGATAATGGTGAAATTTATGCTATAACCACAGAAGAGTTATTTAAAGATATAACTGAAGATGAAACTTTTTATTCTATGCACATATTGGTAGATGAAAAAGCAGATAGAAAAAATATAACAGAGAAATTGAAAATGTTTGCAGATGAAAGTAAAAGAATTAATCTATTAGATACCAAAGAAACGTTAGAAAATAAAAAAAAGCAATCCTTAATAGTAGGTATATTTTTATATGGATTTGTGGCGGTAATAACTTTAATATCTTCTTTAAATATAATAAATACAATAGGAACAAATTTGATTCTTAGAAAAAGAGAATTAGCGGCGCTACAAGCCATTGGTATGACCAGCAGACAGATAAATAAAATGATATACCTAGAGGGAGGTCTTTATGGAATAATAAGCTCTATACTTGGGGGAGTAATAGGTACAGTGTTAACTTATGTGCTGGACAGAATATTAGGTGAAGTTAGAGAAATTAAGTGGTCAGTGCCATGGAAATATATAATTATAGCTGCTGCAGGAGCAATTGCTATTTCGTTATTATCTGCATATTTTCCACTAAATAGAATAAAGAAGGAGAGTATTATTGATAATATAAGGATGGAGGAGTAAACCTCAACCCCCATATTTTAGGGGCTTAAGGTTTACTCCTTAAGTTCTATTCCTAATTTTTTATAAAATGCAGAATTTATGGTGTTGGATATAGAGAGTTTATTATCCTTTTGAAATTTATGGACTATTGCTTTCATTCCCTCACCATAAATTCCATCAGGATTTCCATTATAGTATCCTTTTTCTTTTAAATACTTTTGAACTTCGTACACATCGGAGCCTCTCATGCCAGGTTCTAGAGGTCGTAAATAAGAACCAAAATTTCCATAGGGACCACCATTAATTATAACTTTAGTACCATGAGGAGTTATTTTATAAAGCTCCTTAACATCGTTATTTCTCATTCTTATGCAGCCGTGGGACGAACTCCAGCCTATAGAACCGGGCTTATCGGTACCATGTATTCCATATTTACCCCAGGGAACATTAAAACCCATCCATCTTCCACCGAAACCTTCTCCCCAAGTGTCTTTACTTATGATGGTCCAGGTTCCTATAGGAGAGGGAGTAGAAGGTTTACCACCAGCTACTGTATAGGTTTTCAATAATTTGTCATTTTGGAAAACCCCTAAAGTGTTAGTTTCCAAATCTACTACTATAACTATGGGTTTTTTAGAGTCATAGCCTTTTATATTTATACCAGAAACTTTTTCAGAATTTTTCTTGAAAAATATAAAAAAAGCTAAAATTATAATTAGCATTATAATTATAAATACAAAAAATTTTTTAAATCTATTCACGAAAAACACCCCCGTATAATTATATGAGGATTTAAAGGGTAAAATTATAATTAACTGAACTTTCTCATATAAATTTTAATCAAACCTCAGTTGTTTATATTGGAGAATGAAAGGGCATTAATACAGTACTATAGGTATTAAATTTGTCAATTTTTAAGTGATTTTGATTTTATAATAAAGTATTTTATAAATTGTAAATTCAAGGAATTGTCTAGAAATTTCAACTTTGATTTAAATTTTACATTCTAAATTTTAAATTAAAAACTATATTTGTATTTCTTTTATTCATCTAATGTAAAATTTGAAATTTATGTGTAAAAGTTGAGTAATAAATAAGTAGTTTATAAAATTACCATAGGATTTATTGCGGTATTGGATTATAATATAGACATGTAAATTATGAAAATATATAAATAAAGAATTGTGAGGTTGTATTATGAATTTAGATAGTATGGATGTGGCAAAGGCAGCTATTGAAATGAGTATATCTAAAAGGGAAGAAGAAAAAGAATTGGAAGATAGATTTAGAAAAAAGGATATATTAACTACAGCTGTAAATATTGGTGGTAATATAAATAACACCATGTCTAAAATTATAGAAAGGGCGCTTGTGGCTTCTAAAAAGGGTGGCTTGATCCCAGAGAATGCTCATCTATATGATGGGGCAGTAATAGGTGCTACCAAGGAGGCGTTGATTCAAGTACTCCAAAAGGCTAGTGGATTAAATGTTGGAGGTAAGATAGGCATAGCAAGAAGTGGAGAACATTTATGTGTAACTATATTTATGAGTATAGGACTTCTGCATTTAAATGAAATAGCTATAGGACTTGGACATAGAGCCATACCAAAAGAAAAAATCACAATTTCCAAAATATAATATTGACAATATTGAAACAATATTATAAAATGTTAAACATAATTTTTAATATTTAGATAATAATATTTAAATAATGAAGTATGCATAAGTATTAAATGATTTTAGTACATTACTAAATGATCTCTGTAGATTACTAAATGATTTTAGTAAATTATAGTATGATTAAGTGAGTTTAACTAAAAAGCTCTACTTCAGTTTAAGTAATTTAAGAATAGTTCAGATATTTATGTATTAAAAGTAAAGAATTAGTACATGTATAGTAGAATTATAGCATATGAGTTAAGTATAATAGTGTAGTAAAATTGTAGTATAATAAGTATACAAATTAAGTATAATAGTGTTTGAATATAATAATATTTGATTGTAGTAGTGTAGTATATAAATAAATTAGTATTGTATTGTTGTAGGATTGTAGTATTGTAGTATTGTAGGATTGTAGGAGAATTTATTATTTTATTAGAATTGCAATTAAATGTTTAGAAAACAGCATGGCCATTGAGGTATGAAAATTGCAATTAAACCTTTGAATTATAGGGTTTACTTAGGTATAGTAAATAAGCTCTCTATTAGAGAGCTTTTTTTATAAAAAAATTTATATTTGGAGGATGGTAGTATGGTAGGAAAGAAAAAACTTTCATGTCTTATAGCTCTTTTGATGAGCTCATTATTTTTAGGCGGATGCAACAATATAGTAGCATCTCAATCACAAAAAACTTTAAAGGATAAAAAGATTATAAACATTGGCATTTCTCAGTTTGTAGAACATCCAGCTTTGGAATCCGCTAGAAAAGGATTTATGGATGCATTGAAATCCAAAGGATATGAAGAAAATAAGAATATAAAAGTGGATTTTCAAAATGCTCAAGGGGATATGGCAACGGCCCAAACTATAGCACAGAATTTTGCATCTAAAGATGAAGATTTAATCTTTGCAATTGCAACGCCATGTGCACAATCAGCATTTAATGTTATAAAAGAAAAACCTATATTAATAACTGCAGTTACAGACCCAGTACAATCTGGATTAGTGAAGTCTTTAGAGAAGCCTTCAACAAATGTAACTGGTACTTCTGACAATGTATCTATAGATAAGCAGCTACAGCTTATAAAAGAGATGATTCCTCAGGCAAAAACTATTGGTGTTGTATACAATACTAGCGAGAAGAATTCAGAACTTCAAGTGGAAAATATGAAAAAAGCTGCACAAGAATTTGGATTTAATATTAAGACATCAGGCGTAACTAATGTAAATGAAGTGGCTCAATCACTAAATTCTTTAGTTGGAAAGATAGATGTTTTATATGTTCCTACAGATAATACAGTGGTTTCTTCTATGCCTTTAGTGGTAAATGAATGTTATAAAAGAAATATTCCTATTATAGGAGCAGAAAGTGCTCATGTTAAGGCAGGAGCTGTAGCTACTAATGGTATAGATTATTATAAATTAGGCTTTCAAACAGGAATTATGGCAGTGGACGTTATAGAGGGAAAAAAGGTAGCAGAAATGCCTGTACAAACCTCTAAAGACACTAATACTGTAATAAATAAGGATGCTTGTAAAAAACTCAATATAAGTATACCTAAAGATATTGAAGAGAAGGCACAAATAATTACGGGAGGTGTACAATAATGGACTTTTTGATAAATGTTTTAGAACAAGGACTTATCTTTTCCATAGCCGCCATAGGTGTTTACATAACATATAAGATTTTAGATTTCCCAGACCTTTCTGTAGAGGGAACTTTTCCTTTAGGAGCAGCCATAGCAGCAGTAGGTATTCTTAAAGGGATAAATCCATTTTTAGCTTGTATTTTAGCTACTTTAGGTGGAGTTGCAGCAGGTGCTATTACAGGTATACTTCATGTTAAGTTTAAAATTACCAATCTTTTATCTGGAATACTTGTGATGATATCTCTTTATTCTATAAATTTAAGAATAATGGAGAAATCTAATATTCCTTTGTTTGGGCAAAAAACTATATTTAATTTATCCTTGGCACCAATATTTATAATTTTAATATTGGCAGTAGTAATTAAATTGCTAGTGGATTTATTTTTAAAAACTAAATTAGGATTTATTTTGAGAGTTACAGGGGATAATGAACAATTAGTAACTTCATTAGGGGTAAATAAGGACTTTATTAAGGTTGTAGGACTTATGATTTCAAATGGACTAGTATCCCTATGTGGAGCTGTTACTGCTCAATATCAGGGGTTTTCAGATGTAGGTATGGGTACAGGCATTGTGGTTATGGGACTAGCTTCAGTTATTATGGGAGAATCAATTTTAAAAAAATTTAATTTTGTAAAAGGAAGTAGTATGGCAATACTAGGAGCAGTTCTGTATAAAGCAGTAATAGCATTAGCATTAAAACTAGGGCTTCCACCTACAGATTTAAAATTAATTACAGCTGTTATTGTAGTAATAGCTTTATCTCTTAATAATATCAATAATAGAAGTTTAGGCTCAGCATTTGGTTTAACAAAAATATTTAAATCTAAAAAAGGAGGTGCATCCATTGCTTCAGATAAAGAATCTATACAAAGTATTTAATAAAGGGACGGTTAATGAGAATACATTGTTTAATAATTTTAATTTAACTGTAGAAAAGGAAGATTTTGTAAGCATAATAGGAAGTAATGGTGCAGGTAAATCTACTCTTTTAAATATTGTATCTGGAAATATAGATATAACTGCAGGTTCTATAACATTGAGAGGCTCAGAAATTTCTAGATTGCCTGAATATAAAAGAACTAAACAAATAGGAAGAGTATTTCAAAATCCTTCATTAGGTGTGTCGCCAAATATGACCATATTAGAAAACATGTCCATGGCGTATAATAAAGGAAATAAATTCAATTTATCCTTTGCTATAAATAAGAAACATATAAATATGTTTAAGGAAGTTCTTGCAAAATTGAATATTGGTCTAGAAAATAAGCTACATAATAAAGTGGGACTTTTATCTGGTGGTCAAAGACAAGCTCTTTCTCTTATAATGGCGGTAATAACAAAACCTAAACTTTTATTATTAGATGAGCATACAGCAGCTATAGATCCAAAAACCTCAGAGATAATTATGGATATAACAAAGGAGATAGTAGAAAAAGATAGAATAACTACTTTAATGGTAACTCATAATTTAAATGATGCCATAACAATGGGGAATAGGCTTATTATGATCCATAAGGGCCAAGTAGTTATGGATATAAAGGGAAATGAAAAGAAAAATTTAACTGCAGACAAGCTACTAAGGGAATTTGAAAAACTCGAAAATTCTATAAGTGACAATATGTTATTTTCGTAGATATACTACTCTGATAAATACTTTATTTTCATAGAGATGATTTTTACGAATATATTATTTTGTATATATGCATATATATTATGTATATAGTATAAGAGGCTGCATATTTTTGTTAGCCTCTTATATTTATAGTTATTTTATTTAATAAATTTTTTTAGTACAGGATTCTTTTGGAAAACTGCTAATATTGGTAAGCCTAATCCATAACAACAAAGAGCTTCACCCCAAGCGACTTCTAGGGATATAAGCCATAGTGGCATATCCGGTATATATAGATATTTTAGCATAAGACCTATAATTATAGCATTGGATATAACCGCTGGCAATGGTGCCAAAAGCTTTTTATGTCTAAGATTAGTTTTACCTATATAATAGGTAGTTATAGCGGCAATTAATGTGGCGAAGGTACCTAAAACCATGTCTACCGTGCCTACAGGGCTAATTATATTGGATATTAGGCATCCAATAGTTAATCCGGGAATAGCATAAGGAGTTATAAAAGGTAAAACTGTCAGTCCTTCGGCAATTCTATACTGTACTACTCCAAAAGACATAAATGATAATAAAATAGTAAGTACTGCGTAAATTGCAGCAATTACTGAGGCAAATACAATGCCTCTTACTTTTTTTGATGAATTCATAATAATAACCTCCGTAGTTTTGTTTTTAGACAGGTCGCTACGAACTGTCCGGTATAAATTTAGCATATAAAGTTTATTAAGTCAATTAGAAGGGGGGAATTNAATTTCTTTTACCCCAAATTCATTAAAATGTTGTATACTATTATACATAGAAGATATCAATCCTTTCTAATTTTTATTTGTTTCTCAACTTATATTTTAGTAGGATGATATCTTCTTTTCAACTCTATATGGAAATATATTCTATTTCTAATTCCCTACAATAACTTTACGCTAACGGGGGAATTAGGGAGGGAATTAGGGACGGTTAATTTTTAACAAATTATTGAGTATTGAGTAATTATCGAGGAGTAATTAGGGATGGAGACGATTAGTGATGGTTGATTTTTAATAAATTACTTCAATAAATTATTTATTGTATTTATTGAAGCTAACTATATGCTATATTTAACTTAATTTTTTTAGTCATTAAGTATATTTTGATTATGATAATAGGCTTGTACATATTAAAAATATACATGTAGATAAAACTTTCTATTAAATTAAAAATAAAAGGCTTATTGTTAAATTAAACAAAAAATTAATTCAATTTTATAATCTAAGTTCACACTCTCTAATTTTATTAGGATACCTATGTTTGGTATTGGAAAATAAATTTCTCTATTATATTTCTATATTTATCTTCTGTTGATATAAGCTCAACTCCAATAGAACAAAGCTTTGACACCCTTGATTGAGTTATATTTCCAAATATCTTACATATGTCACTACACTTAAAATCACAAAGACACCTCATTAAAAGCGCAGCGAGTGCCCTAGCAACCTTAGTATTTCTACTGTTTTTTACATATAACATTACTTTTTTTATGCCTGTTTCTTCTGCTACAAATTCCATTATTTTATCAGGATCAAAATCCCTTATCAATACTGTTTTTTCACTTCTGTATTCTGTCTTTTGGTCTTCAAATTCTATTTCTTTCTTTAATCTTTCCTCATCACAAATATACACAAACTTCATGTAATTTTCTCTTGCATTTAATACATTTGAGCCAAAGAATTTCATTACATACTCTTCATCTAAAAGCCCTGTTTTATCTTTCTCAAGACCTAAATATACTTTTAAACTTGAATACTTATATTTTTCTGGCTGATGTTCATATCCCCTTATTTTCAATGGATTATTATGAATATATGCTGATAAAACTACTAAATACCTGTCTGTATCCACTATTTTGCTCTTAAATCTATCTTGAAATAAGTGCCCACGTCTTTTGTGAATTTTATTAAATGTTATAGCGTATTTAAAATTTAAACCATGCATTATTTTTGATATGTCCGCACCATTAGAATCAATCATAAAATGAGCGTGGTTAGTCATCATGCAGTATGCATATACCTTAAATTTATACATTTGTTGCCTTTTTTTCATTTCTTCTAAATAGATATCCTTATCTTTATCTTTCTTAAATAATGGTACTTCACTTATACTTCTTATCATTACATGATATATAGCATCGTCCTCTTTTATTCTTTCTCCTCTTGGCATAATATTACCTCACTTTATAGCTATTTTTTTACTTGAATTTTCAATTGTATATTCATTACTTTTATTTGAATACTTGCCATAAAATAAAGTTATTATTCAGATTGTATTAAAAAATTGTAAATGTATTTTTCTTAACCGTCCCTTTTTTTCTTCCCTTTTTTTCTTATCTTTAAAAGTTCTTAACTGTCCCTTAGCCTCATATACATTATATAAAATAATGTATAAGGTTGAATGGATATGAATGGATACGTTTTTGTAGTGATGGCATTTATAATAGAAAGTACATGGGAAACTGTGAAGAATATTGTTGTTAAGGGAAAATTGTCAAAAGATAGGATAGGTACTATTATTATAGCTTTGGTAGTGGTATTTGTAGGAAATCTAGATATTATTAGTTTTGTAGGTGTTAATATGCGATATGGAATAGGTAAGATATTAACAGCAATTTTAATATCTAGAGGATCTAATTTTACACATGATCTTGTGAGCTTAATAAGTAATCAATATCAATATCAAAAGAATGGTAAAGATAAATAATAATAAGATAAGAAATAGAGAAAACTAAAAGAAAACTATAAAGAGGGATGTTTGCTTTTTATACTTTTTATAATGAGTATTTATGAATTTTTACTATTTATTAAAGAAAAGAATAATGAAATAAATAAAGATAAGAAATAATAAAGATAGTAAATAATAAATAAAGGCAGTAAATAATAAAAAGAATAATGAAAAAAGAATAAAAAATAGAGAATATTAAACATTAACATAAAAGGGATGATTTTCAGAGAAGCTTTTGATGATCATCTCTTTTAATTTATGTGGTTATAAATTATAATAGTTTTATATAAGTATAAGCAAATTAAAAAATAAATTTACTTTTAGCCCCTACCTATGTGGTGGGGGTAAATTTGCAACTATTCATAAGGAATTATAGAGGTGACACATGAAAAAATATTTTGATATTAAAGAGAATACTCTTCATAATGGATTAAAAATAATAAGTATAAAGAAGAATACTAGAATTGCAAGTATTAATTTAGCAGTTAAAATAGGTTCACTGTATGAGCAAAAAAATGAAAAGGGAATATGCCATTTTATAGAGCACATGCTTTTTAAGGGCACAACTAATAGGAATAATGAAAAGTTAAATGATGAATTGGAGCAGTTAGGCGGAGAATATAACGCTTATACGGATTATACCAGCACAGTTTACACAGTTACTTCACTTTGCGAAGAATTAGATAAAGCTGTAGAGCTACTATCTGACATGGCTATGAATTCAATTTTTAATAAAGATGAATTAGAAAAAGAAAGAGGAGTAATATTGGCTGAAATAAGGACAAGCAAAGATGATATAGAAGACTATAGCTTCAGGAGAATAAATTCTATGGCTTTTAAAGAAAGCCCTATTAAATATGATACTATAGGTCAGGCGGAAACTGTAAAGAGATTTTCTAGGGAAAACCTTATTAATTATTATAAAAATTATTATGTTCCAAATAATTCATGTATAGTGGTGGTATCTTCTTATGAGCATGAAGAAGTGGTAAAATTAATAGAAAAATATTTTCTTGGGTGGAGAAGGAAAAAAACGGAAAAAAGAGAAATAGTTATAGAGGATAATATATCCATTAGAAAAACTTCAACAAAAAAAGATATGGAGCAAAGCACTATAATGTATTTATATACATTTCATAAATTAGAAAAGAGCAAAGAATTGATTTTGAAAATTTTAAATCACAAACTAGGAGAAAGTTCTAATTCCATATTGTTTAGAGAATTAAGGGAAAAAAGAGGGCTAGCATACGATGTATATACTAATTTGGATTTAACTAAAGGAGTAAAGAATCTTTATATATACACTTCAGTAGCTAGAGAAGATGTTAAGGAAGCTTTAGAAGTAATAGATAATTGCATAAATGGAATAAAAGAAGAGAAAGTAACTTTTGATAATAAAGCTATAGATTTAATGAAAAAAATATTGAAAACTTCTGTAGCGGCAACTATTGAAGATTCAACTGCATTATGTTCCTATGTATTAGGACAAGTTCTAGAAGGGGAAGATGTGTATGAATTTGAAAAAGATATAAATAATTTGGAGAATATAGCTAAAGAGGACATATACCATGTAGCTAGAAATGTATTTAATAATCCAACAGTACATGTTTTATTAAGTGAAGGTGATGATTAGTGGATTCAGTAATATCAAGCATTGAAGTGCAGAAAAGAGATAAAAATAGAGTAAATGTGTATATAGATAATGAATTTGCCTTTGGATGCAATGCAGAATTAGTTTATACTTATGACTTAAAAAAAGGAAAAAAGGTGGATTTAGAATTTTTACAATCTGTAGCGGAAGAAGATAACTATTTAAATGGAAAGAATTATGCTCTAAAAGTAATAGAAAAAACATATAAAACTGAAAAAGAAATTAGAGATAAATTATATAAAAAAGAGTATGGAGATAAAGCAATAGATAGAATAATAAGCTTTTTAAAAGAATATAAATTTTTAGATGACTATAAGTATGCAGAAGCATTTATAAAAGAGCGCATTAGAAAATACGGTAAGAATAAAATAAAGTTTGATCTTATGAAAAAAGGTATAGAAGAAGATTTAATAATAGAAAAATTCAGTGATATAAGTTATGAAAAAGAGTATGACAGTGCATATACATTAGGCGAGGGCAAGTATAAGATTTTAATTAAATCTGAAAAAGAGATAGGTAAAAATATATCTAAAATATATAAGAAAATTTGTGATTTTCTAATTAGAAGAGGCTTTGATTACAATATAGTAAATAGTGTAATAGAACAACTGAAATCTTCACAAAATTTATGTGATAATGAAAATATTATAAGAATTAATGAAGATATTGAAAGAGATAATGTAAACATTGTGGAATATAGTGAAAGAAAATATTTTAATAAAACTAATAATTTATCTTTAGAAAGTGAAGAAGAAAATTACCAAAAAATCAAAGAATTAGCTTTAAAAAGATATAAAATAATTTGTAAATCAGAAAGCGATGATGTTAAGATATTTAGAAGGTTATGCTCGTATTTAATGAGAAGGGGATATTCTTATGAAAAAATAAAAAGTGTTTTAAAAGATATAATTGAGTAAATAGAATAATTGAGTAAATATAAGCTTAAATTTGATTCTTTATTGTGTAGAAAGAAAGGGGGATTACAGTGTATAAGGAGTTTTTACAAAATTTCATTAAAAATAGAAACCCTATAAATATATTGATTTTTGCTATATTTATGTATCCAATTATAAAAGGGTTTATAGTTAAATTTTCTTCTAAAAATCTAAAAAAAGAAGTAACTGGTGTAGAAACAAACATTTCTTTTGTAGTGTCAATAATCTTAGGAATATATTGGATGAAAAATATATTCTTCAATCATAGTAAAAGTATATATAAGAGTATATATGATATTATTCCTAAAGAAGCTAAAATGTATGTTATAAGAAAGCCTATAGTAGTTTATTTAGTAGCAGTTCCTATATCAGTATTTATTATTCATAATTTGATTATGTTTATAATTCAAGGTATAAATAAAATAACCATGTATCCAGTATTTGATGGGATAGAAAAGAAAATTAGGGAAAAGGGAAATGGAATTAGAAGATTATTAGGAGCTATATTTCAGATACCTAGAGCTATATGTTATGTTATATTGTTGACTTTTCTATTAAATTTTTTATCCATAATAAATATAAAGCCCCAGATTAATACCTATCTAGCGAATTCTAAATACTATAATTATATATGTAAAGCAGTAGTAATTCCTATAAACAGCTCAAAAGTTGCAAAAAAGCTTCCAAGTATAGTTAATAATTCTTTTAAAATAGTTATAAAAAATGACAGCAGACCAGAGGTTAAAAAAGGTGAAGCAAAAGGTGATGCTAATACTAAAACTATAGTTTACTATAATGGCATAACTTTAGAAGAAGGGATAAAATCTAATGAAGATATAGATAGATTTGCTAGAGAATTAGTTCAGGGATACAGCACAGATAGAGAAAAGGCAGAAGTAATTTATAAATGGGTAGGAAAGAATATAAATTATGATAATGAAAAAGCTGAAAAGGTATTTAAGAATATATACGATATTAAATCAGGGGCTATACCTACTTATTATTCTAAAAAGGGTATATGTTTTGATTATTCTTGCTTGTATGTGGCCATGTGTAGAGCTAATAATATAAAAGTTAGGCTGATAACTGGTAGAGGCTTCAACGGTGTGAGTTGGGTTGGACATGCGTGGAATCAGGTTTATTTAAAGGAAGAAGGAGAATGGATAAATGTAGATACAACTTTTGCAAAGGGTGGAAATTATTTTGATAGTAACAGATTTTCTATAGATCATGCAGATAACAATATTGCGGGAGAATGGGCAGAGCGCTAAAGCGCTAGAGTGCCAGAACCTAAAGGGCTAGTGTGCTAGGAGAGTTACAGTTGGTTATTTGGCCAGTTTTCCAGTTTGCTAGAAGAGTAGTGGTGGTTTAGTATGTCAGCTGGATGGAATATTTTATGAGGGATTTTAGTGTGCTATTTGTTAATTTATTAGAGAAAATGAAAATTAGTTGATTAGTTTTTTATAGTGAAACCGATCAACTAATTTTTTTATTTTTTATATTGATTTAATATAAAATTTATTGCTTTTTCACAGTCTGAATCTTCATGATTTAAAGCCCAAGCGGTATTAAAGTATATAAGAGCCTTTTGTCTATTGTTAAGCATGGAATAACAATAGGCTAAATTGAAAAAATATTTGCTTTGAGAATCTTTTTTTATGGCACAGGATAAAAATGAAATAGCTTTTTTATAATTTTTAAGTTTAATAAGACATACAGCAGCATTGTATAGGGAAGAGGCTTCATTTATTTTTTCGTCTGCAGCCTTTTTATACATATCTATTGCTTTTTTATAATTTTGACTGTTGTATAGTTCATTACCTTTTTGGAAATAGTTCATTAATGTACCTCCTAGAATACTTTTTTAAACTTTGTTTATCCTATGGTTATCTCACTGTTATACTCCAAGATTATATACTTCATGATTTTACATAAGTTTGAGTTAACAATAAGTAAATTCATAGATAACAATTTTTAAGTTTCAAATAGAATAAAAGTAACTTAATCTGAAACCTAGAATGTTGTTTATTACATTAATATCCAAGAGACTATAGAAATATTCATTTGTTTACGTAATTTAATATATTTTCTTGTTAAGCTTTTTCTCAAATATAGCTACTACTTCATACATTGCATAAGCAAGAATACATAAAATTATAATGCTCATCATGACCATATCCAGTTGAGACACTTGACCACCATATATTATTAAGAAGCCAAGTCCTTCTTTTGCCACAAGAAATTCTCCCATTATGACACCAACCCAAGATAAGCCTACATTTATTTTTAATGTAGAAACTAGAGTTGGCACAGAGGCAGGAAGAATTAAGTTTGTTAAAATTTGAGATTTGCTTCCACCAAAGGTTTCTATAAGTCTAATTTTATCCTCATCAATGGATTTAAATCCTGCAAGTACATTGATTATGGTGACAATTATAGATATTAAAAGGGCTATGACTATTATGGAACCATATCCATTTCCAGCCCAAAATATGATTATAGGTGCGAGAGCAACTTTAGGTAGAGCATTTAACACTACTAAATATGGATCTAAAACTTTATAGGCAAAGTCTGACCACCATAGAAGAATTGCTATAATTGTACCTAGCACTGTGCTAAATATAAAACCTAATATAGTTTCAATGCAGGTTACCCATATATGTTTAAATAATGTTCCTTCACTGAAAATTTTCATTAAGCTTTTTACCATTCTAGAAGGAGTACTAGTCAAAAATGGATCTATCCATCTTAAGTCACCAGCTATTTCCCAAAGAGCGAAAAAGCAAATGAGGATTAAAATTCTTACAATTAAAATTTTATTTTCTCTTTTTTTTACAGCTTGTATATATTTTATATGTTCATCACTGCATTTTTTCATGAATTTAACTCCTTCCATATAGTATTAAAATAGTATCTGAAATTAGGTGCTTCCCTACGTTTAAGAGGAGAATTATATTTTTCTTCAAATTCTACTGGAATAATTTCTTTAATTACTGCAGGTCTTTTAGAGAGAATAAGTATTCTATTAGACATAGAAATAGCCTCTGAAAGATCATGAGTGACCATTATGGTAGTTTTCTTTTCTTTTTTTAGTATTTTAAACACTTCATCGTTGAGGTTTAATCTGGTTTGATAGTCTATGGCGGAGAAAGGTTCATCCAATATTAAAACATCAGGGTTTATACTTAAAGTTCTTATTAGTGCAACTTTTTGCCTCATGCCACCAGAAAGCTGCTTTGGATGATGACCTTTAAATTCCCATAAACCATAGCTATGAAGAAGACTTTCCACATTTTTTAAATTATCTTCTGTAATTCTTTTTTTTATTTTGAGACCAAGAATTACATTGTCCCATACTGTTAGCCATTCAAATAAATTATCCTTTTGAAACATATAGCCTATTTGAGGCTTCTTTTCAGCTATATTTACATTGTTAATTAAAACTTTTCCAGAAGAAGGAGGGATAAGCCCAGATATTATATTTAGTAAAGTAGATTTACCACAGCCAGAGGGGCCTACAATACTTAAAAATTCACCTTCCTCTATATTAAAAGATATACTAACCAATGCTTTAGTTTCATTTTCTAAAGTATGATAATTCATATATATTTTTTCAATTTGCAACTTGCTCATGTATAACACCCCCTTGTATAATTTAGTATATGAAGAAGTATGTTATATTGTTATTAAATAGATTATTAATGATATTCACTATGATAAACGTGGATAATGGCGATTTATATTGAAATATCATAATAATTTAACTATAGTATGAAATTCTTAAAGTTGAAATTTTTATATGTGTGTACTAAAATGATATAATCATGGATAAGTATAATATATAGATATAAAAGAAATAAATGTAAAATAGTAAATGATGGAGAAGATAATTATGAAAAAAGTGTTTCATTTAGGTCTAGATGTAGGTTCTACCACAGTTAAATTAGTGATTTTAAATGGACGGGATGAAGTAGTATATAAAAAATATCAAAGGCATTACTCAGATATTAAAAAAACTATAGTGGATATAGTGGACCAAGCTTATGATAGGTTTAAAAATAATTACATAACCATAAAGGTAACTGGCTCTGGCGGATTAGGTGTTTCAAAATGGTTATCTATAGGTTTTATACAAGAGGTAGTAGCAAGTACTAAGGCTATAAAAAAACATATTCCAACCACAGATGTAGCAATTGAATTAGGTGGAGAAGATGCCAAAATAACTTATTTTGATTCTGGAATAGAGCAAAGGATGAATGGTACTTGTGCAGGGGGAACAGGTGCTTTTATAGATCAAATGTCAGCTTTATTACAAACAGATGCCATGGGTCTTAACAAGTATGCAGAAAATCACAAGGTAATTTATCCTATTGCAGCTAGATGTGGGGTGTTTGCTAAAACTGATATCCAACCTCTTTTAAATGAAGGAGCGGCTAAAGAAGATATAGCTGTATCTATATTTCAAGCGGTAGTTAACCAAACTATAAGTGGACTTGCTTGTGGAAAACCAATAAAAGGCAATGTAGCTTTTCTTGGAGGACCATTGTATTTTTTACCAGAATTAAGAAAGAGATTTATAGAAACCTTGAAATTAAAGGAGGAACAGGTGATTTTCCCGGACAATTCTCAATTATTCGTAGCACTAGGAGCATCAATTTCCTCTAAAGAAGAAGATAAAATATTAGCAGAAGATTTTATGAAAAAATTAAAATCCAGAGAATTTGAAGGCGGGCAAGAAGTTCAAAGATTAAGGCCACTTTTTTTAAATGTTGATGAATTAGAGGAATTCAGAAAAAGACATGCAGGAGCAAAGGTTGAGAGAAGAGATTTAAGTGAATATAAAGGAAAATGTTTCCTTGGGATAGATGCAGGTTCTACCACTACAAAGGCAGCACTTATAAATGAAAAGGGAGAACTTGTTTATTCTTACTACGGTAGTAATGCTGGAAATCCACTGCTTTCTACTATAAATATATTAAAAGACTTATATGGTAAGTTACCAGAGGAAGCTCATATAATTAATTCTGCTGTAACAGGATATGGAGAGGGACTTATAAAAGCGGCAATGAAAGTAGATATAGGAGAAATAGAAACAGTTGCTCATTACAAGGCAGCGGAATTCTTCCTTCCAAAAGTAGATTTTATATTAGACATAGGTGGACAGGATATGAAATGCTTGAAAATTAAAGATGGAATTATAGATAGCATAATGTTAAATGAAGCTTGTTCATCAGGATGCGGTTCTTTTATCGAGACTTTTGCACATTCATTAAATATGTCTGTACAAGATTTTGCAAAGGAAGCACTTAAAGCAAAGAGTCCAGTGGACTTAGGTTCAAGATGTACTGTATTTATGAATTCAAGAGTTAAACAAGCTCAAAAGGAAGGGGCTTCTGTAGGAGACATATCTGCAGGACTTTCTTATTCTGTAATTAAAAATGCTCTTCAAAAGGTTATTAAAATAAGAAACCCAGAAGAAATGGGCGAAAAAATTATAGTACAAGGAGGAACTTTCTACAATGATGCGGTTTTAAGAAGCTTTGAACTTATTTCAGGAAGAGAGGCTATAAGACCGGATATTGCAGGTATAATGGGAGCTTTTGGAGCTGCAATAATAGCTAAAGAAAGGTATGAAGCTGGAAAAGAAAGCACTCTTTTAAAAGCAGAGCAATTAGAAAGTTTTAAATGTGAAGTAGAAATGAGAAGGTGCGGCATGTGTGGAAACAATTGTATGCTCACTGTAAATAAATTTTCAGATGGAAGAGAATTTATATCAGGAAATAGATGTGAAAGAGGAGCAGGCATAAGTGAGAAGAAAGAAAAGCTTCCAAACTTATTTGATTATAAGTATAAAAGAACATTTTCATATGCTCCTTTAAAGAAGGAAGATGCCAAAAGGGGAGTTATAGGAATACCTAGGGTTCTTAATATTTATGAAAATTATCCATTTTGGTTTACATTTTTAACGGATTTGGGATTTAGAGTAGAATTATCTTGTCGTTCAACTAGAAAAGTATATGAAATGGGTATAGAAACTATTCCTTCTGAATCTGTTTGTTATCCTGCAAAGATAGCTCATGGCCACATAATGGATCTTATAAATAGAGGAATTGATACAATATTTTATCCATGCATACCTTTTGAGAAGAAGGAAATAGATGGAGCAGACAACCATTATAATTGTCCTATAGTTACATCCTATGCTGAAGTTGTTAAAAATAATATGGACATTATAGGAGAAAAGCATATTAAATTTATGAATCCATTCTTTTCATTGGATGATAAGAAAAAACTGGCTAAACGATTGTATGATGAATTTAAGTGTTTTAAAATAAGTAAAAAAGAGATAAATGAAGCTTTGGATAAGGCATGGTTGGAAAGAGATAAGGTAAAAGAGGACATAAGAAAAAAAGGTGAAGAGGTCTTAGAGTATTTAGATAGTACTGGTAAAAATGGAATTGTACTAGCTGGAAGGCCATATCATATAGATCCAGAAATAAATCATGGACTGCCTAATTTAATAAATGAGTACGGAATGGCTGTTTTAACTGAGGATTCTGTATGTCACCTAGGAAAAATAGATAGACCTTTAAGGATTGTAGATCAGTGGGTTTATCACTCAAGGCTTTATGCTGCAGCCAGCTTTGTAGGAGAAAAAAATAATTTAGAGCTTATTCAGTTGAACTCCTTTGGTTGTGGACTAGATGCGGTAACTACAGATCAAGTACAAGAAATATTAAATTCTCATGGAAAAATATATACTGCAATAAAGATAGATGAGGTTAATAACCTAGGAGCTGTAAGAATAAGAATTCGTTCCTTAAAGGCTGCTATGGATGAAAGAAATAAAAATGGATTTAAAGTAAAAAAAGCATCTGCTGCGTTAGAAAAAGTGGTGTTTACAGAAGAAATGAGGCAAAAGCACACCATATTAGCACCACAAATGTCTCCTATACATTTTCAATTTTTACAAGAGGCTATGCGTTGTGGGGGATATAATTTAGAAATACTTCCAGCGGTAGACAATGAAGCTATAGAAGAAGGACTTAAATATGTAAATAATGATGCATGTTATCCTTCTATAATAGTGGTAGGTCAAATGATTAAAGCTTTAAAATCAGGAAAATATGATTTGAACAATACTTCAGTGATAATATCACAAACTGGTGGAGGATGTAGAGCTACTAATTATATAGGTTTCTTAAGAAAGGCTCTTAAAGATGCGGGATTTGCACATATACCTGTAATATCGCTAAATTTTGTTGGATTAGAAAAGCAGCCAGGATTTAAACTAGATGTGTCTATGGCTAAAAAATCTATGATGGCTTTGATTTATGGGGACTTGCTCATGAGGGTACTTTATAGAGTAAGACCTTATGAAAGAATAAAGGGTTCTGCCAACCAACTATACAATAAGTGGGTTGAAAAATGTAAATATGCTATAGATAAAGGTGATACTAAGTTATTTAACAAGTATGTTTATGAAATAGTAGAAGACTTTGATAATTTAGAGATAAAAGATATTAAAAAACCAAGAGTAGGCCTTGTAGGTGAAATATTAGTTAAATTTCATCCAACAGCAAATAATAATATAGTGGATATAATTGAAAGTGAAGGTGCAGAAGCAGTAATGCCTGACCTTACAGATTTTTGTCTATATGTAGCATATAATTACCAATACAAAAGGAAATATTTATCAGGAACTAGAATGGCAGAGTTCTTTGGTAAAATAGGCATAAAATATATAGAACATTATAGAAGACACATGAAAAGGGCTTTAAAAAATAGTAAAAGATTTATTGCACCTACAACCATTGAAAAAATGGCAAAGAGTGCAAAAGAAATACTTTCTATAGGTAATCAAACAGGAGAAGGTTGGTTTTTAACAGCTGAAATGATAGAGCTTATAGAAAGTGGAGCTAAAAATATAGTTTGTATGCAGCCTTTTGCGTGTTTACCTAACCATGTAACAGGTAAAGGTATGATAAAAGAACTAAAGAAAAGATATAAAGGCGCTAATATTGTAGCAGTAGATTATGATCCAGGTGCCAGTGAGGTAAATCAATTAAATAGAATTAAACTTATGTTATCCACTGCTTTTGACAATTTAAAAGAGCAGGAAAAATTGCATAAGGTAGAATTCACTCATGAGGAAATAGCTGCCTCCAACGAAAGATGATAAGCATATATTGTGACATAATACATTGAAGAAAAATCTGATTTTAATTCCGTAATAAATGTGTAATTTGGTACTGTTCACAATACGCCAAGAACTTCTAAATGTCTCACAGTTAAAGCCCCTAAAGCTTTCAAACTCACTCGTTCCTCGTTCAAACATGAAAGCTTCTTAACGGGTCTTTAACTGTGAGACATAAGAAGTTCTAAGGCTAGTTCAATAGTCCCCAATTCCACATTTATTACTACATTAAAATCAGATTTTTAGTTTAATATGTTTATGGTTGGAGAGGAGAAGCCTACTAAAGGATGATTTTCCTCCGCTTCGCTATGGAAAATCTTTAATTTATAAAACAAATAAAAAGGCTCCCATAATCTTTTTAGGCGTAGCCTTTCGTTCAATCTACAATATTAGTTACTAATATTATTTTTATTAATTGTGAGATAGAATTATTAACTTTGATTATATACTAATGAATAATTAATTATGAAAATACATTAATATGTAAGAGTTAATATATTTTGCCGTGAGGCATTGGTTTGTATAAATCTTAATTTGTAGGGGAGACCAGGTAAGAGGTAATAAGTAAGAAGTAAAAAGTAAGAAGTAAGAGTTAAGGATAAAACTCAAAGAGTTTTTTATAGTTAATTTATGAATAAGTAACAAGAGAACAGCTAGTAAAAATAAGGGCTCTTGAAAAAATTCAGCTTTGCTGAATTTTCACCATAACTATTACTTCTTAGCTATTACCTATTACTTATCTACAAGTTTTTATTTATCTGACAATTAAAGTTATATATTCTTATATATAAATCCTAATCATGCCTATGTATTTAGGCTGGCTATCGCCAATAAAAGATTTTTAAAGCGCTAAAAAAAACTATAACTATTCCATTTAATGAAATAGTTATAGTTTTTTTGCTATCTCATTTTATTTAATTAAAGATTTTTTTATGACACTTACATCACAATATTCTTACTTTGTGTTTTTCATTACTTTTTCTGCAAAACTGTTATTAACTATTTTTTCGAAAGGAGGTCTTTGAGGTATTAGGTCAGATTTATAAGATTGAATAATGTCCATAAGTCTATTTAAATCTCCTTTTTCCATAACTGGAGTTTCCGCAAAGGCATTTATGGATCTATAATTTTTAATAACTTTAGCTAGAATTTCTTCATCGCTGCCTGGGAAGAAACTTTTTATGGATTTAGCTACGTCTTTATCACGGTGGTCTTTAACCCATAACTGACCTTTATGAATAGCCCTTGTAAATTTTTCTACTATTTCAGGGTTTTCTTTTATATACGATTTAGTAGAAAAGTAACAGGTATATGGTATGGTGCCAGCACTTTCTCCAATAGAGGCTACAATATGACCTGAATTATCTTTTTCTAATAAACTGGCAGTAGGTTCAAAAAGAGCTACGTAATTGCCAGTTCCAGATTTAAAAGCACCGGATGTGGCAGTAAAAGCTAAATTTGTAACTAGTTTAACATCTTTATTTGGGTCTATACCGTGATTTTTAAGAACATATTCAAGAGACATTTCAGGCATACCACCAGGTCTGCCCCCTATTATGGTTTTTCCCTTTAGAGATTCCCAATTAAAATTGTCTTCTTTATTTCTACCAACTAAGAAAGAACCATCTGTTTGGGTCAATTGTGCAAATAATACAGGATAATCTTCTTTGTTTTGATTATAAATATATATAACTTGTTCTGGTCCACAAAAACCTATGTCTGCGCTTTTACTTAGTACTTGCTGCATGGTCTTATCAGCACCTTGTCCAGTACTTAACTTTATGTCTATTCCTTCTTCCTTAAAGAAGCCCTCGTTAATAGCTACATACATTGGGGCATAAAAAACGGAACGCACTACTTCATTTAGTTTTACAGTGGTTAAATTTTTATTTTTTTTACTGCATCCATAAAGACAGGTAAAAGATAGAATAAAAACAAGTGTGAAAATTAAATATTTAGAAATACTTTTTCGCATGTATATCCTCCTCGTATGTGTTAATGATATGTTTTATAGTATGAAGTAGAAGAGTATTTTGTCACAGTATTTATAAATTTCAAAGTAGGTACCATAAAAAAATCTTATAATATAAAAGACGAAGACTCTAATTTTACATGTTATGTGAAATTAGAGTCTTTATTGTTAGTTATTCTTAAATTTTTTATTAACTACATCTAGACTAAATACTATTTAGTGGCTTTTACAGAATAGGTGATAGTAATCTTGTGATGGATTCAAATATTTTACTACGAAGGGGTCTACTTTGGAAGTTTCGTAGAGTAACTTCAGTACAGTATTCCATATCCTTTAAAAATTGTTTTTCCACAGTAGTGCATATATTTCTATTATATATGAAAGCATTAGTTTCAAAATTAAGTTTAAAACTTCTTATATCCATATTAGCAGTACCAATACTACATACGGAACCATCAGCCATTATGGTCTTGCAGTGTATAAAACCATTATTGTAAAGATATACCTTTATGCCGCAATCTAACAAAGTTTTAATATATGCATTAGCTGCCCAACCCATAAATATATGATCAGGATTTCCTGGTATCATAATTCGTACATCTTTCCCAGAGAGAGCACATATTTTAAGTGCATTTAACATAGAATCGTCAGGTACAAAATAAGGAGATTGTAGGTAAAGAGTGTTTTTAGCGTGATTTATTATTTTGATATATCCATTTCTTATATGTTGTTCTTTAAGGTCAGGTCCGCTAGATACTATTTGAAGACCAACATGGGATTCATTGAGAGTATTAGAAATAAAATATTTAGAATAATCATCTATATGTTCATTAGATGCATAGGTCCAATCTAATAAAAATCTTTCTTCTAAGTCATTTATGGACTCACCAATTATTTTAATATGAGTATCTCTCCAATATCCTATTTTAGAATCTTCGCTTATGTATTCATTGCCTATATTAAAACCTACTAAAAATGCAACTTGGTTATCTATCACAACTATTTTTCTATGATTTCTATAATTTATCCTTCTATTTATAAAGGAAATTTTACTAGGGAAGAAGGAAAAAACTTTTCCACCAGCTTCTATAAGTGGCTTAACTATATTCTTGGTTATTTTTCCAGAACCCATGGCATCAAATAGCAATCTTATTTCCACACCTTCTTTGGCTTTTTCAGTAAGGGTATTTATTAGTTTTAAACCAAGGGTGTCTTTTTGAATTATATAATATTCTATATGTATAAATTTTTTAGCGTTTTTTATTTCATTAAATAATGCTTCAAATTTTTCTTTCCCGTCAAAATACAACTGTACATGATTATTTTGTGTAAATATGGAGCTAGAGCTTTTATAAAGCATTCTTATAGTGTCAGCATTTTCTATAGCATCTATATCGTATTTGTATGAGGATCTTAGTTTCTTTAGATATTTACTTTTTTCATTATCTGCAATAATTTTTTTATTAAATATTTTTTCTCTACTTAAATTTTGCCCCAAAAATAAGTACACAATAAAACCTACTATAGGAAAAAATATGAGGATAAGAAGCCATGCCCAAGTGGTGGAGGGATTTCTTCTTTCGAAAAAGATTAAAAATATTACTAGTAAAATATTAACTAACTTTAAATGAGCAAAAACACTTACATTATTTTACATTACTTAAGCACACTTATTGTGTGATAATTTAAGAGTATCAAAAATAGCATTTAAACTAACTCCTTTTTTATATTGAGAATATACCCAAGCAATTACTTCTTGTTGGGATTGTTTACGAGCTATTTTTAAACCTTCTCCAAATTTAGAACAATCTGTGCTTATGCAACAAGTACAATAAAGATAAGTCAATTGAGTTAAAATCCAAAATCTCTTTATGGCTTTTTCACCACGAACTTGATAATTATCAAAACCTAATTCCATCTTATTTTGACGGAAAAATACTTCAATTGTCCAACGTTCACGGTATTGAAAAAGTATTTCTTCTGTTGTGAGATTTATATCTGTTGATATAAAAGATTTTAATGCTTTTTCATTATAGAGAGCTTCTTTAGGATAACTAATAAGAATTACAACATTTTTAAAACCATTGATTTTGCCCTCATATCTATAAACATAGTAAGAGTGCTTATTCACTGTTACGAGGTGAAAGTCTTCCTTGTTTATAGTTTTGGCAAAACCATTAATTTTATGATTCATGCGCGAGCACTTTGGGTATATAATTCTATTAGTTTTTAACGCTCCTATATATTCAAAGCCTTTTGCCTTTGCTGTTTTTATAATTATTTCAGCACTATACCAACTATCCCCTAAGACGAAACCTTGAATAGGTGGTTCGGGTAATGAAGATATTATATTTACAGCAATATTAATCTTAGTAAATTTTTTATTGTCTTTATCGACTTTAGTCTTATCATAAAGCGTTAGCTGATAAGGAATTGTAACATCGCCACATTGTAGTAAAGCACCTACAACTTGGTGTCCATAGACTTTTTTATTTTCTAAATGTGATTGATGAAATTGACACTTTTCTATAGGATTTTTAGCCCGTGACGAAGGCTTTGTCTTCTTACAGATAGTATCATCAATAATCACATAAATAGGCTTTCCTGTATCACGAGATAACTGCCAAATTTTATTAACTGCGAACTTTTGTAATGCTCTCAAAATATAATCTTCATTCCATGGGCTTTTGGATAAAAATTGACCTATGGATGTTCTATAAGTACTCTGATAGCAACTTTCAGCTATATGAATAACTTTGCCATCATACCCACGACCTACGGCTGCAAAGATAAATTCACAAACATGTTTTAATTGAGGCAGTGTTAAATATAATGATAATCCAAGTTTAATTATGAAATTGTTAATCTCTTTATTATATGGTATATTATTTTCTGTAGACATTTATATTCATCCTTTGTTTATGTTTTCTGACAGAAATATAATACACTAGGATATTATGAATGTCTATTTTTATTCCATAATTTGTTATGAAATTTGCTCATTTAAAGTAACTAAAAAAATTATGGAACCTAAATTCCCAAGGGATATAGGTAAGTGCATGTATATCATTCCTCTCTATATATTTGTGAACATTAGTGATTTTTATAAGAATTTGTAGCTTACTGATATAAACATACTCTTATTTTATCTCAGTTTATATAAAATACAAATATTTAATACTTAATTTGACGTAAAAATTATTCGGTGATACACTAGGTAAATGTAATAGAGAACATGGTTATTACTAATTTATAAGAGGGGAGTTACTTATGAAAAATAAGAAGATGTATGCAATTATAATAGTCAGTTTATTATCAATTGTAGTAATTACTATGGGGGTATATAAAAGTTTTTATAAACACAGTGAAGAGGAAAAGAAAAAAGTAGATTTAATCCAGGTGAGTAGTAAGTTATTTCAAGAGTATATGGAAAAAGAAGAAAATCAACCTGGACATGAAAATATAGAGTCATCTTATAATATTAAAGAAATAAAAATAATTGCAGGAGATTATAGAGAATTTGTTGCAGATATAAATTATGATTTAATGGCAACAACGGGTAATGATACAGAAGTGGTTAATTGTAAGTGGCCTATGAGAATAAAGAGGATAAGTGATGGCAAATATAAAGTTGTGGATCAAGGAATACATGTTAATAAGAATGGTTTAAAGCCAATAAAGGATTCAACTAAAAAGGAATATATCAAGAGCAAAGAGTTCGAAGTATCACTTAACTCACCTAATAAATACACTATAAGAGATAGACGAGTTTCTGTAACATATGATAATGGTAAGACTTGGGCGGATGTTCCTGTGGTATTAGAAAGCTTACTTAGTGAAAATGCGTTAACTGATTTGGCTAATAATGTTAATGAAAATGAATTTTTAGAAGAAGGAAGTTATTATATAACACCTGAAAAAACTGCATTTGTTTATGGAAATAAGGACAGTGATGTAAAAGTTACTATCAGTGAGGACAAAGGGAAGTCATGGAAAACTTATGAGGTTCAGGGTTCCAAGGACGACTATGGATATGAAAGAAAGTTGGTAGGATTTACTTCAAAGAACCAAGGTTATGTTGTTTTAACAACTGGTGTAGCAATGGGGCATCAAGAAAATTATATTTATGAAACAAATGATGGCGGTAAAACATGGAAAGAAATAGGAAATACAAATAAAACCTATGCCCGCGTAGTTACTGGTGCAGGGTTTGCAAGTGATAAAATTATACTTATGTGTTTTAGATATGAAAGTGATAATAATCCAACAGTATATCGTACCACTGATGAAGGGAAAACATGGAAAAAGGTATATATAAAGTTACCATCTAAATATAAATATGATTGTGCCACGCCATTATGTCCTGTTTTTAAAGGTGCAAAGGGAGTATTACCTGTTAAGCTAAGAGACGTAGATAGAACAATTCAATTTACAACAGATAACTATGGAGCAACTTGGAAATTTGATAAAGAAATAAACTATAGTAATGAGATAAAGTATAAAAAGTAGTTAAGGCACATTCAAATAAATAACAAGTCAGTATGCTAGTCCATTTTGCGTCATACTGCGTCAGCAGGTTCCACGGATAGTTCTACTAGCGGCGGAACTTGCTTCCTTGTCTGACACAAAATATACCAGCATCTTTGACTTGTTATTTATTTTCATGTACCTAAAAGAATATAATCTTTAGATATTGAAAATGGTAGTTAAAAGTAGAGTTTATATAGTTGAGATATTTATAAGGAATAAATTAGCATAGATAATTTTAAATACACCCTTGACATATAGTTAAATAGTATTATAATGTTAAATATATTCAAAATGAAATAAGTAAAGACTATGAAGAAGAGGAGTAGGGTATAAGGAATATTGAGAGAGGAAGATTCACCGGCTGAAAGATCTTCTATAGGAATTAGCTTGAAGGTAGCTTCTGAGTCTCTTTGCTGAAGTAGTAGTAGGCAAAGACGGTAAATTCGTTAAAAGTTTTAAGAGCTTATAAATAAGTTTTATAGCCTAAACAGTATATTAGTTATCCTATGGAGTAAAATAGTTCATAGGGCACTAAAGGCTTGGTTTATAGTATAAATTATTTATAAGAATAAAGGTGGTACCACGCACTGTCGTCCTTTGGATTGCAGTGCTTTTTTTATTATAAAAAATCATAGCGCTTGTTACAGGTTCTAGGTATAAGACACAAACATTTATTATAGTATCTAAAAATTACTATAAGTAAAAAGGAAAGGAGCAAAGGATATGGAAGAAAATAAAAATATAGCAAAAACTTATGACCCTAAAGAATTTGAAGACAGAATATATGAAAATTGGATGGAAAAGGGGTATTTTACTCCAGAAGTGGATGAAAATAAAAAACCATACACAATAATGATGCCACCGCCAAATATAACAGGACAATTACACTTAGGTCACGCTCTTGATGATACATTACAGGATTTTTTAATAAGAGTTAAAAGAATGCAGGGCTACAGTGCATTATATCTTCCAGGAGAAGACCATGCTAGCATAGCTACAGAAGTTAGAGTTGAAAAGGAACTTTTAAAACAAGGTCTTAACAAAAAAGAAATGGGAAGAGAAGCTTTTCTAGAAAAAGTTTGGGATTGGTCTGATGAATATAGAAATAGAATAAAAAATCAGATTCAAAAGCTAGGTGTTTCTTGTGATTTTACAAGAGAAAGATTTACCATGGATGAAAATTTAAATAAGGCCGTTAAAGAAGTTTTTGTTAAGTTATATGAGGAAGGACTTATATATAGAGGAAACAGAATTACTAACTGGTGTCCAAAGTGTCAAACAGCTCTTTCAGATGCAGAAATAGAATACGAAGAACAAAGTGGAAATTTTTGGCATATAAAATATCCAGTAAAGGACAGCGATGAATGGCTTGAAATAGCAACTACAAGACCAGAGACTATGCTTGGAGATACAGCAGTTGCAGTAAATCCTAAAGATGAAAGATATGCTCATTTAGTAGGAAAAACTTTAATACTTCCATTAGTAAATAGAGAAATTCCTATTGTAGAAGATGACTATGTAGATTTAGAGTTTGGTACAGGAGCAGTTAAGATAACACCAGCTCATGACCCAAATGACTTTGGAGTAGGTGAGAGACATGATCTTCCGCAAATAATGGTTATGAATGAAGATGGAACTATAAAAGAGGGTTATGGAAGATATTCTGGTATGGATAGATATGAAGCTAGAAAAGCTATAGTTGAAGATTTACAAAATGAGGGCTTCTTAGTAAAAATTAAAGAGCATAGCCATAATGTTGGATGTCATGATAGATGTGGAGTTACAGTAGAGCCAATGCTATCAAAACAATGGTATGTTAAAATGGAAACTCTTGCAAAGCCTGCCATAGATGCAGTAAAAGATGAAAAGATTAAAATTGTTCCAAAGAGACTTGAAAAAATATATTATAACTGGATGGAAAATATCCAAGATTGGTGTATTTCAAGACAACTTTGGTGGGGACACAGAATCCCAGTTTGGTACTGTAAGGATTGTGGAGAAGTTATAGTAGCTAAAGAAGAGCCAAACAACTGCACAAAATGTGGAAGTGCAAATTTAGAACAGGATAAAGATGTACTTGATACTTGGTTCTCATCAGCACTTTGGCCATTTTCAACTTTAGGATGGCCTGAAAAATCCGAGGATTTAAAATACTTCTATCCAACAAATGTACTTGTAACAGGCTACGATTTAATATTCTTCTGGGTTGCTAGAATGATATTCTCAGGACTTCATAATATGGATGATATACCATTTGAACATGTATTGATGCACGGTATGGTAAGAGACAGCCAAGGAAGAAAGATGTCTAAGTCACTAGGAAATGGAGTAGATCCATTAGAGATAATTGATAAATATGGTGCAGATGCTCTAAGATTTATGATTATTACAGGAAATGCTGCTGGTAATGATATAAGATTCTATGAAGAAAAAGTTGAGGCAGCTAGAAACTTTGCAAACAAAGTATGGAATGCTTCAAGATTTGTTATGATGAATTTAGACAAAGAGCTTATGGAAAAATATAAAGATTGTAAGGAGTACACTATAGCTGAGAGATGGATTCTTTCAAGAATGAACAACTTAGTGAAGGAAGTTACAGATAATATAGATAAATTTGAACTTGGAATGGCCTCACAGAAGGTTTATGAATTTATGTGGAATGAATTCTGCGATTGGTATATAGAACTTGTAAAACCAGTACTTTATGGTGAAGATGAAAAAGCAAAAGGAGTAGTATTTAATGTACTTCAAGAAGTTCTAGTTACTGGACTTAAACTTCTACATCCAGTAATGCCATTTATAACTGAAGAGATATATACTCATTTAGATGAAAGGTTAGAAACTATAACTACATCAAACTGGCCAAAATATAGTGAAGAGCTTAATGATTTAGAAGCTGAAAAGAACATGAATTATATAATGGAGGCAATTACCGCTTTAAGAAATGTAAGAGCTGAGATGAATGTACCACCTTCTAAGAAAGCTAAGGTTATGGCTTATATAACAGAAGGAAAAGAAGCTTTTAAAGAAGGAAAGATTTATTTTGAAAAACTTGCCTCAGCTTCAGAATTTGTATTCTTGAATTCTAAGGAAGAGGCAGAAAATGCAGTTTCTACAGTTACTAAGGGAGCAGAACTATATATGCCTTTACTTGATCTTGTAGATGTTGAGAAAGAATTAGAAAGATTAAATAAAGAAAAAGAAAAACTACAAAAGGAAATAGAAAGAGTAGAAAAGAAACTCTCCAACGAAAAGTTTACAAGCAAAGCCCCAGAAGCTGTTGTAAATGAAGAAAGACAAAAAGGAGAGAAGTATAAAGAAATGTACAATGCAGTTATAGAGAGACTAGAATCATTAAAAGAAATGAAATAAAAGAATATATTGTGACATAATATATTGAAGAAAAATCTGATTTTAATTCCGTAATAAATGTGTAATTTGGGACTGTTCACAATACGCCAAGAACTTCTAAATGTCTCACAGTTAAAGCCCCTAAAGCTTTCAAACTCACTTGTTCCTCGTTCAAACATGAAAGCTTCTTAACGGGTCTTTAACTGTGAGACATAAGAAGTTCTAAGGCTAGTTCAATAGTCCCCAATTCCACATTTATTACTACATTAAAATCAGATTTTTAGTTTAATATGTATGTGGTTTGAGAGGAGAAGCCTACTAAAGGATGATTTTCCTCCACTACGTTACGGAAAATCTTTAATTTATAAAACAAATAAAAAGGCTCCCATAATCTTTTTAGGCGTAGCCTTTCGTTTAGGACTTAAATCCCAGTTATTAATAATACTTTGACTAATTGGGAGATATAATTAGTTACTTTGATTAGAAACTAATGAATCACTAATTATTAAAATAAAATATTGAATAAAATTTAATATATTTTGCTATAAGGCATTGGCTTGTATAAACATTGGTTTTAATATTTACGCTGGCTACCGCCGATAAAAGATCTTTAAAGTGCTTAAAAAAAGGCTATAACTATTCCATTTATTTAATTAAAGATTTTCCGTAACATAGTGGAGGAAAATTTTCATTTAGTAGGCCGTCTCCCCCCCATAAGTAATGTATGTATGAACCGAAAAATCTGTCTTTAAGGTAACAATAAATATATTTTTTTAGACTATTGAGCTAGCCTTAGAAATTCTTTGTTTTCAAATTTCAATACCCGTTAAGAGGCTTTCATGTTTGAGTGCCGTTAGAAGCGAGTTTGAAAGCTTTAGGGGATTGAAATTTGAAAACATTAGAATTTCTTGGCGTATTGTAAGCAGTCTTAAAAAATATATTTATTGTGGACTTAAAGACAGATTTTTCTTACTGCACTTACATCACAATATCTTATATTGAGAATTATGTAAATATAGTATATTATTATATTGTATTTTATGTGTAGGGGGAAGATAAATATGGATTACAAACAGGTTATGGACTATGTAAATAATACAGCACGTTTTGGAACAAATCTGGGGTTAAGTAGAACAGAAAAGTTATTAGAAATTTTGGGCGAACCTGAAAAAAAATTAAAGTGTATACATATAGCAGGTACCAATGGAAAAGGATCTACCACTGCTATGTTAAATGAAATATTAAGAGAAGCAGGATACAGGGTTGGAATGTATACATCACCTTATATTGAGGAATTTGAAGAGAGAATACAAGTAAATGGTAAAAATATAAGTAAAGAAGAATTAATAGATGTAATTAGTAGGGTAAAAGAAGCTGTAGATAAAGTTATAGAAATGGGATATGAGCATCCAACTCAATTTGAAATTATAACTTGCGCTATGTACTTATATTTTTATGAACAGGCAGTAGACTATGCGGTTATAGAAGTAGGAATGGGAGGAAGACTTGATTCTACCAATGTAATAAATCCTATTTTAACTATAATTACTTCTATAAGTTTTGATCATATGCAAGTTTTAGGAAATACTTTAGATAAAATAGCTGGGGAAAAAGCAGGTATAATAAAAGAAAATGTACCTTTGGTTTTATATCCACAGGAGGATTTAGCAGAAAAAACTATAGAACAGGTGTGTTATAAAAATAATAGTAGAATTATAAGAGTAAGTAAGGAGTCAGGTAAACATATAGAAAATACAAAGGTTGTAAAAGAAAATGGTGTACAAGCAGTAATGCAAAGGCTACAAATAAATACTAAAAAGCGTACATACAATTTAAATCTATCTCTTTTAGGAAAGCATCAAATAATTAACTGTGCAGTAGCAATAAATGCAGTGGAAGAATTAATAGATATGGGACTTAACATATCAGAAGAAGATATAAAAAAAGCTTTGGAGAATGTATCTTGGCCTGCAAGGCTTGAAATTATGAAAAACAATCCTACAGTGGTCATAGATGGTGCTCATAATATAGATGGTGTAATCAATATTACAGAAAGTATAGATACATATTTTGAATATGATAAATTAGTATTAATTCTAGGTATATTGGCAGACAAACAAGTGGATTCTATGATAAAGGTCATAACTCCAAAAGCAAGTAGAGTGTTAACTGTAACTCCAAACAGTGAAAGAGCAGAACTCAGTGAGGATTTAAAGGAAGAGGTTTTAAAGTATAATAAAAACTGTGAAGCATTTTTAGATTATGCGGAAGCATATAATAAAGCTTTGTCTTATTGTGGAGAAAATGATTTACTTCTTATATGTGGTTCACTGTATATGGTAGGAGATATGCGAAGAATAATCCGTAAGTAGCATAAATTACAACGTAATTTATGGTTTAAGTGGGCTAGTGGGCTGTCTCCCCATAAGTAATTTATGTATGAACCGAAAAATCTGTTTTTAAGGTAACAATAAATATATTTTTTTAGACTATTGAGCTAGCCTTAGAAATTCTTTGTTTTCAAATTTCAATACCCGTCAAGAAACTTTCATGTTTGAGCGCCGTTAGAAGCGAGTTTGAAAGTTTTAGGGTATTGAAATTTGAAAACATTAGAATTTCTTGGCGTATTGCGAGCAGTCTAAAAAAATATATTTATTGTGGACTTAAAAACAGATTTTTCTTATGGCACTTGCTTTACAAATTTCTTATATGTATTTTTTTAGTGCTCTAGCTAGCTGGTCTGGGCAAGAAGTGGATTTTGGACCACAAGTAGTTCCTTCAAGTTTTTTAATAACTTCATGTACATCCATACCTTCTACAAGCTTAGATATGCCTTTTAGATTTCCATCACATCCGCCTAAAAAAGAAACATTTGTAACTTTTCCATCTACAATATCAAAATTTATTTCTCTTGAACACACGCCTTCTGTTAAATAATTAAACAATAAAATCAGCCTCCTATAAAGTGATTATGTATGTTGAATTTATACAAATGTAGTGTTTTGCTAATGTAAGCTTGAATAATGTACATATAGCATAAATACATAGGGTATAAATACATCCAGATAAAATTATATTTTACAAAACAGTAGTTTGTCCAGTAAAAATAGAAATTTATAAATTTTAACCAAAAAAGAATTATATTATTACCAAAATGATATGTTTCACCATAATATATGATTATGAGGGGGTGAACAGTTTGAAATATTTATATGTATGTAATACTTCATCAGATTCAATTTCTAAGGTAGATTTAGAAAATTTTACTCAAGTGGATAAGATTTTGTTAAGAAATGATTCAAGAAGGATTGGACCACATGGTATTTGTATAAATTCAAATCAAATCTTCACTGCTAATAATTACACTAATGATATAAGTATTGTGGATATAAAGAATAAAAAAAACGTAGAGAACTATACTATAGGAATGCATTGTAATGATGTAAAGATTTTAAATGATACGGCTTATGTTATATGTGGCAATTCTAATATTTTAGCAGCTTTTAATTTACAGGAAAAGGGTATACAAACTCAAATTCCATGTGGAAGTTTACCTCACAGTATGCATATTGATAAAAGAAGAAATATAATGGTAATAGCAAATATGAATGATGATAGTATAACTTTAGTTGATTGTAAAAAAAATACAGTTATTAAAAATATAAGAGTTGGAGCTTATCCTACAAAAGCAGTTTTTTCTCCTAATGGGGATTATATATATGTTTGCGAAAGTAATTTAGGGCTGAATTATAAAGGCAGTATATCAATTATTTCATTAAAGAATTTTCAGATACTAAATAGAGTTAAAGTGGGCAATAGCCCAGTGGACATGTATTTGGATACAAGCTTTTGCTATGTTTCTAATTTTGGAGATGGAAGTATAAGCATTGTAGATATGACTAATGCTAAGGAGGTTAAAGTTATAAGGGTTGGGGGTATGCCTAGAGGCATAATAAGATTAAAAAAAGATTTATATATAGGAGATAATTATAATAATTTACTTATGAAAATAGATATAACAAATGAAAATAAAAAAGTCATATCCATAGGTGGAGAACCTACAGGAATGACTTTGATTTAAATTTCTTCATCAATAAGCAGTTTAATTATTTTATTGTATAATTTAGAAGAATGTTTTTTCCACTTACTGCACAGCTCTCTAGCTTGTTTATTTGAGGGAACACCAATTTTTATATCTATAAGTGTATAGTCTGATTCTGAGGCTTTTAAATTTACTATAAAATTATCAGAATTTTCTATGGTATAGTCTGCAGTTATAGTTAGTTCTTTCTTTATATCCCTCATTTGTTTTTGTAAATAATCATCTATTGAACTAATTTTCTCAACAGATATTCTCTTTTGAAACAGCCATAAGACCTTAGAGCCTTTTTCAGTTATAATAAGCCTATGCTTATTATTTCTTTCTGTTTCATCTATAAATTTAGAAGATAGTAATTCAGAGAGATATTGCTGAAGGCTAAAATAGTTCATAAAATTATTTTCTAGTACTATATTCGTAAGTTGCATATTAGATATAGGCAAATTAATTTTTTCTAATATATATAATAACAGTAGTTTATTTTCTGCTAATTCAAGGGTATCATCAAACATATTTGCAGCCTCCTTTTAGGTAACTATACTCATTATAACATAAAAGATAAAAATATAGTAAGGAGTGATTTCTCTACTTACTAAAAATTTTTCTAAAGAGTTTTTCATATTTGTTTTGTGTTTGGAATATAAATTATAAGAATAACTGTAATATGGAGGATTTAATGATTAGATTAAAAAGAATTAGAAATAATTCTATGGGAATATTTTTGTTGGTATTTTTTATTTTTTTATTTCTATTTATTGTGAGCTATTTTTCAAAATCAACATTAACTTTTTTAAATAAAAGTAAAAAAATACCTATTTACTCGGTAGATACTAGGGATAAAAAGGTTTCTATAACTTTTGACTCAAATTGGGGTAATGATAACACAGATGAAATATTAGATATACTAGATAAATATAATGTAAAGGCAACTTTTTTTCTAGTTGGAAAATGGATAGATGATTATCCAGAAAAGGCAGAAAAGCTATTTAAACGAGGGCATGAGCTGGGTAACCATTCAAATACACATGCTGATTTAACTAGAGTATCTAAAACTAAAATAATTCAAGAAGTACAGTTAGGGGATAATAAAATAAGAAATATAACAGGTGAATTTCCTAAATTGTTTAGATGTCCGTCAGGAGCTTATAATGATCTAGTTGTAGATACTATACAGGAAAACAATCATTATTGTATTCAGTGGAATGTTGATAGCATAGATTGGAAAGAACAGGGAAGTGATATAGAGTATAATAGAGTTATGAAAAAGATTAAGCCAGGATCTATATTATTATTTCACAATAATGCCAAGTACACTCCTAAAAACTTATCTAGAATAATAGAAAACTTGCAAAATCAAGGATATACTTTTGTAAAAGTAGGAGATTTGATTTATACGGAGAATTATTATATAGACCACCTAGGAAATCAAATAGGTAAATAAAATCATTTAATTAATTATTTTTTTTGCAAAATAACTTTCATTTTTTTAAATATACAGTTAAAATTTAAGTAATACCTTGAAAAATATATAGCATCTGTATTATAATGGCAATAAAAGTCCGGTAGAAAAATTATAAAAAATATAATTATATATAAATAGTAATAATATTTAACACATTGGAATATTTTATAGTGTATAAAACATAAAAACTAAGGGGAAAGAGGGATTGTGATGGATAATTTAATGATGAACAACAAAATATATTTAGAGGGGACTATGGCTAACCAATTAGAATTTAGTCATGAAATGTATGGAGAAGGTTTCTATAACTTTATATTGGAAGTTCCAAGACTAAGTAATTCAAAAGATATTCTTAATATTACTGTTTCAGAAAGACTTATAACAGGAATGAATTTGGAACCAGGTTCTGAGCTATGTGTAGAGGGACAGTTAAGATCTTATAATAAGTATGTAGATGGATCTAATAGACTTATATTAACTGTTTTTGCTAGAGACGTAAGGTATTGTTTAGAAAAAAGCAAGAATCCAAATATAATATTTCTTGATGGATATATTTGCAAAAACCCTGTATACAGGCTTACTCCTTTTGGAAGGGAAATATCAGATATGCTTCTAGCAGTAAACAGACCATATAACAAATCGGATTATATACCTACTATAGCATGGGGAAGAAATTCTAGATTTTGTAAAACTCTAGAAGTAGGAGATAATATAAGAATTTGGGGAAGACTTCAAAGTCGAGAATATCAAAAGAAATTATCTGAAAATAAAGTTATAAACAAAGTAGCCTATGAAGTGTCTATATCTAAAATGGAAAAAGTTAATAGCGAAAATGAAGTTGTCGACCACAGTGAAAACGATTTAAATGAAGAAGATGCTATTTAAGGTTAAGCTGTAGTGAAAACCCCTATCTACAATTTAATGTAAGTGTAGATAGGGGTTTGTTTTATTATTTTCTTAGATCATCTAATATTTGTGTTTTGTCTTTAGTATTTTCATCTACTGTTTTAACTATTTTAGCAGGAGAACCAGCAACTACTACATTTTCTGGAACATCACTTACTACTACTGAACCTGCTGCGACTACGGCACCTTTTCCTACTCGTACACCTTCTAGTATAACTGCATTGGCACCTATTAAAACATTATCTTCTATAATGCATGGTGATTTACTAGGTGGTTCTAGAACTCCAGCTACAACTGCACCGGCTCCAAGATGAACCTTAGCTCCTATTTGAGCTCTTGCTCCTACTACAGCGTTCATATCTATCATAGTTTCTTCACCAATTTCAGCTCCTATGTTTATAACAGCTCCCATCATTATAACAGCTTTATCTTTTATAAGGGCTTTGTCTCTTATGATAGCACCTGGTTCAATTCTAGCATTTACATTTCTAAGGTCTAAAAGTGGAATAGCGGAATTTCTTCTATCCTGTTCAATTTTTATGCTTTCTATCTTATCTTTATTTTTTTCTATAAATTTAGATATGTTTTCACTTTCACCAAATAGTATATGTAAATTGCCACTAGAAAAATCTTCAATATCATCAAAAGAGCAATTGCTTAAATCTCCTTTAATATATGCTTTTATAGGAGTAGACTTTTCTGCTTCTTTTATATACCTGGCTAGTTCATATGGATCTGTTAAATTATAAGACATTTTAATATCGTTATGCAAAAAACTAAAAAATAAGTTTTGCTAACGATTCACCTCCTTTATTATAGATTTAAATATACTTTCTTCTATCATATCATTATAATAAATAATATCTTCAATTTAAAGAGAAAATATACCAAATTAACATATTAGTTAATGATCAATATATCAATACTCAATTATTTTGTATATTTAATTTTACATTTTAAAATTAAATATATTGTATAATAAGTATAAGTATTATTATATAAAATGAAAATATAAAATTTGAATTTAGAGGTGACTATATATAATGAAAAAGATTATAGCTGAAAATGCAGATAAAATAGAAATTTCTGGTATAAGAAAGTTTTTTAATAAGGTTTCACAATATGAAGATGTGATATCACTTACACTAGGACAGCCAGATTTTAAGGTGCCTAGTAAAATAAAAGAAGCCATGATAGAAGCTATATATGAAAATAAGACTACATATACATCAAATGCAGGTATTAAGGAATTAAGAGAAGAAATAAGCAGATACTTGAAAACTTTATATATAGATTATAATCCAGATGAGATTTGTGTAACAGTAGGGGGAAGTCAAGGGTTATATGCAGCTTTTGCATCAGTTATTGACCCAGGAGATAAAATACTTATACCTTCTATAGCATATCCTGCTTATGAAAGCTGCGTTAAATTGCTAGGAGGCACAGTTGTAAATTTTGATTTAGATGAAAAGTTCAATTTAGATATAGAAAATTTAAAAATGATAGTGAAAGGAGAAAAACCTAAGGTACTAGTATTGTCATATCCTTCTAATCCTACAGGCGCTGTACTTACAGAGAAGTTAAGAAATGAATTGTATGATTTGATAAAGAAAAATGACATTTTAGTTATAACCGATGAAATATATAGCTCTATATATTTTGATGAAAGATATTACTCTATAGCTGCATTTGAAGATATAAAAGAAAAAATAATTTTTGTAGGTGGATTTTCAAAAATGTTTTCTATGACAGGACTTAGAATAGGATATGTATGCGCTTGTAAAGATATATTAGAGAGTATAATTAAAGTACATCAATACAATGTATCTTGTGCCACATCTATAAGTCAATACGGTGCTTTAGAAGGACTTAGAAGTTGTATGAAAGATGTGGAATATATGAAATGTGAATTTAAAAGAAGAAGGGATTATGTATATGATAGGCTTTTAAATATGGGATTGGAGGTAATAAAGCCAGACGGAGCTTTTTATATATTTCCCTCTATCAAGAAATTTAATATATCTAGTGAGGAGTTTTGTGACAGACTTCTTAAGGAGCAAGGTGTTGCTATAGTACCAGGATCTGCCTTTGGAAGTGGTGGAGAAGGATACATTAGGATTTCTTATTGCTATAGTGAGGAAGAATTAGAAAAAGCATTAGACGGACTTGAAAAGTTTATATGCAACATATAAGAAAATTATGACTTTGCCATAATTTTCAGTGTGATAGTGTGCCAGTTGGCTAGAGGGCTAGTAAAGGGTAAATTTTCTTCATTGCATTACGAAAAATTTTAGAATTTAAAAAAGATAACATAATTTCACGTTGTGAAATTATGTTATCTTTTGGCTTAACTTAAATCTTTTAATGGCGATAGCCGGCCTTAATATATAAATAATTCAACTTTCGCAGTTATAAAATAAAAATATAAAATTTAAAATGAAGAATAAAGCTCTTTTAGAAACTAACTATAATTTGAAATTTACAGGTAAGTAGTAGGTAATAGGTAAGAGCTAAGAAGTAAGAGTTAAGGATAAAACTCGAAGAGTTTTTTATAATTAATTTGTAAGTACCAGGTAATAAGTAGTAGTTGTAGTGAAAATTCAGCTTTGCTGAATTTTTTAAAGAAACTTTTACCTTTTACCTATTAGTTCTTACCTTTTCACTCTTACTTTTTACTTCTTACCTATTCTACAAATACCTATTTTACATTCTAAATTTTAAATTAAAAAACCTTATTAATCTAATGTAGAGCTTGAACTTTATGTGCGAAAGTTGAGTTATTCACTAAAAAAATTGTGGTGTAGGGTATAAGTGGTTCAGGAAATAGTAAATTTGTTAGGGGGGAATTAAGGTGAATAAAATTACATGTATTTGTTTAGGCGTAAGAAGTATGGAGAAGGCAATAAAATTTTATAGGGATGACCTTGGATTTGAAACTGATGAAAAAGGTAATAACCCTGATGTTATATTTTTTAATACACCTGGAACGAAATTTGAGTTGTTTCCTTTAGAATTATTAGTAAAAGATATTAGCGAAGAAAATACTCCTAAAATAGTTAATGGTTTTGCAGGAATCACATTAGCTTATAATGTAGAATATAAAGAAGATGTTGATAAGGTTATGGAATTAGCCAGAAATGCTGGTGCCCAAATAGTTAAAGAACCTCAAGATGTATTTTGGGGTGGATATCATGCATATTTTGCTGATTTAGATGGTTACTATTGGGAAGTTGCTTGGGGCCCAAATTTTGAATACGATGATAACGGAATGCTTGTTTTTTAACAGGTGAAATTTATACTAAATCTTAAATTGAAAAGTGATTGGTACTTTAGAATAAATTTTTCTATAGCCTGTAAAGTTATGCGAAGTTTCAATTTATCTAACAGTTAAAGTTATATATTCTTATATAAATCCTAATAATTGGCTATCGCCAATAAAAGATTTTTAGAGCGCTTAAAAGAAAAGCTATAACTACTCCATTCAATGAAACAGTTATAGTTTTTCGTACTATCCTATTTATTTAATTAAAGCTTTTCCGTAACATAGTGGAGGAAAAGCCTCTTTTAGTAGGCCATCTCTTCACCACAAGTAATATACGTATGAACCGAAAAATCTGTCTTTAAGGTAACAATAAATATATTTTTTTAGACTATTGAGCTAGCCTTAGAAATTCTTTGTTTTCAAATTTCGATACCCGTTAAGAAGCTTTCATGTTTGAGTGCCGTTAGAAGCGAGTTTGAAAGCTTTAGGGTATTGAAATTTGAAAACATTAGAATTTCTTGGCGTATTGCGAGCAGTCTTAAAAAATATATTTATTGTGGACTTAAAGACAGATTTTTCTTATTGCACTTATATCACAATATTCTTATTTTGTATTTAAAACGTGATCCATAGAATAAAGCCCTGGTGTTTTGTCACACATAAATTTACATGCTTTAAGGGCTCCAACTGCAAAAACTTCTCTAGAAAGAGCTGTATGTTTAAGCTCTATAACTTCACCATTGCCTGCAAATATAATCTCATGTTCTCCTACTATAGAGCCACCTCTTATAGCATGAACACCTATTTCTTTTTCTTCTCTTTTAGAAATACCACTTCTGCCAAATTTATATTGGGTTTCTTCTTTTATGGATTCTCTTATGGTGTCCCCTAAAAGCAGGGCAGTTCCGCTTGGAGCATCCACCTTTTGATTATGATGTTTTTCTATTATTTCTATATCGAAATCCTCATAAAGTAGGGCACTTATATTTCTTAATACATTGTTTATGACATTTATGCCTATGGACATATTAGCTGAGCGAAAGAGAGGAATTTTTTTACTCCATTCATTTATTTTATTAATTTGTTCTTCTGTGTATCCTGTAGTACATAAAACTAATGGTTTATTTTTTTCTTCAGCATAGTTTAATAGGGAATCTAGTGCATCTGCTCTAGAAAAATCTAAAATTACATCAAAATCTAAATTACAGTCATTAATATTACCGAATACTGGGTAGCAGCAAGTTTTTTCAATATTTTTATCTATACCACCACATATTTCTAAGTCTTTAAAATTAGTGATGGTTTGAGAAATCATTCTGCCCATTTTTCCGTTACATCCGCTTAATAATATTTTTGTCATTTTTATTCCTCCTTTAAAGTAAGCCCATAAGATGTCATTGATTTTTTTAATTTATTTAAATTGTTTTCATCCATTTCACATAAAGGAAGTCTTAAAGGGCCTGCGTTCATTCCTAAAAGATTAACAGCCATTTTTACAGGAATAGGATTTGTCTCTATAAACAAAGTATTAGCTAAATCTAAAGAGTTTATTTGAATATCTAGGGCTTTTTTTACATTGCCATTTAAATACTCATAGCACATATTATGAACTTCTTTTGGAATTACGTTTGCAAGAACAGATATTACTCCTATACCACCTAAAGATAAAATTGGAATTATCTGATCGTCGTTACCAGAATAAATATCTAAGTCATCTCCGCAAAGAGCTTTAATTTTAGCTATTTGACTTATATTTCCGCTTGCTTCTTTTACAGCAGCTATATTTTTGTGTCTACAAAGTTTCTTTAGTGTCTCAGGAAGTATATTCATGCCAGTTCTTCCCGGAACATTGTATAGTATTATTGGAATGTTTACACTGTCTGCAATAGCTTCAAAATGCTTTACAAGACCTTTTTCAGAGGTTTTGTTGTAATAAGGAGTTATTACAAGAAGCGCATCTACACCAACGCTTTCAGCCCACTTACTCATTTCTATGGAAGCAGCAGTATTATTATTGCCTGTACCAGCTATTACTGGTATTCTTTTATTTATTTTATCTACTGTAAATTTTATAGTGGCCTTTCTTTCCTCGAGGGTCATTGTGCTAGCTTCGCCAGTGGTACCACACACGATTATAGCATCAGTACCATTTTCTATGTGCCAATCTAATAATTTGCCTAAACTTTCAAAGTCTACACCTTCTTTATTAAATGGGGTTACTATTGCTACTCCTGAACCTTTAAATATACTCATAGTTATGCCTCCTTACTGATATTTATATAAACTAAAAAATAGTTTATATATTAATATATTATAATCTATTTAAAATTATTTTGTACTATTTAATTACTAATTTAACTTCTTTATATAAATTTTAACTATAAGCATTAGAAATAGAAATATAACTTTTAATTTAAAATCTAAAATGAAGGTTAAAATTCTGTAGTAATTTTTTTTAACCTATATTTTAATTAAAAGCTCATAAGGAGTTTTTAATTAAATTTAAGTCTTAAGGTACATTTAAATAAATAACAAGTCAGTATGCTAGTCTATTTTGTGTCATACTGTGTCGGCAGAACTTAGCCACAGTCCTACTAGCGACGGAACCTAATTCCTTATCTGACACAAAATATAATAGTATCTTTGATTTGTTATTTCTTTTCATATATCTAAATTGTGATTTTATAAATGCTAAAGTTAAATATATAATTTTAGATTACCAAATAGAAAATTATATATTTCCAGTAAAATGTGAATGAATTATTTCATAATTATGTAAATGATGCTATACTAAGTTTCAAATATAGGCAAAATATTTACTATGTAGTATTGAAATGGAAACAAATGTACGCATTTTTAGCTAAAATCAAATTATTTAAAAAAAACAATAAAAATAAATGTAAAATTTCCTAATAATTTATTTTACATAGTTGACATATATTTGAATAGATGGTATATTGATAATAATAAATTTCAATATATTTCAAAAGGGGGCATTAAATTGAAAGGCAAAAAATTGTTAGCGGTAGTACTTGGGGCAACATTACTAGCAACAACAGCTTTAGTAGGCTGTGGTGAGAAGAAACCTGCAGAAGGTGATAAGGATAAAGGAAAAGCAGTAAAAATGGACAAGGATCAATACTTAAATTTAAATTTACAGTATGAACCAAAATCATTAGATTTATCTAGATCAAATGATATTTATGGGGCACAAGTTTTTACAGAGGTATATGAAGGTTTAACAAGAGTTGAACAGGACAAAGATGGTAAAGACGTTATAAAAGCTGCTGGAGCAGAAAAGTGGGAACATAACGAAGAGGGTACTGTTTGGACCTTCCACTTAAGGGATTATAATTGGACAGATGGTAAGAAGGTTACTGCAAAGGACTTTGAATTCAGTATACTAAGAACACTAGATCCTAAAACTGCTTCTGGCTATGCATTCTTGTTATCTCCAATAAAAGGAGCAGACGAATACAATGCAGGCAAAGGCTCTAAGGATGCAGTTGGTGTAAAGGCCGTAGATGATAAGACTCTAGAATTCACATTAAAACAACCATGTCCATACTTCCTTGATTTAACATACTTTAAGCTATTCCTTCCTCAAAGAGAAGATATAGTAAAAAAACATGGTGAAAAATATGGTACGGAAGCAAATACATTAGAAGTATACTGTGGACCATTTGTAGTTAAGGAATGGAGCCATCAGCAGCAAATAGTACTTGAAAAGAATGATAAATATTGGGATAAGGATAGTGTTAAACTTCAAAAGGTTAATTTAAAGATGATAAAAGAAGCTAATGCAGCTTATGGTTCATTATTAAATGGCACATTAGATACTGGTGGAGTTAAGAAGCCTGAATGGATAAAGAAATTTGACCAAAAGAAAGATGAAATGGAGAATATAAAAGGATTTAGACCATCTACTGGATATATGTTCTTCAACCAAAAGGATAAATTGCTTAGTAATGCCAATGTAAGAAAAGCATTTTCCGCTGCATATACAAGGGATGATTATGCTAATGTTATAACTTATGGCATAAATGCTCCTGCATATGGATGGTGTCCACCAACAGTTCAATTAGGTGGAAAGGATTATAGAGAGCTAGTGAATGAAGAACCTATTAAAAAAATGGTAGAAGAAAATAAAGATCCTAAGGAACTTTTAATAAAAGGATTAAAAGAATTAGGAATGGATCCAGACCCAAGTAAAGTAACAGTTACAATTTTGCATGGTAGTACAGATGCAGATACAAGGAAGGCAGCAGAGTATGAACAAGAGATGTATAAAAAAGCATTAGGTATTAATGTAAAGGCCGAATACATGACATTTGATATACTTCAAAAGAGAACTGATGAAATGGATTATCAGATAGCTGGCATGGGATGGACTGGAGATTATAATGATCCTAATACTTTCTTTGATATGTGGATGAGTGGAGCTGGAATAGTTCCAACTGGTTGGTCAAATAAGAAATATGATGAGCTTTTGAAGAAAGCTATGAGTACCATAGACCAAAAGGAAAGATTAAAACTTTATAAAGAGGCTGAGAAAATTCTTTTAGTTGAGGATGCAGTTATAGCTCCGACAACTTATTCAAGAAAGAACACTTATAGATATAAATATGTTAAGAATCTAATGACTCCTCTATTTGGTTGTGATTTCGAATTTAAATATGCTTATACTGAGGGTAGAGGAAAATAAAATCTATAAAAAAAGAGCGCTTTGTAAAAAAAGTGCTCTTTTTTTATTAGCGGAAAGTGACTAATATTTGGAATTCTTTGTAGTTTTAAGTAACGGAAAATAATTAAAAGTAAAAAATGTGTTTAAAAGTTGTAAAAGAAATTTGACAAATGTAAATTAGTATGATATATTTATAAAAAATGAATCAGTAGTTAATAAATCTTTCTATTGAAAAATAATTCTATTAATAATAAATGTTTGAAAAATAAAAAATAAAATTAATTAGATTCAATAAATTAGGGGTTAAAATTAATAATAATAATAATTAGATTATTAATTTTATAAATATATAAATATAAATAATGAGGGGGCATTAAAATTGAAAAGTAAGAAACTAATAGCTTTAGTGTTAGGAAGTACGCTTTTACTTTCATCTGCGATGATTGGATGTGGAAACAAAAAAGGTGCTGATGGTAAAGATTCAGCATCAGCAGAAAAAATGGATAAGGATCAGTATTTGAACTTTAACTTGCAAGCTGAACCAAAATCTTTAGATCTATCAAAATCAAATGATACATATTCTTCTCAAATACTTTCAGAGGTATATGAAGGATTAACAAGAGTTGAACAAGATAAAGACGGTAAAGACGTCATAAAACCTGCCGGAGCAGAAAAATGGGAACATAATGAAAATGGTACAGTTTGGACATTCCATTTAAGAGATTATAACTGGTCTGATGGAAAAGCTGTAACAGCAAAAGATTTTGAATACTCAATGAAGAGAACTTTGGATCCAAAAACTGGTTCTAAATATGCATTCTTATTATCACCAATAAAGGGTGCTGATGAGTATAATGCTGGAAAGGCAAGTGCTGATCAAGTAGGTATTAAAGCAGTGGATGACAAGACTTTAGAATTTACATTAAAACAAGCATGTCCTTACTTCTTAGATTTAACATATTTTAAATTATTCTTACCTCAAAGAGAAGATATAATTAAAAAACATGGTGAGAAATATGGTACAGAGGCAGATACATTAGAAGTATATTGTGGACCATTTAAAATAACAAACTGGACACATCAAAATCAAATAGTTATGGAAAAAAATGATAAATACTGGGATAAGGATAAGGTTAAACTTTCAAAAGTTAATTGGAAAATAATAAAGGATGAAAATGCTTATTACAATTCACTATATAATGGAGAATTAGATTCACATGGAGTTTCAAAACAAGAATGGATTAAAAAACTTGATGCTACTGGAAAGTTTGAAAATATAAAGGGATATTTACCTACTACAGGATATACGTTCTTTAACCAAAAAGATAAAGTTTTTTCAAATGCAAAGGTTAGAAAAGCATTTTCTCTTGGGATAACAAGAGACGAGATGGCAAATGTTATATTTAAGGGTAGAAATGAAGCCGCTTATGCTTGGTGTCCACCATCAGTTCAATTAGCAGGAAAAGATTTTAGAGAAACTGTTAAATCAGAACCACTTAAGAAATTAGCTGAAGAAAATAAGGATGCTAAAGCGCTATTATCTGAAGGATTAAAAGAACTTGGTATGAACCCAGATCCAAGTAAATTAACAGTTAACTTATTAATGTCAGGAACAGATCAATGGTTTAGAACTTATGCAGAGTATCAACAAGATATGTATAAAAAGACTTTAGGTGTTAATGTAAAAGCTGAGTATGTTGAATGGCCAATATTCCAAAAGAGAACAGATGAAATGCAATATCAACTAGCTGGTATGGCATGGACAGGGGACTATAATGACCCTAACACATTCTTTGATATGTGGATAACAGGTGCTGGAATCGTTCCAACAGGTTGGTCTAATAAAAAATATGATGATTTAGTTAAAAAAGCTATGAGTACATTAGATGAAAAAGAAAGATTTGATGCATATAAGGAAGCAGAAAAAATATTAATACATGACGATGCAGTTATAGCCCCAACAACATATTCAAAGAGAAATACTTATAGACGTAAATATGTTAAAAATTTAATGACACCATTATTTGGTGTAACAGAATGTAAATATGCTTACACTTCTGGTAGAGAGTAGAATAAAAATATAGCATTAAAAAGGATAGTAGAAATAATCTACTGTCCTTTTTTAATATCTAAAAATAGAATGAATAGATAAAATATATTTCATAAATTATATTTTTATTAGGAGATTTCATTGAATTAATATTCTTTATAAATACTGAAAGATGAAAGTGTTTTTTATATGCAAACAGAATGAAAATCCGTATAAGCTTAGGTAATATAAGTATATCCACATTAAGAAATCACTAAACCTATCTAAATTCTTTATGAATCAGTATGAATATAAATACATGTGTATAGCTTTACAAAAGTAAAGTGTGAATTTGACATTTAAAAAAAATTATGATAATATGTAAAAAATGAAAAAAGACGTTAATCTAAATTCAAATTTCTAATTGTTTTTTAAATTTCTAATATATGATCTAGAGGTTTGAATTTTATTCTTGTGGTATTGAAATTGTTGAAATGGTTTTAAAAAATAGTATCAATTGACTAAAAATTTCAAAGATTAAATGAAATTCAAATAAAAGTACAATTCAAGAAGGAATTTTATAAACTGAAATTGAATATATATATAATACTTATTTAAAGGAAAAATATAGTACATAGATAGATATAATATAGAAATAAGGTAGCTTTATGCTACATTATTAAAATATAAACTGCAAAAAATATATATATAAACCATATTAAAGGGGGAACTTAAAAGTGAAAAGCAAGAAGATGTTAGCTTTATTATTAACAGCTAGTGTAGTTGCGTCAACTGCACTAATTGGTTGCGGTTCTGGAAGTAAGGATAGTGCATCTAGTTCAAAAATTGATAAGGATCAATATTTAAACTTGGTGTTGCAAGCAGAACCAAAAACTCTAGATGCATCAAAGGGATCTGATACATATTCTTCAGTGATTCTTACACAAGTTATGGAAGGACTTACAAGGATTGAACAAGATGAAAATGGAAAGGATGTTATCAAACCTGCTGGTGCTGAAAAATGGGAACATAACGAAAATGGTACAGAGTGGACATTCCATTTAAGAGACTATCAATGGTCAGATGGAAAAAAGGTTACAGCTAAGGATTATGAATATGGAATAAAAAGAACTTTAGATCCTAAAACTGGATCAACTTATGCATTTTTGTTATCACCTATTAAGAATGCAGATGAATTTAATAAAGGAAAAGTTGCTGCAGATACAGTAGGTGTAAAGGCAGTAGATGACAAGACTTTAAAAATAACATTAAAACAACCTTGTGCTTATTTTGTGGATTTAACTTATTTTAAAGTAATGCACCCACAAAGACAAGATATTATTGAAAAAGCAGGAGAAAAGTATGGTTCAGAAGCAAATACAATGGTATTCTGTGGACCTTTTGTTATAAAAGAATGGACACATCAAAATCAAGTGGTTTTAGAAAAAAATGAAAAATATTGGGATAAAGATAAAGTTAAATTATCTAAAGCTACTTATAAGATAATAAAAGATCAAAATGCAATGTACAATTCATTATATAATGGAGGATTGGATTCAGCAGGAGTAACTAAACCAGAATGGATAAAGAAATTTGATGCTACTGGAAAGTTCCAAAATATAAAAGGATACGTTCCAACGACAAATTATACATTCTTTAATACTAAAGATAAATTGTTTAGCAATGCTAATGTAAGAAAAGCATTCTCACTTGCAATAACAAGAGAGGATATGGCAAATGTAATATTCCATGGTGTAGCTGAAGCTGCTTATGGATGGTGTCCACCATCATTACAAATAGCTGGAAAAGAATTCAGAGAATCAGTTGGAGAACAACCAATTAAAAAATTGGCTGCAGAAAATAAAGATCCTAAAGAATTACTAGTAAAAGGATTAAAAGAACTTGGAATGGATCCAGATCCAACTAAATTATCAGTAAAAGTACTTGAAAGTGGTACAAGCCAATGGCAAAGAACCTATGCTGAATATGAACAACAAATGTTCAAAAAAGTATTGGGTGTTAATGTAAAAGCAGAATATGCTGAATGGCCAGTATTCCAAAAGAGAACAGATGAATTAGATTATCAAGTAGCTGGTGCAGCTTGGACAGGAGACTACAATGATCCAAATACATTCTTTGATATGTGGGTAACTGGAGCAGGCGTTGTACAAAATGGATGGTCTAACAAGAAATATGATGAATTGATCAAGAAAGCTCAATCTACAATGGATGAAAAACAAAGACTTGAGGCATATAAAGAAGCAGAAAAAATTCTATTAAGTGATGAAGCTGTTATAGCTCCAACAATTTATCAAAGAAGAAATACATATAGAGCTAAATATGTGAAGAATTTAATGAGTCCTCTATTTGGAACAGGTGATATAAAATACGCATATACACAAGGAAGAGATAAATAGTTTATAAAAAGTTATTACAGCAAAGCCTTGGCTTTGCTGTGGTAAACTTTATTTTTATATTATGTGGAGGGGATGAAAATGCTAAGGTATATCTTAAAAAGAATTGGCTACATGCTAGTTACCCTTTGGATCATCATTACTATAACTTTTATGCTTATTCATGCAGTTCCAGGGGATCCGCTAGCAAGTATGGCAAGAAACTTACCAGAACAAATTAGAAAGAATTTCTATGCTAAATATGGGTTGGATCAACCGCCTATAGTTCAGTATGGAAGGTTTATGAAGAGACTTGTATTAAAAGGAGATTTTGGTGAATCTCTAACTTACCCAGGAAGAAGCGTTACAGGAACATTAAAAGAATATGCTCCTACATCAGCTAAATTAGGAGGACAAGCACTTTTATTAGGACTTGTTATAGGAATTACATTAGGAATTATTGCAGCATTTCATAGAAATACTTGGGTAGACTATTTAGTTATGTTTGTAGCTATAATAGGTATAGCATTACCGGTATTCGTTTTAGCTGCGCTATTACAGTATACTTTTACAGTAAAATTACAATGGCTACCAACAACAGGTTGGGGAACATTTAAGCACACAATATTACCAACTATAGGTATGAGTTTTGGTACTATAGCTACCTATGCTAGGTATATGAGAACCAGTGTACTAGATGTAATTGGACAGGATTATATATTAACTGCAAAGGCAAAGGGTGTTTCTAGGGTTGCATTGGTATGGAAACACGTTTTGAGAAATGCATTATTACCTGCTATAACACTTTTAGGACCTCAAATAGCTGGTCTATTTGGAGGAGCTTTCATCACAGAAAGTATATTTGCAATTCCAGGAATAGGATTTAACTTTGTTGAATCTATAAACAACAGAGATTATACTATGATAATGGGACAAACAATATTTATGGCAACGTTGTTTATAGTAGCATTGTTAGTAGTTGATCTACTATATTCTGTAGTTGACCCAAGAATAAGAATAGATGGTGAAAGCAGATAGGAGGTAAGGTTATGGCTGAATTGTCTAAAGAAAAGTTTCAGATAATGGGATGTGAAAATTTCGATTCCGAAGAAATATTAAGACCCAATGTGACTTACTGGCAGGATGCTTGGAGAAGATTAAAAGAAAATAAAATTGCAATTTTGTCTTTAATAATATTAGCTATATTAGCAATTATGTGTATAATTGGACCATTTTTGACTAAACATAGCTACCAAGCAACAAACTCTTCAATAATAAATATGAAACCAAATGCTGAACATTGGTTTGGTACTGATGAATTAGGAAGAGACCTTTTCGCTAGAGTATGGAAAGGTGGTAGAATTTCTATATTAATAGGTTTACTAGGAACTTTAGTAGACGTGGTAGTAGGTTCTATTTACGGTGGTGTGTCTGGATATTTCGGAGGCATCGTTGATGATATAATGATGAGAATAGTAGAAGTATTATCAAGTATACCATATTTAATAATAGTTATATTAATATCTTTAATAATGGGAAAAGGAGTATTATCTTTGGTTGTTGCTATGACTATCACCGGTTGGGTTGGTATGGCAAGGCTTGTAAGAGGACAAATACTTTCAGTTAAAGAACAAGAATATGTTCTTGCAGCACAAACTTTAGGTGCAAGTTCATCAAGAATAATAGCTAAACACTTAATACCAAATATAATGGGTATTATAATAGTTGCAATAACATTTGACGTGCCAGGATTTATATTTGCTGAAGCTTTCCTAAGTTATTTAGGACTTGGAGTTCAATCACCAAATACAAGTTGGGGTGCTCTAGCATCAGCAGCACAGCAAAACTTAATGTTCTACCCTCATGAACTTTTCTTCCCATCACTAATGATAAGTTTAACAATGTTATCATTTAACCTATTAGGCGACGGATTAAGAGACGCATTAGATCCAAGACTACGTCAATAAGAGGGAGGAATAATCGATGGAAAAAATACTGGATATAAAAGATTTAAGAGTATCATTTCATACTTATAATGGGGAAGTACAAGCAGTAAGAGGGGTAAGTTTTGAACTTAACAAAGGTGAAACTTTGGCAGTAGTTGGAGAGTCTGGTTGTGGTAAATCTGTAACATCTAAAGCTATAATGAGATTACTTCCAACACCACCTTCAGAAATAAAAGAAGGTTCAGTTATACAATTTGATGGTAAAGATGTATTAAAAATGTCACAACAGGAGCTTAGAGAACTTAGAGGAGCAGAAATTAGTATGATTTTCCAAGATCCTATGACTTCTTTAAATCCAACTATGACTGTAGGAAGGCAAATTGCAGAAAGTTTACAAATACACAGAGGAATGAATAAGCATGAAGCTTTTGCTGAAGCTGTAAAAATGCTTAAATTAGTTAATATTCCAAATGCTGAAAATAGAGCAAAACAATATCCACATGAATTTTCAGGTGGTATGAGACAAAGAGCTATGATAGCTATAGCTCTTGCATGTAATCCAAAGATTCTTATAGCTGACGAACCTACTACAGCTCTAGATGTTACTATTCAAGCTCAGATAATGGATCTTATAAAAGATTTGCAAGATAAATTAGGTACAGGAGTTATATTAGTTACTCATGACCTTGGTGTGGTAGCTGATGTTGCTCATAGAATTCAAGTTATGTATGCTGGTCAAATTATAGAAAGAGGAACTAAAGATGAGATATTCTATAATGGACAACATCCATATACTTGGGCACTTTTAAGATCTGTTCCAAGACTAGACCTAGGAAATAAAGCAGAACTTTATTCATTAAATGGAACACCACCAGATCTTATACAGCCACCTGTAGGATGTCCGTTTGCTGCAAGATGTGAATATTGTATGCCTATATGTAGAGAGGAAATGCCTCAAGTAACTAAACTTAGTGAAACACATGAAGTTGCTTGTTGGTTAAATCATCCACTTGCACCAAAGGTAGAAAGTCCTATAAAGGCAGGAGGTGTTAAGTAATGGAAAAAGATGCAAAAGTTTTATTAGAAGTAAAAAATCTTAAAAAGTATTTCCATGTAGGAAAAAATGCTGATTTAAAAGCGGTAGATGATGTGAGCTTTTTCATAAGAAAAGGTGAAACTTTAGGTTTAGTTGGTGAATCTGGTTGTGGTAAGACCACTTGTGGAAGAACTGTTATGGGAATGTATGCAGCTACCGGCGGAGAAGTACTATTTGATGGAATAGATATTCATAAGTTAAATAAAACTGAAAAGAAAGCATTCACTAGAAGAGCTCAAATGATATTTCAAGACCCATATGCCTCATTAAATCCAAGAATGACCGTTGGTGAAATTATTGGAGAGGGAATAGATATCCATGCTTTATATACAGGAAAAGAAAGAATGGATAGAATATATCATTTGCTACAACTTGTAGGACTAAATAAAGAACACGCTACAAGATTCCCTCATGAATTCTCTGGTGGACAAAGACAAAGAATAGGTATAGCAAGATCTCTAGCTATTGAGCCAGAATTTATAGTTTGTGATGAGCCTATATCAGCTCTAGACGTTTCTATACAAGCTCAAATAGTTAACTTACTTGTACAATTGCAAAGGGAATTTGACTTAACTTACTTATTTATAGCCCATGACCTTTCAATGGTTAAACATATTTCTGATAGAGTTGGTGTTATGTATTTAGGATGTTTAGTAGAACTTGCAAGTAGCCATGACTTATATTCAAAACCACTTCATCCATATACTCAAGCATTGCTTTCAGCAATTCCAATTCCAGATCCGGAAATAGAAAGAAGTAAGCAAAGAATAAAACTTGAAGGCGAAGTTCCAAGTCCTATTAATCCAAAGCCAGGATGTAGATTTGCTGAGAGATGTAGATATGCAAAGCCAATATGTCACGAGCAAACTCCAGTGCTAAAGGAAATAGAAAAAGAACATTATGTAGCATGCCACTTATTTGACTAGTAGGTGCGTGAATTTTATAAAAAGGGGCTGTCGCACTAAAAAATAGTGCGACAGCTTTTTTGCATAAAAAATAAATCTCCCACTCGGAAGAGTGAAAGACTTATGGTAAAATTAACATATGACCAAATACATTAATTTACATAAAAATTATACTTCAAATCGTGGAAACTATCAACTAAAACTTCCACTAAATATTGAGTACATGATTCCAAATAATGATTCGGTGCGTTTGCTAAGTCAATTTGTAGAGGAGATGGATTTAACAGATTTATATTCGACTTATTCCCGATTAAGGGAAAATCAGGCTACGCCTCGTCAGATGCTGAAGATTGTACTTTATTCTTATATGAATCATAGCTATTCTTCTAGGCAAATGGAGACCTCCTGCAAAAGAGATGTAAATTTCATGTATCTTTTAGAAGGTTCACCAGTACCAGATCATTCTACTTTTGCAAGATTTCGTAGTCTTCACTTTGCTCCCTGTTCAGAAACAATTATGGCTGAAATGACAAATTTTCTTTATGAGACTGGAGAAATATTAGGAGATGCTATATTTATTGATGGTACAAAGATAGAGGCATGTGCTAATAAGTATACTTTCGTTTGGAAAAAAGCAGTTTCAAAAAATTTTGAGAGGCTACTTTCTAAATTGGCTGATTTCGTAGCTGAATGTTAAGAACTGTATGCTTAAGGGTGCTTAATTTTAAAATTTTAAAAACTCGCAAATCAAAATAAGCCTTAATATCAAAGGCTTATTAAAGTGCATCATTTTTTAATTATCAAGTTTATTGGGGGTTAAAATATCATTAAATTTTATATGAAACACAAAAAAACGCTGCCGCGTTAGCATGTTTTTTATGCTAATGCGACAGCCCCTTTTTGTTTATGTTACTAATTCACACTTTATTTCTAGCCCGATGAACAATAATTTTCAATTTTTATTTTATAATTACGAAATTTGAATAAATTAAAAACAACAACCGTTTATTATAGGTTACAAAGTTTCGTTTATATAGATATGAATATAATTTCTTCAGGTGTTAATAATAATATGTAACATATGCATTTGAAATAAAAGTTGTATATTTTACAGGAGGATATCTTTAGTTACTAAAAGTATATACAAATGTACTTACAGAAAGGAAGTGAGTACATTTGAAAAATAATAACTATAAACCAAATGAATTTGCAGAATTAATTAATGTATCAGTTAGAACATTACAAAGATGGGATAACGAAGGAATATTAAAAGCATTTAGAACACCAACAAATAGGAGATATTATACTTATGAGCAATACAAAGAAAATATAAGAAAAAGATAAAGGAAGATGAAGAAGTTGAAAAAAGCATACAAAATAGAGATTAAACCAACAGAAGAACAGATAACTAAAATTCATCAAACTATTGGTGTAAGTAGGTTTATATACAATTTTTATATTGCTCATAATAAAGAAGTTTACGAAAAAGAAAAATCAAGATGTTAAAGCTTACTTTCCAAAGAATAATAAAACAGATTGGACTATTGAAAGACATAGAGTTAAAGTACCAACTTTAGGTTGGATTAGATTAAAAGAATTTGGATACATTCCAGTTAACTCTATGGTTAAAAGTGGTACAGTAAGTCAAAAAGCAGATAGATATTTTGTTTCAATTTTAGTTGAAGAAGCTATTAAAGTAGATAATAAACCTTACTCAGAAGGAATAGGCGTAGACCTTGGACTAAAGAATTTTGCAATTTGTAATAATGGTTTATCTAAAAAGAATATTAACAAAACTAAAACAGTTAAAAAAGCAGAAAAGAAACTAAAACGTGAGCAAAGAAAGCTTTCAAGAAAATATGAAAGTTTAAAATTAAGAAATAAAAAAGAGAAAGGAGAAGCTACTCGTCAAAATATCCAAAAACAAATAGTCAAGGTACAAAAACTTCATCAAAGACTTACAAATATAAGAACTGATTATATAAATAAAACAGTGAATGAGTTAATAAAACAAAAACCAAGTTTTATCCGATGACTACCTGCCGTAACACTCCCACTTCTAACAAAGTGGGAGATAACGGCAGCTACGTCCCTGGATAACGATCTCTAACCTTCAGATGGAGTAAAAACTCCATCTGAAGCTAAGAGTTCTGTTTATAACTATTGAAGATTTAAATGTAAGTGGAATGATGAAGAATAGGCATTTAGCAAAGGCAATTGCTGGGCAAAAGTTTTATGAATTTAGAACTAAGCTTATTTTAAAGGCCAAACAAAATAATATTGAAGTAAGAATAGTTGATAGATTCTATCCAAGTAGTAAAGTGTGTAGCTGTTGTGGAGCATATAAGAAAGATTTAAAACTATCTGATAGAGTTTACAAATGCAGTTGTGGGCTTTCTATTGATAGAGATTTAAATGCTTCAATCAATTTAGCCAATGCTAAAGAATATAAGATAGCTTAATTAAACAAGCACTTATATGTGTACCCAAGGCTATTTGGGGAATTAACGACTGTGGAGTACTATACAAACTGTAGTAGCTTAGGCAAGACAGAGTACGTTGAAGCAGTAACAATCTCAATATGGATACATTTGACCATGTTTTGAGTAGCAGGGCGATAGAATGGGCAAAACACCTTTGAAGAAAATAATAAAATCTAAATTAAAAGCTAAAAAGGAATTAACTCCATTAGAAAAAATAAGAGAAGATATGAAATATGAAATAGCTGAGGAATTAGGACTTAAAGAAAAGGTGGATAAATATGGTTGGGCAGGTCTCACAGCAGAAGAAACAGGAAGAATAGGTGGCATAATGACAAGGCGTAAGAGAAAATTCAATTTACCTAAAAATGAAGAGATTATAAAAAAAGGATTACGATAATACTCACCCAAAATAATAGTAGAAAGGATTATTAAAATAATAAGAATAAATAATGGATGTAATACTATAATTTCTATTATTGAAAATAAAACTATTTTACTAATATTCCGCTATGTTGTATTATATATATACGATTATGCAATAAAACACATGAAAGAATGAAGGGAAGATTTATGGATTGTTATAAAAAATTTGCACATATATATGATGAACTTATAAACGAGGATATAGATTATTTAAAGTGGTGTAATAAAATAATAGAAATTTGTAAAGAAAATAATATTAAATATGAAGATTATTTAGATTTGGCCTGCGGTACTGGAAATATGACTAAAGAAGTAGGAAGATTTTTCAATAAAGTATGGGCAGTGGATCTATCAACAGATATGCTTATGGAAGCAGAAGAAAAAATGAGAAATAAAGCTATTAAAGCAAATTTTGTATGCCAAGATATAAGTAAATTACAGCTTAATAGAAAATTTGATTTGATTACTTGTTGTTTAGATTCAACAAATTATTTATTAGAAGAAAATCAAATGTTAGATTATTTTAAGGGAGTAAACTCTTTATTAAAAGATGAAGGAATATTTATATTTGATATAAATTCCTACTATAAATTAACAGAAGTGCTGGGGAATAATGTATTCACCTATGATAGTGATGATGTTTTTTATGTATGGGAGAATATACTTGAAAAAGATATTGTTGATATGTACCTCACTTTCTTTATTAGAGATGGACAAGTATATAGTAGATTTGATGAAAATCATGTGGAGAGGGCATATAAAGAAGAAAGTATTGAAAGATTTTTAAATAGTACAGGATTATGTGTAATAGATAAATATGATAATTATATTTATGATAAAATAAAAAAGGATACAGAAAGAATAGTTTATGTAGTTAAGAAAAAAATATAAGAATTATTACTATGAAGGGAGGAAGCCTTTGAGAACTTTATCGAAGGCGATAATATGGCAGATAAAATAGTTAGGGCAGTGGCTAAAGATGGTCAAGTAAGAATAATAGGAGGAGATACTACTGAACTTGTAAGCAAGGCAACGAAAATACATGAGTGTGCAGCTACTGCATCAGCTGCTTATGGAAGAATGCTTACCTGCGGAAGTTTGATGGGAACCATGTTAAAGTCTCCTAAGGATAGTTTAACACTTAAAATAGATGGAAAAGGGCCAGCAAAAGGTATAGTCGTTACTGCATATAGTGATGGACATGTGAAAGGGTACATAGGAAACCCTAAAGTAGATTTGCCTGCAAATAATTTAGGAAAACTAGATATAGGTGGAGCAATAGGTAAAGATGGAGGATTACTGATTATAAGGGATATGGGATTAAAAGAACCTTATGTAGGTCAAGTGCCTATATATACAGGAGAAGTAGGGGATGATTTAGCATATTACTTTACTGTGTCAGAACAAACACCATCTGCAGTGGCAGTAGGAGTTTTAGTGGATAAGGACTTAAGTATAAAATCTGCAGGAGGATTTATAATTCAAATGATGCCTAATGCAGATGAACTTTTAGCAGATTTAATAACTTATAGATTACAAGAGGTTCCACCAATAAGTAAACTACTTTCAGATGGGAAAACCATAGAAGAAATTTTACAATTGATATTTGAAGACATGGATCTTAAAATATTAGAAGAAATTCATCCAGAATATAAATGTGATTGTTCAAGAGAAAAAGTGGAAAAAGCATTAATAAGTATAGGAAAAAAAGATTTAAAGGAAATATATGATGAAGGTAAAGAAGAGGAATTGGTTTGTCAGTTTTGTAATGAAAAATATAAATTTACACATGAGGACATTGGAAAGCTTTTAAAACATAGTATTTAATGTGACAGCTGATGATGAAAATTTAGAGCTAGGATCTAAGAGGCGGTTCTTCGCAAGGTTTAGAAAAACTTTATGTAAGTAAACATTTGAAGTGGTTCATAGAGTTATAGTAAGGAATATATATCTTTGTGGTAGATATTCCTTTACTTATCACTTAATGAAAAATCATAAAATGGTGTTAAGTATATTATATGTATTTTATAGTAGTAAAAAGAAAAACGAAATATATGGAAGAAAATCGATGTATTATTAAAATAATTGCTGCTATGGAGTCAATTTAAGGTTGACATGTTATTAAAAATTGTGTATTATAAATATGCGAGTTAATTGAAGCACTCGCNGGCTATCCTATTAATTAGAGAAGAAATTAAAAGGAATTTTAAAAAAAGCTAAAAAGTTTTAAAAAAATATGTTGACATATGGAGAATAATCTTGTATTATATTATTTGTCAGCGCGGCAGACTAGAATGAAAAAAGCGTTGATAAATAATTTGGCTCCTTGGTCAAGCGGTTAAGACACCACCCTTTCACGGTGGTAACAGGGGTTCGATTCCCCTAGGAGTCACCATTATGTGGGCGCATAGCTCAGCTGGGAGAGCATCTGCCTTACAAGCAGAGGGTCACAGGTTCGAGCCCTGTTGTGCCCACCACATAATATGGCCCAGTGGCTCAGTTGGTTAGAGTGCCGGCCTGTCACGCCGGAGGTCGAGGGTTCGAGTCCCTTCTGGGTCGCCATATTAGGCTGGATAGCTCAGTCGGTAGAGCAGAGGACTGAAAATCCTCGTGTCCCTGGTTCGATTCCTGGTCCAGCCACCAGTAACATGCGGAAGTGGCTCAGTTGGTAGAGCGCCACCTTGCCAAGGTGGATGTCGCGGGTTCGAGTCCCGTCTTCCGCTCCAATTAAATAGGGCGCTATGGCCAAGTGGTAAGGCAAAGGTCTGCAAAATCTTCATTCCCCGGTTCAAATCCGGGTGGCGCCTCCAAAAAAGAACTATGCGTAGCATAGTTCTTTTTTAGTGGATAGAGTGCCAGTGTGCTAGGGGTCCAGTTAAGGTNCACTAGCCCACTCGCCCACTAGCCCACTAGCCCACTAGCCCACTAGCCCACTAGCCCACTAGCCCACTAGCCCACTAAACAAGCTTCCTCTATCAACTAGGGGTCCCTTTCTAAGAAAAATAGGTTTAACATTATGCTTTTCTAAAAAATTCATGACGTCTTTTCCATATTTATAATAATTTAAATCGCCATAAAAGGCTAAAATATCTTTTTCTAACAGACCGCAAGTTCCTCCGATAAATCCGTAGTTTAAACCAGGTAGATTAATATGACCTGGTGGCAAGAATAGTACATCTTTATTTTCTTTTAATAGTACATTTTTAATAGAAGGATCGGAGGTTATAAAAGCATTGGAATTTATAATTGCAGTAGAACATTTAGTATATCCTTGTTTAACATTTAAAATTTTTTTGCCGTATAAATTATTAATTATGGCAGGATCTGTATACTTTGTATAATGAACAAATATATCGTCTATATTAACTGCATTTAAACAAATATCGTAAGGATAATTTTCTTTAAGAGAGTTTTTTGACAATACAACTTCAATGTTCATTTTTTCTAGAATATTTATAAAGTTCAAAGGAATATCTTTATGTACTACTATAGTGTCTTCCTTTAAAAAGTGTAAGAGCATATCAGGATGCCCACATACCGCATTGTATAGTGCTTGGCTAGGAGGGCAACAAAGGGTTTCATAACCTAGTTTTTCTAAATGTTTTTTTTCATCTGTATTTATTCTAAAATCCACAATAATAAATTTTTTCATAAAAATCACCTTTTCATACATAAATGAATTTATTTTGTAAAATATAAATTTATAACTTATATTATCACAAGGATTAAATTTGTAAAGGAAAAGTTTGAGTAACTGCAATTCATAATATACAACTACAAAATTAAAAAAAATAGAATTTAAAATTGAAAATTAATCATAAAATCTATTTAGAAGTTTTTACATGCATTTTAAATTTTACATTAAAAAGTATTATAGTTAAAGTGGTATTGAAAATTATGAATTACAGTTAAGTAAAAATATTCTCACTATAATGAAAGTGGGTGATTATAATGTTATTACTTACAATAGTATTTAAAACAGAGAACAAAGAATTTGTATACAATATAAATGAACTTGAGGAGAATTTAAAGCATAAAAATATAAATATAGGAATATATGAGGAGGCAGATAAAGAATTTACTATATTAAAAATTTTTTCTTCGGATATTGAAGGTATACCTAAGGAAAAAATTGATATTGTTTATTTTAATTTAATGGAAATTATATATCAATTTATAATATTAGAATTTTATTACATGGAAGTAGATTGCATACTTAATGAAGATTATTTCTTTTTAGGAAAAGAAGAAATAGAGGATATAAAGATAAGCTTATTTAATATACTTACTAATCTTCAAGGAATAAAGGATGAAAAAGCAGTTTATTTCTCTAATAGGATGAATGAAATAAAAGAAGATATTTTAAATGTGATGAAAGAAAGTGCTTTAATAAATATTGAAGGATATTTACAATTTAGAAAATATGAAATTAAAAAGAAAGTGTGTTTAATAATAGATAAAATAATTGAAAGTATTATGATAGAAAGAGAATATGATGAATTTATAAAGTTACTCAAATATTATGTTGGCATACAGGAAAGTAAAATAAATAAAATTCATATATTCATAGGAAATGAAGATGAATATGTTATAAAAGATGATATGGGAAAGGATATTACAAAACAATTTAAAAAAGGAGCTTATTTAGAAGGGGTTAATGAGAAAATAGGCATAGAGGAGATGATAATCAGTGGGCTTGTAACTAATTCACCTAAAAATATCGTAATACATGGTATAAATAATTGTAAAAATAAGGAATTCATAAATACAATAGAAAGTGTGTTTGAAAACAGAGTTATACTATGTAGTGGATGTGAATGGTGCAAGAAATTATTAAGTAAGGCACATTCAAATAAATAACAAGTCAGTATGCTAGTCTATTTTGCGTCATACTGCGTCAGCAGAACCTACCGATAGTGCTACTAGCGGTGGAATTTGCTTCCTTGTCTGATACAAAATATACCAGCATCTTTGACTTGTTATTTATTTTCATGTACCTAAAAAGTTGCGAAAATAATTCAGAACTCTTGACTTTTTAAAATAAAAGTAATATACTTTAATAAATTTACAATATATTAATTAAAATACTGTGAAAAGGAAGAGTAAGCAGAAGACTATTCTAAGAGAGAAGGATTCATAGGCTGTAAGATCCTTTGAATAAGAGCTGTTGAAAACCACCTTTGAGTAGCGTGCTGAAGTTAGTAAGCATTGCCGCCACCAGCGTTAAAGGGTTCAAGTGAATAATAAGGATTTATTTTATTATTAATTTGGGTGGAACCGCGATATACTCGTCCCATTTATGGGATGAGTTTAATTATTTTTTGTTAAAGTATGTTTAATTTTAAAATAATAATTAATGTAAAAAGTTTATTGATATAAACTTATCAATTGTCATCCAGAGGCTGAACTATCTTTATTCACCACATGTATAGAATAAGTTAGTAAAGTCGCGGAATAAATAAAGAAAAGGAGGAGTTAAAATGGTTAAAGTAACATTAAAGGATGGAAAAGTTATAGAGGTAGAAAAGGGCACCAAAGTTAGTGATATTGCTATGAAAATAAGTCCAGCGCTTTATAAAAAAGCCTTAGCTGCTAAAATAAACGGAGAGAAATCTGAGCTTATGACTGAGATAAATGAAGATTGTACTTTAGAAATATCAACTTTTGCAGATGAAGATGGAAAATGGGCTTTAAGACATACCGCATCACATATTTTAGCTCAAGCAGTAAAAAGACTATATCCTGAAGTTAAGTTAGCTATAGGACCAGCTATAGATACAGGATTTTATTATGATTTTGAAGCGGATTTTTCTTTTACACCAGAAATAATGGAAAATATAGAAAAAGAAATGAAAAAAATAGTTAAAGAAGATTTAAAATTAGAAAGATTTGAGCTTCCAAGAGAAGAAGCTATAAAATATGTAAGAGAAAAAGGCGAGGATTACAAAGTAGAACTTATAGAAGATTTGCCAGAAGATGCAGTAATTTCTTTCTATAGACAAGGTGAGTTTGTAGATTTATGTGCAGGTCCTCATGTACCATCTACAAAAAAAGTAAAGGCAGTAAAATTATTATCTTTGGCAGGAGCTTATTGGAGAGGCGATGAAAATAAGCAAATGTTACAAAGAATTTATGGAACAGCTTTTACAAAGAAGAGTGAACTTGATGAGTATATTCACATGCTAGAAGAAGCAAAAAAGAGAGATCACAGAAAACTTGGTAAGGAGCTTGGATTATTTGCAATACATGATGAAGGTCCAGGATTCCCATTCTTCTATCCAAAGGGAATGATTTTAAGAAATATACTTGAAGATTACTGGAGAGAAGTGCATAGAAAAGCAGGATATGATGAAATTAAAACTCCAATAATATTAAATGAAGCTTTATGGCATCAATCAGGACATTGGGATCACTACAAAGAAAATATGTACTTTACAAAAATTGACGAAGAAGATTATGCAGTAAAACCAATGAATTGTCCAGGAGCTATGTTAGTTTACAAGGATGGAATGCATTCTTATAGAGATTTACCTTTAAGATTAGGTGAACTTGGGCTTGTTCACAGACATGAACTTTCTGGTGCATTACACGGACTTATGAGAGTTAGATGCTTTACTCAAGATGATGCTCATATATTTATGACTAAGGAGCAAATAACTGATGAAGTACTTGGAGTAGTTAATTTAATAGATGAATTTTATAAAATGTTTGGATTTGAGTATTTTGTGGAACTTTCTACAAGACCAGAAAACTCTATGGGTAGTGATGAAGACTGGGAAGCTGCAACTAATGGATTAAGAGCTGCACTTGAAAAAGCAGGACTTGAATATAAAGTTAATGAAGGTGATGGAGCTTTTTATGGTCCAAAGATAGACTTCCATTTAAGAGATTGCATAGGAAGAACTTGGCAATGCGGAACAATTCAGCTAGATTTTCAATTGCCAGAAAGATTTGATCTTTCATATATAGGTGCAGATGGAGAAAAGCATAGACCTGTGACAGTACACAGAGTTGTGTTTGGTAGTATAGAAAGATTTATAGGTATATTAATAGAACACTTTGCAGGAGCATTTCCAACATGGTTAGCTCCAGTACAAGTTAAGGTTATGAATATAACTGATAGAAGCTTAGAATACTGTAAGGAAATAGAAACTAAGCTAAAAGAAAATGGTATAAGAGTAGAAACAGACTTTAGAAATGAAAAAATAGGATATAAAATAAGAGAAGCACAACTTCAAAAAATTCCGTATATGCTTGTGATTGGTGATAAAGAAATGACAGAGGAAAAAGTAGCAATTAGAAGTAGAAAAGAAGGGGATTTGGGAACTAACACTATAGATGAATTTATAGCTAATATAAAAGAAGAAGTATATAATAAAGTAAATAGTTTATAATATAGTGTTGACAGAAAAACCTTAATGTAGTAGAATATCATTGTTAACTTAATAGAAAATTTAATTTCAAGTAGAAACAGCCGTTTCTCACCTTACAGCACAGCTAGTAAGGTAAGTGATGATTACTTAATGTGATATATAAAGGACGGCATATGCCGTCCTTTTATTATATGTTTAATAACACCAGGAGGTGAATATTATTAGTAAAGATAAAAAGCACTTAGTAAATGAAGACATAAGAGCAAAAGAAATAAGAGTTATAGGTGATGATGGTTCACAACTCGGAATAATTTCATCTAGAGAAGCTTTGACTATAGCAGAGGAAAAGGAAATGGATTTAGTTATGATTTCGCCAAATGCTAATCCACCAGTATGCAGAATAATGGATTATGGCAAATTTATTTACGAACAATCCAAGAAAGAAAAAGAAGCTAAGAAGAAGCAAAATGTCATAAATGTCAAAGAAGTAAGATTAAGTCCTAAAATTGAAGAGCATGATTTGGAAGTAAAAGCAAAGAATGCAAGAAAGTTCTTAGAGGCTGGAAATAAGGTTAAAGTAACAGTTAGATTCAGAGGAAGAGAAGCTGATTATTCACATATAGGACGTAAAATATTAGATAATTTTTACAAAATATTAGAAGATGTTTGTGTAAAAGAAAAGGAAGCTAAATTAGAAGGAAGAAACATGATTATGGTTTTAGCTCCAAAAAGAGCATAATTGAGAGGAGGAGTTTAGTATGCCAAAAATGAAAACTCATAGAGGCGCAGCTAAAAGATTTAAAAAGACAGGAACAGGAAAATTAAAGAGAGCTAAGGCTTTCAAGAGCCACATATTAACTAAAAAGAGCTCTAAAACAAAGAGAAATTTAAGACAAACTTCATACGTATCTGAATCACAAGAAAAAGTAATGAAGAAAGTATTACCATATCTATAGTTTAGAGCTTAAAGCAGAAGGAGGTTTTTAAGATGGCAAGAGTTAAAAGAGCGGTAAATGCTCGTAAAAAACATAAAAAAGTATTAAAACTTGCAAAAGGATACTACGGTTCAAGAAGTAAATTATTTAAAGTTGCTAATCAATCAGTTATAAGAGCATTAAGAGATGCATATAGAGGAAGAAAATTAAAGAAGAGAGATTATAGAAAGTTATGGATAGCAAGAATAAATGCAGCTACTAGAATGAATGGTCTTTCTTACTCAAGATTTATGAATGGAATAAAGCTTGCAGGAATAGATATGAACAGAAAGATGCTTTCTGAAATAGCTATAAATGATCCAAAGGCATTTGCTGAATTGGTAGAAGTAGCAAAACAAAGTTTATAATATAAAAATGCGGCATGAAGTCGCATTTTTTTATTATATAAAGGTATAAAAGTATATTTTAGAATTTTGACAAACTTATATTAAATGATATAATGTTAGAATAATTATTAGCTTAAATTGATTCATAGGCATAAAATCGGGGTGAGATAATGTCGGAAATATTAAAAAATAAACCTAAATTTACTCCTGTACAAATATTAGCTATTGGATTTGCAATAGTTATATTGACGGGTGCTATTCTTTTAAATTTACCTATTGCATCAGCAAGTGGAACCAGGACACCTTTTATAGATTGTATATTTACATCTACTTCAGCAGTATGTGTCACAGGCCTTGTAACAGTGAATACCAGTACACATTGGACCTATTTTGGAAAAACTGTAATAATGCTGCTTATAGAAATTGGTGGGCTTGGCTTTATGTCTTTTGCTACAATGATAGCTTTGATACTTGGTAAAAGAATTACTTTAAAAGAAAGATTAGTAATGCAAGAAGCTATGAATTCTTTTTCATTACAAGGTATAGTGAAGCTAGCTAGATATGTGCTTTTCTTCACTTTTTTTATTCAATCTATGGGTGCATTGCTTTTATCTACACAATTCATACCAGAATATGGTTTGGGAAAGGGTATATACTTCAGTATATTCCATTCCATATCAGCTTTTTGTAATGCTGGATTTGATTTAACAGGAAATAGTTTAATACCCTATTCTAATAATGTTGTTGTAATAATGACCATATCCTTCCTAGTAATAATAGGGGGTTTAGGTTTCTTTGTGTGGGCAGAACTATATAATTATAAGCGTAGAAGAAAGATATCATTACATTCTAAGGTTGTAATTACTGCTACTGCAATTTTATTAGTTGGTGGCACTATACTGATGTTTTTATTTGAAAGCAACAATCCAGGAACTTTAAAAGGTAAAGGTATTTTAGAAAAGATGTTAAGTTCGTTCTTTGCAGCAGTAACACCAAGAACGGCGGGCTTTAACTCCATATCTACGGCAGATATGAGTACAGCAGGTATATTTTTAACGATATTATTAATGTTCGTGGGTGGTTCCCCAGGATCTACAGCTGGAGGTATAAAGACGTCTACTATGGGAGTACTTCTTATGACAGTTGTTTCTGTTATAAGAGGAAAAGAGGAAACGGAAATATTTAAAAAGAGAATAAATAAAGAAATAATTTATAGAGCTTTTTCTATTGTAGTAATAAGTTTAGGGCTGGTAATAACAGTAACTATGATTTTATCAATAACAGAAGTAGGATTTCCTTTTGAGTATTTGTTATATGAAGCTACTTCAGCTTTTGGTACAGTAGGTCTTACTTTAGGACTTACTTCTAAACTTACAACAATAGGGAAAATAGTTTTAGCTTTGACTATGTATGCAGGAAGAGTAGGTCCTTTAACTTTAGCATTGGCATTAGCTAAAAACAAAAAGAAAAGTTCTATTAAATATCCTGAAGATAAAATATTAGTTGGATAGGGGTGTTCTTATGAGTGGAAAACAATATGTAGTTATAGGGCTTGGAAGATTTGGAACTTCTGTTGCCGAAACTCTCTATAAATTAGGTAATGATGTGCTGGCATTAGATTCAGATGAAGATGTAATACAAGGAATAGCTGATAAAGTAACTCATGCAGTTCAAGCAGATTGTACAGATGAAAATAGTCTTAATGCTTTAGGAATTAAAAATTTTGATGTGGCTGTAGTAAGCATTGGTTCTAATATGCAGTCTAGTGTTATGGCTACTTTGCTAGCAAAGGAATTAGGTGTAAAACATATAATAGCTAAGGCTAATAACAAATTGCATGCTAAAGTTCTTTATAAAATAGGAGCAGATAGAGTTATATTCCCTGAAAGAGATATGGGAGTTAGAGTTGCCCATAATTTAGTATCATCAAATATATTAGATTATATTGAACTTTCATCAGAATATAGTATAGCAGAAATAGCAAGTCCAAAGGAATGGCATGGCAAGAGCTTAGTAGAGTTAAATGTCAGGTCTAGATATGGAATAAATATAATGGCTATTAAAAAAGGAAGTTATATAGATATATCCCCTTCAGCAGATGATATGATAGAAGAAGGAGATATTATAGTAGCTATAGGAAGCATCGAGGATATAAATAGATTAGAAAACATAATAAAATAGGCTGAGGTGCAGAACTTTGGATATAATAAGAAGTAAGGATAATAATATAATAAAAGAGGTAAAAAAATTAAAAGATAAAAAGCATAGAGAAGAAAAAGAAAGTTTTTTAGTAGAAGGATTTAGATTTGTAGAAGAAGCAATAAAATCTTCATTTACAGTAGAACAAATATTTATTGTTGATAAATGCATAAATAAATGGAAAAAAATGTGTGAAGATTTGAATTTAAAATCTAAAACTGCTATAGTCATATCAGAACAGGTTTTAAGGTCTATAAGTAATACAGATAATCCTCAAGGAATAATAGCTGTAGTTAAAAATGAAAAGGTTAAAATTAATTCTAAGGAAGGAATTTATTTATTAGCAGATAGAATACAGGATCCGGGAAATATGGGTACTATAATAAGAACAGCTCATGCAGTAGGAGCTTTAGGAGTTATAGTTACTAAGGGCACTGTGGATATATACAATGATAAGACCCTTCGTTCTACTATGGGTTCTATATTTAATATACCTGTTATTCAAGATAGGGATTTAACAATAGTAAAGGAACTGGTTAGTGAAGGATTTAAACTTGTAGCTAGTTATTTAGACAATGAAAGTGAAGATTTTTATAAGGTGGATTTACCCTCAAAGGGGATTTTCATTGTGGGTAATGAAGGTAATGGTATAAGTGAAGAAATAGTAAATATGTCCCACATTAAAGTTAAGATACCTATGCCAGGTGGAGCTGAATCCTTAAATGCCTCAGTGGCAGCTTCTATAATGATGTATGAATTTTTAAGGCAAAAGAATAAATGAATTTCTAAAACAATAAAACAAAATATTTTAAAATAGTTTCATATGATTTTAAAATATACACACAAAAGTACACTTGATAATCTATTTGAATTTATGGTATAGTAATTTATGAACTTAAAATAGTATATTTACAAACAGTGATGAAGAGAGTAGATATAGAAATGTTTACAGGGAGAAAAAACCATGGATTGAGAGTTTTTTTTAATTATATTCTATATTGAAGTTCACTTCGGAGTTCTAACTGCGAAATTATAGTAGTGGTTAGCGGATTTAACCGTTATTAATATTGAGAGGACTTTGTAAAAAGTCAATCAGGGTGGTACCGCGGATATATTCGTCCCTTTTTAGGGGCGTTTTTTTATTGCAAAATATTACATACTATATTGTTTATATGTAGCTTATGTACTATGCACAAATGGAGTCATTACAAGGGAAATTTTACCTTGGCGTATAAGATATTATTGAAAGGAGAGAAAAAAATGAAAGAGAATCTTCAATTAATAAAAGAAAATGCTTTAGAAGAACTAAAGAAAGTTGTAAGTAAAGATGAACTTGAAACTATAAGAGTAAAATATTTGGGTAAAAAAGGAGAGTTAACTTCTATTTTAAGAGGCATGGGAAAACTTTCTTCAGAAGAGAGACCTATTGTAGGTAAATTAGCAAATGAGGTTAGAGAGTGCATAGATAATTTAATTACTAAGGCAGCAGAGGATATAAAAAATGTAGAAAAACAAAAGAGACTTCAAAATGAAGTAATAGATATATCCATGCCAGGAAAAAAACAAAGGGTTGGTAAGAGGCATCCTTTAGATTTAACTCTGGAGAATATAAAAGATATATTTATATCTATGGGTTTTGCTATTGAAGAGGGCCCAGAGGTAGAAAAAGATTATTATAATTTTGAAGCTTTAAATATTCCCAAGGACCATCCAGCGAGAGGGGAGCAGGACACTTTTTATATAAATGATAATGTAGTACTTAGAACTCAAACTTCCCCTATACAAATAAGAACTATGGAAAATGAAAAACCACCTATAAAGATGATTGCTCCTGGTAAGGTTTATCGTTCAGATGACCTAGATGCTACCCATTCACCAATTTTCTATCAGGTAGAAGGACTTGTAATAGATAAGGGCATAACTTTTGCTGATTTAAAAGGGACTCTGGAAACTTTTGTAAAAAAAATGTTTGGTGATGAAATGGAAACCAAATTTAGACCACATCATTTCCCATTTACAGAACCTTCAGCAGAGATGGACGCTACTTGTTTTGTATGCGGTGGTAAAGGCTGTAGAGTATGCAAAAACAGTGGATGGATAGAAATATTAGGCTGTGGAATGGTTCATCCACAGGTTTTAAGAAATTGTGGTATAGACCCAGAGGTTTACAGTGGATTTGCCTTTGGATTTGGATTAGATAGAATGGTTATGCTTAAATATGGCATAGATGATATAAGACTTCTTTATGAAAGTGACATGAGATTTTTAGATCAATTCTAATAAATTATTCATTAGAAGTTTGTAATCTAATTACTACCTAAAAACTCTAGAACAGACAGTGGTGATTGGGGAACAAATAAAAGATTGGAAATTAATAATAGGAGGTAGATTAGAGTGTTAGTACCAGTAAAGTGGCTTAAAGATTATGTAGATATAAATGTTTCACCAAAAGAGTTAGCAGATAGATTGACTATGTCAGGATCAAAGGTTGAGGAGCTTATTGTAACTGGAGATGAAATACAAAAGGTTGTTACAGGAAAATTAGTAAAGATAGAAAAGCATCCAGATGCAGATAAGCTTTCTATATGTACTGTAGATATAGGAAAGGAAGAACCTATACAAATAGTTACAGCTGCTACAAATATGAAAGAGCAGGATGTGGTGCCGACAGCTCTACATGGTTCTACATTACATGGTGGGCTTAAAATCAAAAAAGGTAAATTAAGAGGAGTAGTTTCAAATGGTATGTTCTGTTCAGAAGAAGAATTGGGCATAGCAGGAGATGAGCCTGTTTATGGACTTATGATACTTCCACAGGACACTCCAGTAGGAAAGGATATTAAGGAAGTAGTCGATATGACTAGTGCTTTAATAGATTTTGAAATTACTTCTAATAGAAGAGATTGCTTTAGCATACTAGGCATGGCTAGGGAAACTGCAGCTACTTTAGGTGTAAGTTATAAAGCACCTTCATTAGATTACACTAGTAAATGTAGCGAAAATATAAACGATATTTTAAAAGTAGAAGTTAAAGATGAGCTTTGTAGAAGATATATGGCCAGAGGAGTTAAAAATATTAAAATACAGCCATCACCTTCATGGATGCAGGAAAGACTTTTAGAGGCTGAGGTTAGACCTATAAACAATATAGTTGATATAACTAACTTTGTTATGATTGAATTAGGTCAGCCAATGCATGCTTTTGATAGAAGAGACATAGAAGAAAATAAAATAGTTGTGGAAAAAGCTGTGGATGACCAAAAGTTTACTACTTTAGATGAAGAAGAAAGAAAATTAGATAGTAGTATGCTTTGTATAAAGGATGGAAATAGAACTGTTGCATTAGCAGGTATAATGGGTGGATTAAACTCAGAAGTTAAAGAGGACACTTCAGAAATAATATTTGAGTGTGCTAATTTCAATGGAGTTAATATAAGAAATTCTTCTAAAAAATTAGCTTTAAGAACAGAATCTTCATCTAAATTTGAAAAAGACTTAGATCCTAACCTAGTAGAGATTGCTATGAATAGGGCTTGTCACCTTATAGAAGAATTAGGTGCAGGAGAAGTTCTAGAAGGAACAATAGATGTATATAACGAAAAAGCAGAGCCACATACTTTAGATGTAGACTATAATTGGGTAAATAAATTTTTAGGCACAAATATACCAAAGGAAAGTATGAAAGAATACCTAGACAGATTAGATTTAAATACAGTTATTAATGGAGATATACTTCATATAACAGTACCTACTTTTAGATCTGATGTAAATATAAAAGAAGATGTAGCAGAAGAAATAGTTAGAATATATGGCTATAACAATGTAAAGAGTACTATGCCATCTAGTGAAACTGCAAAGGCTGGTAAAAATATAAGACAAAAACTAGAGGATAAAGTTATAGAAGCTTTAATTTCTAGTGGATTAAATCAATCCATAAGCTATTCATTTGTAAGTCCTAAAATATTTAATAAAATATTGCTACCAGAAAATAGTGAGCTTAGAAAAGTTGTTACAATTAAGAATCCTTTAGGCGAAGACTACAGTATAATGAGAACTACTACCATAGCTTCTATAATGGAATCTTTGCAAAGAAACTATACAAGAAGTAATGATAAGGTTAGATTATTTGAAATAGGAAAAGTTTATATAGCTAATGAAGACGAAAATAATTTACCAGAGGAGAGAAATATACTTACTATAGGAATGTATGGTGAGGTAGATTATTTCCATTTAAAAGGTGTAGTGGAGAATGTACTAGAAGTTTTAGGCGTGAAAAAAGCTTCATTTAAGCGTGAAAATCAAAATACGGCCTTCCATCCAGGAAAAACAGCTGCTTTATATGTGAGAAAAGAATGTTTAGGTATTTTAGGTGAAATACATCCGGATGTATGCGAAAACTATGAAGTAAATGAAAGATGTTATGTGGCAGAGTTGAATTTAGATATATTATTTAAAAATGCAGCATTAGAAAGAAAATATAAGCCACTTCCAAAATTCCCAGCAGTAACAAGAGATTTAGCTGTTTTAATAAATGAAGAGGTATTAGTTCAAGAAATAGAAGATATAATTAAGAAACAAGGTGGAAACTTATTAGAAAGCTACAGATTATTTGATGTATATCAAGGTAAGCAAATACCTGAAGGCAAGAAGAGTGTAGCATATGCTTTAATTTATAGATTAGAGGATAGAACTCTTACTGATAAAGAAGTTAACAAGGTTCATGATAAAATACTTAGATCTCTAGAGTATAAATTAGGTGCAGAATTAAGATAAAAATTCATTGCAAACCCTTATTAGTGTTTTATATACCATAAATATATGATACAATATAATAAAATATGGATAATATTATTTGAAAAAAATAAGATTCACTTTATCTAAGAGGGTGTTTAAATGAATACTATTACGGTTAAAATAAATGGTTTAGAATACAACTTAAAAGGTGAAGAATGTCAAGAGTATTTGCAGCAAGTAGCTACTTATGTAGATAACAAAATGCAGGATTTGATGGATAACAATGAAAAGTTAAGTGTTTCTGCTGCAGCAGTATTAACGGCATTGAATTCTGTGGATGAAAGGTTTAAGATAGAAGGCATATATAATGAACTTCTTCAAAAAACAAAGGATATTCAAAAGAATGAGGAGCTTTTAAAGGATCAAATACAATATCTTAAAAAGCAAATCACACATTTGGAGGAGTATAATTCTGAACTTCAAAATAGGTTAAGCTCTAGTAGTGATCAAAAGGAAATAGAAAAACATGAGCAAGTAATAGAAAATCTAAATGATCAGATTTCTATACTAGAAGAAAGTGCTAAAAGTTATTTAGCTGATAGGAATAAGTATAAGGCAGAAAATAAAGAGCTGAAATTCCAAATACATTCTGCTAAATACAAAATAATTAATTTGGAAAATAAGCTTTTAGAAAGCCAAATAGGCCTAGCTAAGGCTAAAAAGGAAATGAAAGTAAGTGTAGAAAAAAGTAGTTGATTAAAATGCTATCCTAAATTAGTAAAAGATTTAGGGTAGTATTTTTTTGTGATATTTATTTTTTACTTTGCATAGTAATATTTAAAAGATAAACTTAATAGGGGGAGGGCATAATGAAAGTATTATTATGCACAAGAGAAGATTACATGAGAAATTTTGAAGGAGATTCAAAACAGGTACTAAGAACTTACCAATACCTCAAAGAAAATGGAGTACAGGTGCATATAGATAATGGACATATAAGTGATTATTCACAATATGATATTATTCATTTATTCAATTTAACCAGGGTAGGTGAAATATATAAGTATTACAAAATTGCTCATGGATTTAAAAAACCGGTAGTAATATCACCTATTTATTGGGATATAGAGAAATACTATTTGTATAAAAAGGATGATGAAAAATTAAATTTATGGAAGAAATCTAATTTATATAGAGAAGAGATATTAAAAAGCTGTGATAGGGTATTTGCAAATAGCTATATGGAAAAGGAATTACTTATAAGGGAATTTGGAATATGTGGTGATGCGGTAGAGGTTGTGTATACTGGTGTAGAAGTAGAGCATGAAGATATACCATTATATAATTTTAGAGAAAGATATAAGTTAAACAAGTATGTACTTTGTGTTGGAAGAATATCACCTAAAAAGAATCAGCTAATGTTAGCAAGACTATGTGAAAAATTAGGAGTTCAATTAGTTATAATTGGAAAAGTTAAAAATAAGGAATATTTTAAAAGATGTATAAAATATAAAAATGTAGTGTACCTAGGATTTATGGACAGTTACAATATATATAATGCTTATAGATTTGCAAAGGTGCATGCATTAGTTAGTTTTGTGGAGAAACCAGGAATGTCATCATTGGAAGCAGCTGCTAGTGGGTGCAATATAGTATCTACCAGTGAAGGATGTGCTACAGAGTATTTTAGGGATATGGCTTATTATTGTAATCCTTATGAGGAGAAAACTATACTAGAGGCTTTAGAAAAAGCTATATATAAAAAGAAAGATGACACTTTAAAAGAATATGTAAAAAAACATTATAATTGGAGCGATAGTATTAAAAAAGTATATGAAGGATATTTATATACATTGAATAATATAAAATGAAAATATTTGAAGTTTGATTTTATAATTTAAGTAATGTAATACTTTTTGTGGGATAATCATATTATAAGTTTAGCGTATTAAAAAATTCTATTATTAAAGCAGCCTTTTTACAATAGTTTTGTATATAACTAATTCAACTTTTGCAGTCATAAAATAAAAATATAAAATTTAAAATGAAAAATAAAACTCTTTTAGAAATTAACTATAATTTGAAATTTGCAGGTAAGTAGTAGGTAATAGCTAAGAGCTAAGAAGTAAGAGTTAAGGATAAAACTCAGAGAGTTTTTTATAATTAATTTGCAAGTAATAGGTAATAAGTAATAGTTGTGCTGAAAATTCAGCCTTGCTGAATTTTTTCAAGAGCTTTTACTTTTTACCTATTAGTTCTTACCTTTTCACTCTTACTTTTTACTTCTTACCTTTTACCTACTCTATAAATTCCTATTTTACATTCTAAATTTAAAATTAAAAACCCTTATTAATCTAATGTAGGGTTTGAATTTTATGTGCGAAAGTTTGAGTAACTAACTTAAAAAGGATGCTTATAAAGTCAGTAGAGACAAAATTTTTATTGGAAAGTTTTGAGATGTGAATATCAATATTGACATATTTAAATATAAGTAGTATTATCTATATAGAAAAGGTTTTCCTAACCTTAAGGCTAATTTATTGTTAATATGTGTACTCAAATGTCATTATTACTAAATTATTTTACAATTAAGTAATATTTACTTACTTTTTTTTATACCTTTTAGAAAAGGTTTTCAAAAATAGAATTAAATTTACTTGGGGGGATATAAATTGAAAAGTAAAAAGCTAATATCTTTAGTATTAGGAACAACTTTAATTTTCTCTACAGCTTTAGTAGGATGTGGCAGTAAAGATGAAGAAAGTAAAACTGCTTCAAATGGAGAGAAAATAGATAAGGATCAATATTTAAATTTAATAGTCAGTGAAGAACCAAAAACATTAGATGCTTCTGTAGGTAATGATGATGTTTCTTATCAAATATTGAAAGAGGTTACTGAACCGCTTACAAGACTTGAACAAGATAAAAATGGAAATGACGTTATAAAACCAGCAGCAGCAGAAAAATGGGAAAGTAATGATGATGGAACAGAATGGACTTTTCGTTTGAGAGATAATAAGTGGTCTGATGGAAAAAAAGTTACAGCAAAGGATTTTGAATACGGCATAAAGAGAACACTTAACCCAAAGACAGGTTCACCTTATGCATTTTTACTATCACCAATAAAAGGCGCAGATGAGTACATGGCTGGCAAAGGAAGCGAGGATTCAATAGGGGTAAAAGCAATAGATGATAAGACACTAAAATTTGAATTAAAAAGTCCATGCTCATATTTCTTAGGTTTATCATATTTTAGAGTAATGCTACCTCAAAGACAAGATTTAATTGAAAAGCATGGAGAAAAATATGGTACTGAATTAGAGAAGCTTGCATTTTGTGGACCTTTTGTTATGAAGAAATGGGTACACAGTAGTGAAATAGTATTAGAGAAAAATAAAGACTATTGGGATAAGGATTCAGTAAAATTAGAAAAAGTAAATTTAAAAATGATAAAGGATGGAAATTCAGCAGCTAATTCTGTGTATAATGGATCTATAGATGCTTTAGAAGTAAGCAAACCAGAGTGGATAAAGAAACTAGATAATACTAATAAATTTAATATAGTAAAGGGATATAACCCAGATATAAGTTTTGAATTTTTTAATACCAAAGATAAATTATTTAAAAATGTAAATATTAGAAAAGCATTTTCTATAGCTATGGACAGAGAAGATATAGCTAAAGTTATATTCCATGGGCAATATGAGCCAGGTTACGGTTGGTGTCCTCCAAAGGTTCAAATAGGAGCTAATGGCGAATATAGGAAGATGGCCAATGAGGAACCAGTAAAAAAATTAAAGCAGGATAATCCTGATCCTAAAGCTCTCCTTATTAAAGGTTTAAAAGAATTAGGTATGGATTCAGATCCATCAAAATTAACAATGACTATATTATATTCAGGTACTAATCAAGGAACCAGGACTGGTGCAGAATACGATCAACAAATGTTTAAAAAAATATTAGGAATAAATGTTAAATCAGAATATGTTGAATGGCCAGTATTCCAAAAAAGAATAAATGAATATGATTATCAGATGGCAGGATTAATTTGGGGTGCAGATTACAATGATCCAAGTGCTTTATTTGATTTATTTATAACAGGCGCAGATATGATACCAACTGGATGGCAGAGTAAAGAATATGATAAAATAGTTAAGGAAGCTAGAACAACTTTAGATGTAAACAAGAGATTAGAATTATATAAGAAAGCAGAAAAAATTCTACTTTATGATGAAGCAGTTGTAGCACCAAAGTTATATACTAAGAGAAATATGTATGTTTATAAATATGTTAAGAATTTAATGAATCCTTTATTTGGAGTTAGAGAGTTTAAATACGCATATACTCAAGGTAGAGATAAATAATTTTGTAAAAAGCCTATGAAATTTAAAATTTCATAGGCTTTTTAACTGTTCTTTTAGTAAGCTCTTGTTATTTAGTGTATAATAAATATAACATTACATATTAGGAGCGATTTTAATGGATGCAGAAAAAAAAAATAGAAATATTAGCGCCAGCAGGAAGTTTAGAAAGTTTATATGCAGCAGTACAGGCAGGAGCAGATGCGATATATTTAGGAGGAAATAAATTTTCCGCAAGAGCCTATGCCTCTAATTTTGATGAATTAGTTATGATAAATGCAATAAATTATTGTCATGCTTATGGGGTAAAGGTTTATATAACAGTTAATACTTTGATTAAAGAAAAAGAGCTTAAAGAGCTTACGGATTATATAGGATTTTTATATAATATAGGGGTAGATGCCCTTATAGTTCAAGATATGGCAGTTATAAAAATTATTAAGGATAAGTTTCCAGGCTTTCCAGTGCACTCTTCTACCCAAACTACGGTACATAATGGAGAAGGGGCAAAACTTATGTGCTCTTTAGGAGTAGAGAGGGTAGTTTTAGCTAGAGAAATGTCCCTTAAGGAGATTGAATATATATCGAAAGATTTAAATATAGAGACAGAAATTTTTGTTCATGGGGCCCTTTGCATATGCTATTCCGGACAATGTCTTATGAGTAGTATGATAGGAGGAAGAAGTGGAAATAGAGGTAGGTGTGCTCAGCCATGCAGACTTCCTTATAATATTATAAATAAGATTACAGGAGAAGAAAAAAAAGCATATCTTTTAAGCCCAAAAGACATATGCAGCTTAGATTTTTTAAAGGAATTAGTTCATAGTGGAACTTCATCACTAAAGATAGAAGGAAGAATGAAAAGACCTGAATATGTGGCTGGAGTGGTGAGTATTTATAGAAATGCTTTGGATAGCATATATGAAAAAGGTTATATAGATAAAGAATATGTAAACTCTGGTTTAAATAAGCTTATGCAGCTTTTTAATAGAGAAGGTTTTTCTAAGGGGTATATGTTTAAAAATGAAGGAAAAGACATGATGGCATATAATTTTCCTAAAAATACAGGAGTGTTATTAGGGAAAAGTGATAATACTGGATTTGTTGTACTTCAAGAAGATTTGAAGGTGGAGGATGGAGTTAGATTTAGGCATAAGGGTTTTAAAGTATCCAAAATAATTAAAAATCGAAAGAGTGTAGAAAAAGCCTATAAAGGGGATGTGGTTAAAATATTCCCTTACAATTATAAAAATGGGGACACTCTTTATAAAACTTCTAATGTAGAGCTTTTAGAAAGTTTAAGTCTTTACTATAGGAATCCCTATGGCAAGAGAGTGGAAATGCCGTTAAAAGTTAAGTTTAAAATAGGTGAGAAAATAGAAATAAGCACAGAGTTTAATGGAAAAGAAATAAAAATTACAGGAGATATGGTGCAAAAGGCACTAAAAAGACCGCTAGATCAGCAAAGAATTATAGAAAATCTTTGTAAAACTAAGGATACACCTTTTGAGTTTTCACCAGTGGAATTTTCCTGTTATGAGGAAGGGTTTATGCCCATGTCTTCTATAAATAATGTGAGACGTGAACTAGTGCAGGAGATATATGATAATATTAAAGAAGCAAATTCTAGGGAAAAGCTATTTGAAGTCGTAAATGAACATAAAAACATAGGCGGGAAAACAGATGAGAAAATAGATAAAAAAACAGGTAAAAATGAAGCAGAAGTGAAAAATGTTGACCAGTGTCTGGTTTTAGTTTCTACAAAGGAACAGTTAAAGGCAGCTTTAGATATGCATATAAAAAGTATATGCGTAGATGCATTTATAAAAAATGAAAAATTCAATTTAGAAAGTTTAGGTCAAAAGGTTTATTTAAAAATACCTAATATATTAAAAGAGGGGGAATTTATCAAGACTTGCGATTATATAGAAAAGAATTTAGATAAAATACTAGGTATTATAACAGCTAATTTAGGTATAATTAATAAATTTAAACGCAGAACTTCCATAATAGGCGATTATAAGCTCAATATATTTAATAGTAAAGCACTGAATTTTTATGATAATTTGTTGGATATATGTGCTTTAAGTGTAGAATTAAACAGGGAAGAAATAAAAGACATAATAAAAAATGCAGATATAACAGCGCAATACGTTATTTATGGAAAGACAGAGCTTATGGTAAGTCAATATTGTCCTATAGGAAGTGTCATGGGGGGAATGAGTAGTGATAAAAAATGTAATGGAAAATGTAAGAGTGGAAGCTTTGTAATAAAGGATAGAACTGGAGCAGAATTCCCTATAATTACAGATAATTTCTGTAGAAGCCATATATATAATAGTGTAAGTAGTAATTTGATTCCTAATTTAGATAGTCTTAAGAAAATAGGTATAAAATATTTTAGGATAGATTTTATTGATGAAAATTATGAAGAAGTCTGCAAAGTTCTAAAGAGCTTTAATGAAGGAATATGGCAAGGGGAGTTTAATAATTATACTAGAGGGCACTTTAGAAGAGGAGTGGAATAATAGTGTGCTAGGGTGTTAGAGGGCCAGTGATAGTTGGCTAGCGTGCCAGTATTAAGTGTGTTAGTTACTGTTATGGAAATTTTCAAAACGAGTAGGAGGATAGAAAGATGAATGAGAAATCGCTTAGGGTTTTAGAATATCAGAAAATAAAGGATATGGTTAAAAAGTTTACAAGTACTGCAGCTGCTAAATCTATTATAGACCAGCTACAGCCTTATGATAATGTGTATGAAGTTAGAGAACATTTAGAAGAAACTAAAGAAGCTTTCCAACTCCTAGTAAGAAAAGGCGCTCCGCCTTTCGAAGGGGTTTATGATGTAAGGGAAGCTATAAGTAGAGCATCTAAGGGAGCGTCTTTAATGCCAGGTCAGCTCCTTAAAATAGCACAAATGCTTAGATGTGCTAGAAGATTTAAGGAATATATATATCATAAAGAAGATGAAGAAGGTTATAGAGTAATAGAAGACATATGCATAGGAATTATACCTCTTAAAAATATAGAGGATGAAATCTTTAATGCTATAATAGGAGAAGAAGAAATAGCCGATAGAGCCAGCTCAGCATTATACTCTATTAGAAAAAAACTAAAAGATAAAGAGTTTTCTGTTAAGGATAAGGTTAGTTCTATGATGAGAAATTATTCTCAATACTTACAGGATAACTTATATACTATTAGAGGTGATAGATATGTACTTCCAGTAAGGGCAGAACATAAAGGACAAGTGCAAGGACTTGTACATGATCAAAGTTCTTCAGGAGCTACATTATTTATAGAACCTATGGGACTTGTTCATTTAAATAATGAAATAAAGGAATTAAGGTTAAAGGAGACGGCTGAAATTGAAAGAATTTTAGCTATGTTATCTTCTAGAATATATGATTCTATAGTGGCAGTAAGAAATAATGGAGACATTGTATGGGAGTTAGATTTTATATTTGCAAAGGCTAAATTTGCTAGTGAATATGACTGCACAAGTCCTATAGTAAGTGAAGAGGGAGTAATAGATTTAATTTGGGCAAGACATCCTCTTATAAGCAAAGATATAGTGGTACCTAATGATGTATATTTAGGTAGGGAATTTACTTCATTAGTAATAACAGGACCTAACACTGGAGGTAAGACAGTTACATTGAAAACAGTAGGACTGCTAGAAGTTATGGCTTTAAGTGGAATTATGATCCCTGTAAAGGATAATTCAACTATAGGATTTTTTAAAGAGGTATTTGCAGATATAGGAGATGAACAAAGTATAGAACAAAGTTTATCTACATTTTCATCTCATATGACTAATATAGTTAACATTATAGATAAGGCAGATGAAAACTCTCTTGTATTATTTGATGAGCTGGGTGCAGGAACAGATCCTACAGAGGGAGCAGCTCTTGCAGTGGCAATACTTGATGAACTTAAAAATAGAGGAAGTAAAATAGTGGCCACTACACACTATAGCGAATTAAAAGGTTATGCCCTAAAGGCACCAGGGGTGGAAAATGCATCTGTGGAATTTAATGTGGAAACTTTAAGACCAACTTATAGACTTCTAATAGGCATACCTGGAAAGTCTAATGCTTTTGAAATTTCAAGAAGATTGGGTTTACCTGATTATATAATAACAAGTTCAAAGGAGAAAATAGCTGAGGATTCTCTTCAATTTGAAGATTTAATTCAAAGTCTTCAGGATAAAAGCATAAAAGTAGAGAAAGATGCAAGGGAAACAGAAATGCTTAAGCTTCAGGCAGCTAAGATAAAAGAAAAGTATGAGGAAAAACTATATAAAGTAGATAAAACTAGAGAAAAAGCTCTTATAGAGGCTCAAAGAGAGGCAAAAAGATTAGTAAGAGAAGCCAAAGAAGAAGCAGATTCTATACTTAAAAATATAAGAGAACTAGAGAGAAAGGGATACTCTTCAGATGTAAGAAGAGAATTAGAACAGGAGAGAAAGAAACTTAAAGATAAACTAGAAGCTGTTGATGATAAAATACAAAATACTATATCAGACAAAGGGGAAAAATTAACTACTGTTGAAGAAGGACAGGAGGTATTTGTACCTTCTTTAAATCAAAAAGTTGTAGTTGTATCAAAACCAGATAACAAGGGTGAAGTTCTTGTGCAAGCTGGAATATTAAAAATAAATGTAAAGCTAGAGGATTTAAGATACGTAAAAGAAAGTAAAGAAGAAAAGAAGATAAAGAAGTCAAAGGAAAAAAGAGAAGCTAAGTTAAGACTAGCCAGTGTAGCTACTTCCATAGATTTAAGAGGAATGGATGCAATGGAGGCTGTGTTTACTACAGATAAATATCTAGATGATGCGTGTATGGCAGGGCTTTCAGAGGTAAGCGTAATACATGGTAAAGGTACTGGAGTGCTTAGAAATGCCATAAATGATATGTTAAAAAAACATCCTCATGTGAAAAATTATAGATTAGGAAACTATGGAGAAGGCGGAACGGGAGTTACTGTGGTAGAGCTTAAATAGTTTGTAAGTGAGCCTAAAATTAGTGTGCTAGTTGTCCAGAGGACCTTGAATTAGAGTACTAGTGGGCCTTAAATAGTGGGCCAGTGGGCTAGAGTGCTAGGGAAGGAGGAAGAAGGTGAAGTTATGATAATTGTGAGTGCATGTCTTTGTGGAATAAATTGCAAGTATAGTGGTGGAAATAATTTGAGCCAAAAGGTTTTAAAGCTTGTTAAAGAAGGTAAGGCTATACCTGTTTGTCCTGAACAATTGGGCGGGCTTGCAACCCCTAGAGTACCTCATGAAATAGAAGGTGGTACTGGAAAAGAGGTATTAGAGGGGAGAGCTAAGCTTATAAATGAAAAAGGTGGAGATTCTACTGAAGAGTTTATAAAGGGTGCTTATGAAACTTTGAAGATAGCAAAGGCAGTGGGAGCTAAAAAAGCTATATTAAAAGCTAAAAGTCCTTCTTGCGGATGTGGTACTATATATGATGGAACTTTCACAGGTAATAAAATAAAGGGAAATGGAGTTACTGCAGAATTGCTTTTGAAAAATGGTATAGAGGTTACTACGGAAGAAGTAATTGAAAATTGAGAATTGAAAATTTAGAATGAAGGATAAAACTCCTTTAGGAGTTTTTAAAATTTAAATTTAAGAAATTCCTTTAGAATTTTAACCTTGATTTTACATTTTAAATTAAAAACGTTTATTAAGGCACATTCAAATAAATAATAAGTCAGTATGCTAGCCTATTTTGCGTCATACTGCGTCAGCAGAACCCGCCGATAGTCTTACTAACGACGGAACCTGCTTCCTTGTCTGACACAAAATATACTAGCATCTTTGACTTGTTATTTCTTTTCATGTACCTAATTTAAAGCTTGAAAATTATGTGTGAAAGTTAAGTCGTTTATTATTTGTAAGAAAGCGAGGAATGGAAAATATGAATTATAAAGAAGTGCTTAAAAATGCAAAGGAAAATTTAAATGGAAGTTGCAGAGTGTGCCCAGTATGTAATGGAAAGGCTTGTGCAGGAGAAGTTCCTGGTATGGGTGGCAAAGGTACAGGAGATGCCTTTAAAATTAATATTGAAGCATTGGATTCATACAAACTTAATATGAGAGTAATTCACAATGCAAAGAATCCAAATACCTCTGCAGAATTATTTGGCAAAAAATTGGATATACCTGTATTTGCAGCACCGGTGTCGGGCACTACCTTAAATATGGGAGGAAAATACACTGAAGAGCAGTACATATCTTGGGTTATAAATGGATGTTTAGATGCAGGAGTATATCCTATGGTTGGGGATACTGCTGTGGATTCATTTTTAATTACAAATCTTCAGCAATTAAAAAAAGCTAATGGACAAGGTATTGCCATAATAAAACCTTGGGAAAATAAAAATGTTATAGAAAAAATAAAAATGGCAGAAGAAGCTGGGGCTTTTGCTGTAGGTATGGACATAGATGCCTGTGGACTTATAACTCTAGCTCTTCACGGTAAGCCAGTAATGCCAAAGACTGTAGATGAAATAAAAGAAATAGTAAAAAGTACTAAGCTACCTTTTATATTAAAGGGAATAATGACACCAGATGAGGCAGAACTTGCAGTAGAAGCAGGTGTAGATGCTATAGTAGTGTCTAATCATGGTGGAAGAGTATTAGATCAAACTCCAGGAGTTGCAGATGTACTTCCAGAAATTGCTGAGAGAGTTAGAGGAAAAGTAACTATTCTTGCAGATGGTGGAGTAAGAACAGGAGTAGATATATTAAAGATGATAGCATTAGGAGCAGATGCTGTTCTTATAGGAAGACCTTTTGTCACTGCTTCCTTTGGAGGAGAAAGGGAAGGGGTTAAGTTATATATTGATTCATTAAAGCAAGACTTAAAGTCTGCCATGGTACTTACAGGATGTAATTCTATAAAGGAAATAAGTGATAGGATAATATACTAAAAATATATATTGTGAAGCAAGTACCATAAGAAAAATCTGTCTTTAAGTCCACAATAAATATATTTTTTAAGACTGCTTACAATACGCCAAGAAATTCTAATGTTTTCAAATTTTAATCCCATAAAGCTTTCAAACTCGCTTCTGACGGCGCTCAAACAAGAAAGCTTCTTAACGGGTATTGAAATTGAAAACAAAGAATTTCTAAGGCTAGCTCAATAGTCTAAAAAAATATATTTATTGTTACCTTAAAGACAGATTTTTCGGTTCATACGTACATTACTTATGGGGGAGACAGCCTACTGAAGGAGGATTTTCCTCCACTATGTTACGGAAAATCTTTAATTAAATAAAATGGGATAGCAAAAAAACTATAACTATTTCATTAAATGGAATAGTTATAGTTTTTTTTAGCGCTTTAAAAATTTTTTATTGGCGATAGCCAGCCTAAATACATAGGCATGATTAGGATTTATATATAAGAATACATAACTTTAATTGTTAGATAAATAAGAACTTGTAGATAAGTAATAGGTAATAACTAAGAAGTAATAGTTGTAGTGAAAATTCAGCTTTGCTAAATTTTTTCAAGAGCTCTTATTTTTACTAGCTGTTCTCTTGTTACTTATTCATAAATTAATTATAAAAAACTCTTTGAGTTTTATTCTTAACTCTTACTTTTTACTTCTTACTTATTACCTGGTCTACCCTACAAATTAAGATTTATACAAACCAATGCCTCACGGCAAAATATATTAACTCTTACATATTAATGTATTTTCATAATTAATTATTCATTAGTATATAATCAAAGTTAATAATTCTATCTCACAATTAATAAAAATAATATTAGTAACTAATATTGTAGATTGAACGAAAGGCTACGCCTAAAAAAGATTATGCGAGCCTTTTTATTTATTTTATAAATTAAAGATTTTCCGTAACGTAGTGGAGGAAAATCATCCTTTAGTAGGCTTCTCCTCTCCAACCATAAACATATTAAACTAAAAATCTGATTTTAATGTAGTAATAAATGTGGAATTGGGGACTATTGAACTAGCCTTAGAACTTCTTATGTCTCACAGTTAAAGACCCGTTAAGAAGCTTTCATGTTTGAACGAGGAACGAGTGAGTTTGAAAGCTTTAGGGGCTTTAACTGTGAGACATTTAGAAGTTCTTGGCGTATTGTGAACAGTCCCAAATTACACATTTATTACGGAATTAAAATCAGATTTTTTTTCAATGTATTGCTTCACAATATTCTTATTATTTGAATATATTAAGCTTTTTTGCAAATAATAAATCAAGTAGAATTTTATAGCAAAAGGAAGTGATTTTAGTGAAAAAGCTATTTAAACAATTTAAAAGGAACAAACAGAACAAAAATAGTAGAGGAAAGGGTCAAATAAATAATAAAAATAGTAAAACACTAAAAAATGTACTTGAACAGTATAATTTAAATAAATCACTTCAAAAAAATATAGATTTGTTTCAGAAAGATATATTAAAGGACGATGATACTATAATTTATAGAAAATTTAAAAATAGAGATTCTTCTATAGAATTTTGTCTAATTTTTATAGATGGAATGGTAAAAAATCAAACTATAAATGAAAATATTATATATCCAATTACAACATATAATTTAAATCAATATAATAAGCAAGGGTTAAATAGAGTGAAAGAGGAGCTAGTACAGCATATAAGTGATCAAGTCATTATGGTAGATGAGATAAAAAGCGTAAATAGTGTAGATGAATTAATTCATAATTTACTTTATGGAGATTCTATATTATTTATAGATGGCTATGATAAAGCTTTAATTATTAATACTAAAGGTTGGGATACTAGGTCTATAGAGGAGCCTTCTTCTGAAACTATTGTAAAGGGACCTAGGGAAGGATTTAATGAATCTATAATTAAAAATTTATCTTTAATTAGAAGAAAAATAAATTCACCAGATTTAAAGTTTAAGTTCAGAGAATTAGGCGTGAGAAGCAGGACTAAAATTTGTATAGCTTATGTAGAGGGAATAGCTAATGAGAAAATTTTAATGGAACTGGAAAAAAGATTAGATGATATAAATATAGATGGAATTTTTTCTACTGCAGTTATACAAGAATGTATAAATGATGCACCATTATCACCTTTTAGAACTATTGGAAATACTGAAAGACCAGATGTGGTGGCTTCTAAACTTTTACAGGGAAGAATAGCTTTATTATGTGATGGTACACCTGTAGTGCTAACTCTTCCATTTTTATTCGTTGAATATTTTCAAGTAAATGAAGATTACTATGATCAATTTATATTTGCATCTATAAATAGAGTTATAAGAATAATTGCTTTTATTATTACTATAATTACACCAGGCATTTATGTTGCAATTACTACATTTCATAAGGAATTAATTCCTACTGAGTTAGCTTTAAGTATATATTTAGCTAGAGAAGGGGTGCCTCTTCCAACGGTGATAGAATGTATGGTTATGTTAGTTACTTTTGAAATAATAAGAGAAGCAGGTACTAGACTCCCTAAGCATGTGGGCGGAGCAGTTAGTATTGTAGGAGCTTTAGTTCTAGGTGATGCAGCTGTAAACGCAAAATTTGTAAGTGCACCTATGGTAATTGTTGTAGGTATTACAGGTATATCAGGATTGATTATTTATGAAATGAAAGCAGCAATAATTTCTTTAAGATTTATATTTTTAATTGCAGCATCAATCTTAGGAATATATGGGGTGATATTTGTGGGCATGGGCTTATTTATTCATTTAATGTCTATAAAAAGCTTTGGTATACCATATATGTTAAAGATAGCAAATTTAGAGAAATATACTATAGTAGATTCAACCATAAGAGCGCCTTGGTGGCTATTAAAATATAGAACTAAATTTATATCTAAGGATTTCATAAGAATGAGAAATAATATTAAAGAGAAGGAATAGAAATATGAAAAATAGTATAAGTAAAATTATTATTTTATTTATGTTGGTAGCTTTTTCTATAGTCTTTTGTGGATGCTGGGATTATACAGAAATGGACGATGTAAAATATGTAGCAGGTTTTGCAGTAGATAAGGATAAGGATGAGTATATATTAACCTTAGAAATAATGGAAGCATCTATTGGTAGTAATGCTATAAAATCCGATATAGTTCAAAGTCGGGGTAAAACTATACATTCAGCACTTAGAGATGCTATTGAAAATACAGGAAAAGTGTTGCAACTATCTCATGCTAAAGTTGTTATAGTAAGTGAAGAAATTGCAGAAGAAGGAATAGTACCAGCTATAGATTTAATTAATAGAGATGTAGAGGTAAGAAATGATATGTGGATTTTAATATCTGGAATGGATACTGCGTCTGAAATTCTTACTAAGGGTAAAATAGAAGATGAAATAATATCGTATGAATTGGCGGAAACCATTAAAAATTCTAATAAAATAGGAAAATATAATTCTGTAGAGAGTTTTAAATTTATAAGTGATTTGTCAAACAAAGGGATTGATGCCACTGCTCCTATGGTTAAAACAGTTAAACAAGAAAGTAAAGTATATTTTCAAGTGTTTGGAACAGCTGTTTTTAAACAGGATAAAATGATAGGTAAATTAAATGAAGAGGAGGCGGTTACTCTACAAATATTAAGAGAGAAAAATCCAATATTTATAATTCCTATAGAACTACATAATAAGGATAATGTAAGTTTAGAAATTATGAATACAAATAGAAAGTTAAAGGTAAAAACAGAAAATAATAAAATATACATAAGTACATATATAAATATAGATGTAGCAATATCTGAATTAGCGGAAGAAGAAGTGAATTATATTTCTAAGGAAAATAGAGAAAAACTTAAAAAGCAGGTAGAGGAATATATAGATAAAAATGCAAATGAATTAATACAAAAGCTTCAAAAAGAATACAAAAGTGACATAGTGGGATTTGGAGATTTAATAAGAAAAGATGTACCTAAAGAATGGAGGAAAATAGGAAATAAATGGAAAGATAAATACCAAGATACGGACATAAAGGTGTATGCAAATGTGAATATAAAATATAGCGGATTAAATAAACAAAATATAAAAGTGAGAGAGTAATATGATTGTATTAGTAATATGTTTTTATGTATCAATTTCTAGTTATAATGTAGCAAAATTATGGCATAAAGATTTAAAACGAGAAATCCCAGTATATATTTTTATAATGTCTATAAGTGTTGTAATTAGCTCTTTAATAGCTCTTAAGATTTATATACCTGATCCTATGATATATATTGGAAAGTTTTTTGAACTATTAAAGAATATTTTGGGAGGATAGATTCTATGAAAAAAGATATTATTTCCAATAAGCAGTTACAGTTGCTTGTATTTACTTATATTTTAGGCCCTTTTCTAATATTTGGTATAGGCTCTGAGTTAAAACAGGATGCTTGGATAGCTGCAACTTTAGCATTAGTTTTGAGTATACCTGTCGTAATATTATATGGAAAATTAATGAACTTATATCCAGGAAAAAATATTTTCAACATATTGGAGATATCTTTTGGCAAAGTTTTTGGTAAAATTTTAAGTATAATAGTTATTTTTCATGCTCTTCTTCTAGGAGCTTATATTTTAAATGATTTTATAGATTTTGCTAAGTTAACCGCTCTTTTTTATACTCCAAAGTTTATCCCAATATTAATTATTGGGATATTGAGCATATGGATATTAAATGCAGGTATTGATGTTTTAGCTAATTGGGTTCAATTTTTTATAAGAGGTATATTAATATTTATTTTTTTTACATGGTTACTATTAATCCCTCAAATGAATGCTGCAAATTTACAGCCAGTTTTTCAAAGTGGCTTAGGTAAAATAAGTACGCAGGCTTTAAAAATAGTAGCACTGCCTTTTAGTGAATTAATAATATTTTTAAATTTCTGTGATTGTGTGAAGTCTGATAAAAATACTTGCATATTTGTTAAACCTTTAATTGCAGCAGGAGTTATAGTTATAACTGGTATTATTGTACAAATAATGCTCTTAGGCGGGGAAATATATTCAACTCAGTATTATCCAAGTTATGAAGCTATAAAAAGAATGGTATTTAAGGGAGAATTTCAAAGATTAGAAATAATAGCTTCTGTAGCTTTTATTATAACTCAATTTACAGAATTTTCTCTTTGCGTTTTGGGGGTTTCAAAAGGAATACAAAGTGTGTTTAATTTAGAAAATTATAGAGACATTTTAGTACCTACAATGTTTCTAGTGTTAAATTTTAGCTATTTAATGTTTAAAGGTGTTATGGAAGCTAATGAGTTTTTAAATTTATGGGTAGTGTATCAGATAATAATGCAAGTATTATTTCCTAGTGTAATATTGATAGTGTCTTTAATAAAAAAGGTGCACTTTAGCAGATTGCATTGACAAAAATATTTGAAATATTATACTAGAATTAAAGGCATTTTTAAAAAATTCGGAAAATATTCTATAATCAAAATAATGATTTTAAAAGATTAAGATAGAGTAAAAACTTTAACTTGAGCTAAAGATTTGCTCTATTATTGATTTAAAAATTAGTAATCATATAAATGTATGTTTGGATGTTTAAAAATTGGAGAAGGGGGAATAAGGGTGATTACTAGATTAGAAGAGCTAATTCAAAGGGCCAAAGAAGGTTCAAAAAGAACTTTATCTGTAGCAGTAGCCCAAGATAAGCCAGTATTGGAGGCTGTAACAGAAGCAGTAAAACTAGATATAGTTGATGCTATATTGGTTGGTGATGAAGAAAAAATAAAACAAATTTGTGAAGAAGAAAACTATAGTTTAGACAATATAAAAATAGTAAATGAAAAGGATATCATAAAAGCCGCAGCAAAGGCCGTGGAATTTGTATCAAAGGGACAAGCTGATTTTATAATGAAAGGCATGCTTGGAACAGCTCCACTTTTAAAAGCAGTTTTAAATAAAGAGGCTAATCTTAGAGGCAATACCTTGTTGTCTCATGTGATGATTTATGGAGTAAAGACCTATTCAAAACTTATATTCTTAACAGACGGAGGTATGGTACCATATCCAGAATTAAAGGATAAGATAGAAATTATAAATAATGCAGTAAAGGTTGCTAATGCTCTTGGAATAGATAATCCAAAGGTAGCTCCATTATGTGCAGTGGAAGTTGTGAATCCATCGATGCAGGCAACATTAGATGCTGCAGCATTAAGTCAAATGAGTAAGAGAGGGCAAATTAAGGGATGCACCATAGATGGACCTTTAGCTCTAGATAATGCTATATCTAAAGAGGCAGCAAAGCATAAAGAAATTCATAGTTCTGTAGCAGGAGAGGCAGATATATTATTAGTTCCAAACATAGAAGCAGGTAATTTATTAGGAAAATCATTGACATACTTTGCTGGGGCAGAAAATGCAGGAATAATAGTGGGAGCTAAATGTCCTGTAGTACTTGTATCCAGAGCTGATAGTGCGAAATCTAAATTGTATTCTATAGCGCTGGGAGCTTTGGCTGTAAAATAATTCTAAGGGGGGCTTATTAACAGTTAAAGAAAGACTCTAAAAATTTATAAAAGTCTACTATTTTTTAATAGGCTTCAAAATTATCTAGTAGAATCACCTCAAAATATTATAAAAAATAAGTTATTGAACATAATTATATATAAATAGCAAAGTGAGGTGATAAAACATGATAAAAGCATTAAATATACGGCTATATCCAACGCAAGAGCAAATAATTTTAATGTATAAACATATAGGCTGTATGAGATTTGTTTATAATTGGGCGTTAGCCAAGCAAATAGATAGCTATAAATTTAATAGTAAAAAACTATCAGTTATAGATTTAGGGAAACAATTAACTGTTTTGAAGAATACCGCAGGTTATGAGTGGTTATATGAAGTATCTAATGCAACACTTAAAGAGAGTATTAGAGATTTAGATAAAGCATATACTAATTTCTTTAATGGAAGAGGTTTTCCTAAATTTAAAAGCAAGAAGAAATCAGAACCTAGATTTTATAGTAGATATGAAAAAATTTATTTTCAAGATAACTTTGTTAATCTTGAAAAGATAGGTAAAGTTAAATATAAATCAGATTATGATATAGATTTAACTGCTGTAACAAAGTTTAAAAACCCTAGGGTGCATTTTAATGGCAGAGTATGGGTACTTTCAGTAGGCATTGAAGATAATATTAAAACTGTTAAATTAAATAATTTTAGCTTAGGAATTGATTTAGGAATATCTCAATTAGCAATAACAAATATAGATAAATTAGACACTAGGAATGTTAATAAAACAAACAAAGTTAAAAAACTAAGTAAAAAGTTAAAAAGGCTTCAAAGACAATGTTCAAGAAAATATATTATGAATAAGAAGGGAGAGAGTTACCAAAAAACTAAGAACATTGCAAAACTTGAAAAGAAGATTAAAAAACTTCATAGTAAGCTTAAAAATATTAGATTAAATCATATACACCAAACTACTTCCAAAATGGTGAAAGCCAAACCATATAGAATAGTTATGGAGGATTTAAAAGTATCTAATATGATGAAGAATAAGCACTTATCAAGGGCAATAGCAGAGCAGGGGTTTAATATTTTTATCAATCAGATGAAATATAAATGTGAAAAGTATGGTATTAAATTTGTTCAAGTACCTACATTTTATCCTTCAAGTAAAACATGTAGTCATTGTGGCAACATCAAGAAAGACTTAAAACTTTCAGATAGGGTTTATAAATGCAAATGTGGATTTACTTGTGATAGAGATAAAAATGCTTCATACAACCTTGCAAACTATGGTTTAGTATAATCACCTAAGGCACATTCAAATAAATAACAAGTCAGTATGCTCGTCTATTTTGCGTCATACTGCGTCAGCAGAACCCACCGATAGTTCTACTAGCGGCGGAACCTGCTTCCTTGTCTGACACAAAATATACCTGCATCTTTGACTTGTTATCTATTTTCATGTACCTAAAGGATTTACTAAACTGGGTAATCGTTATAACCCAATATACTTATAAAGTATATCAAAGCCTATGGAGTGTTATACAAACGAAAGTAGCCGCAATTTAACCTCTTTGCAGGAGGTTATAAAATGGGCAAAATCGGACATTATGAAGTAGGAAAGAAACAAAACTATATACTTATATAATCTTTTTATAAAGTTTTATAAGGTTTTGGTAACGGTAATATTATGAAAGTTATAATGTCAGGTAACGAGGCTATAGCAAGGGGAGCCTACGAGGCAGGAGTTACTATAGCTTCAGCTTATCCAGGAACGCCAAGTACTGAAATACTTGAAAATCTTGCCAAATATGAAGGAGTATATGCTGAGTGGGCACCAAATGAAAAGGTGGCATTAGAAGTAGCTTCAGGTGCTGCTATAGGTGGCGCAAGAAGTTTAAGTACTATGAAGCATGTAGGTTTAAATGTAGCTGCAGACCCACTTTTCACCATGGCATATGAAGGTGTAAATGGTGGATTAGTAGTTGTAACTGCAGATGATCCAGGAATGCATTCATCTCAAAATGAACAAGATAATAGATACTATGCACCACATGCTAAGATAGCTCTAATAGAACCATCAGATTCCCAGGAATGTTTAGAATATATGAGGGAAGCTTATAAAATAAGTGAAGAATATGATACAGTAGTGTTGTTTAGAAGTACCACTAGAATTTCACACTCAAAATCTATAGTAGAACTAGGTGAAAGAAGCGAAGTAGGAGTAAAACCTTATGAGAAAAATGTTAAAAAGTATGTAATGATACCAGCTCACTCTAAGGCAAAACACTACGAAGTTGAAGAAAGACTAGAAAAATTAAGACAGTATTCAAATAAAACTTTCTTAAATAGGATAGAAATGGGAGATACTAAAATAGGTATTATAACTAGTGGTATATCCTATCAATATGCCAAAGAAGTTTTTGGGGACAAGGCTTCCTACTTAAAAATAGGATATAGTTATCCACTTCCAGATGAGATGATTAGAAATTTTGCTTCAAAGGTGGAAAAACTTTACATTATAGAAGAAAATGATCCATATATTGAAACAGCAGTCAAAGCTATGGGAATTTCTTGCATAGGAAAAGAAGTTATTCCAATTTGCGAAGAATTAAATCCAGATATAATAAGAAAAGCTATATTAAAAGAAGAAAACAAAGGGGTTTATAATACAGATATTAAGGCACCATCTAGACCACCAGTACTTTGTCCAGGATGTCCCCATAGAGGAATATTCTATGCGGTTTCTAAATATAAAGATGTAATAGCTACTGGCGATATAGGATGTTATACGCTAGGATTAGTACCACCTTTAAGTGTAACTGATACAGTTATATGTATGGGAGCATCAATTTCCGGCGGACTGGGAATGGAAAAAGCTAATCAAATGGCAAAAAGAGAAGATAAGAAAGTATTTGCATTTATAGGAGATTCTACATTCTTCCATTCAGGAATTACAGGACTTATAAACTCAGTTTATAATAATATACCTATAGTTACTTGTATATTAGACAACAGAATAACTGCGATGACAGGGCATCAAGAAAACCCTGGAACAGGAAAAACTCTTCAAAATAAGCCAGCTCCAATGGTAGATTTAGAGAAGGTAGCTCTATCTGTTGGAATCAAAGAAGAAAATATAAGAGTGGTAGATCCATATGATTTAAAATCTACAGAGGAAGCTGTTAAAGAAGCTCATGATAGCAAAGAACCGTTTGTTATAATAACAAAACAACCATGTGCTCTTAAGAAAGATGTGTTAAAGGCAAGAGCAGGTATTAAATGTGTTGTAAATACAGAAAAATGTAAGAAATGCAAAGCATGCTTAAAGACAGGATGTCCAGCACTCCAATTTAAAGATGGTGTGGTAAGTATAGATCAAAACATGTGTAACGGTTGTGAAATATGTAAGCAAGTATGTAAATTTGATGCTATAGAGAAGGTGGGTGAATAAAATGAAAGAGATTAAAAGTGTTTTATTTGTTGGCGTTGGAGGACAGGGTACTATTCTTGCTTCAAAAACACTAGCAGAAGGACTTATGAAAAATGGTTATGACGTTAAAATGTCAGAAGTGCATGGAATGGCTCAAAGGGGAGGCAGTGTTACAACTCAAGTAAGATTTGGAGAAAAGGTTTATTCACCACTTATTGAGAAAGGCACTGCAGATGCTATAGTAGCTTTTGAAAAAAGTGAAGCTGCAAGATGGCTTCCATACCTTAAAAAAGGTGGATATGTAGTAGTAAACGACTATGAGATATATCCAGTACCGGTATTAATCGGACAAGAGGAGTATCCAGAAAAAGTTATAGAGAGATTAAGTGATGCAGTAGAGAACAAAGTTATAATGAATGCATCTAAAATGGCAGAAGAGTTAGGAACAATTAAGGCTCAAAATATAATATTATTAGGAGCTTTAATAAAGGTACTAGGTCTTGACAATTTAAACTGGGAAAAAGTTTTAGAAGAGAGTCTTCCAGCTAAAATAGTAGATATAAATAAGAAAGCCTTGAATATAGGATTAAGTCAAGCTAAATAACGGCTACTAGAGCTGACATAAAACTAGAGTTTCTATTGAGAGTTATATTAAATAATTTTCAGATAGAAGCTCTAGTTTTTTATTGTTTATACTTTAGCTAGTGTCAATTAAGTGTTATTACTATTAAGGATTTTCTGGTTCATTAGGTTTAATGGAGGTTATTTCGCATAAAGAGGTATAGGTAATTTTAGTATTTTGATTAAAGTTTCCATTTACATCAGATGTTTGAGCTGATGTGTATAATATTCCATCACCTACCGCTTGAAAATAATCATTTGTAATTTGGTAAGAGCCACCATTACCGTTAGTGTCAATTTGGTGAATTTGAGTGTTTACAGTTAATGAATTAAAATATTCTCTTAAATCATCAACGCAACATGGACAATTTGGATTTTCAGTAATTAATAAATTTATGTCTGGTTTAGTATCATCGTCATTTATAGTTACTTCCACAGCAACGATTTTGCATATGGAAACTAAAATGTTATTTGATTCTTGTCCAGAAGGAGTAACATTTGCAAATTCTACAAGGGATTCCTTTGGAAACCCTTTAATAGTATTTATATTAGCTATTTCGCTACTACTAGTTAGGACTACCTTGCTTAAAGTTACAGTTTCGCTAGTATTTATTTGAGTTAGTAAGTCTTTCATGGATTCTTCACAACAATTACATGTTATGCTACCAGGCTCACCAGAAGGCCCTTGAGGTCCTCTAGGCCCTCTAGGACCAGGAGGTCCTTCACAGCATTTACATTCAGGTAAACATATTATAGTTTTTTTACATTTCAATTGTAATCAACTACTTAAATATTTTATTAAATGACATATACTCCAATACTGTATACAAGAGTGCATGTGATTGGATAATTTTAATTAAAATCTAAATGAATTTATTATTTTATTAATTAAAGTTTAAATTTTGTAAAGTCATGTTTTCTATATATTATATGAAGAGTATATAGGCTTGGGAACTACATTAGGGTAATGTAGTTAGGTATCAAATTATATGTAAATGATACTTTGTAAGTAAAAAATATTTGTTATTTATTATTTGTACTTTGATATTTAGCTTTTAAATAACCATATAGGAAGTACATGCATATAATGAATTAGATACAAATGAGAAATAAAATGGTAAAAGATAAAAAGGAGTGTTAACCGAATGGGAATGTGTGAAAAGGAACTTTTAGCATATAAGTTAAAAGAGTTATTTTGTAAAAAAAGTTGTTGTGATGACTGTTGTGACATATGTGTAGTTGATTGCTGTAAGGATAAAGACTGTAAAGACAAAAAAAGCTGTGACTATTGTGACTGCTGTGTAAATCCTATGGAATATTTATTAAAACAATTTGAATATGGAGATACTATATATTTATTAACAGATGATGGATATTTTTAGGGGTTAATAACAATATATTAACTGTTACACCTGAACTAGGCAGTGGATATGTTGAAAAGATTTCAGTTTGTAAAATTGAATCTATAGGTTTACCACCAGAAGGTGAAACTATAGAAGATATAGAATTCTTGGATAATAGATGTAAGACAGATAAGGGTTACTGTAAATGTTGTGAATATCCTGTTAGAAATCAATTAGAGAGTTATAGAGGAGCGTATGTATATATTTATACTAATAACTATGAGTATGAGGGATATGTATACTCAGTTTCAGACGGAATAGTTGTACTAGAATACTATGGATATTATATAGCTATTTCAACATGCAAGATAGTGTCTGTAGGATTATTACAACTTATTCCAGGCGGAGGAGCAGGTACAGGAGAATCAGGTACAAATATTCCAAAGCTTGCAAATAAAAAAATCAACCCAATACAGGAAAAAAACATGAAAAAATAAATATAATTAAATAATCACATTTTAGTAATTCTATTGAGTTACTAATAAAAAAGAAATGCCGCACTTTTTAGAGCGGCATTATCTACCTTGCTTTGAAAAGTTTATCCAAAAAACTCATATTTTTAAAACGTTCTAGCTCATCTTTTAATGTAACATTTTCATTTTCTTTTTCTTTAATCTTAAATTCTAAATCTTTTAGATATTCACAACTACATTGGCAATTTTTATTTTCAAATTCTTTTGTTTTAAGTGAAGTTCCCTTTAATTTACTGTTTTCTTGAGATAGTTCTAGTATTGTATTTTTAAGAGATTCAGTTTTATCTTTTTCTAAATTCAATTTATTTTTTATATTTTTCAATTCATTTACAAAATTATTTTGAGATTGAAGTAGTGAATTATAATCTTTTTCTACAGCCTTTTTTTGTGAAATAGTTTGATTTAAATAGTTATTAAAATTAGTCATAGAAATCTCTTTTTCATATAATTTATTTTTTAATAAGGAGATTCTCTTTCCTAATTTATCATTTAGCATTTTAGCGTAGGAAATTTCTTTAAGTAATTTTTGTATGGTTTTTTCTGCATCACAATTTTGCAGTAAATCAAGATTTATTTCTTCTAGGTCATTATATATTAGGGTTTCCTCTGGTAAGAAAATTTTTACACAGGAAGAGTTTAAAATAAATACTTCTTTGGCATATAAGCTGTTATTGGAAATTTCTTCAGATATATATCTAGATTTTTGCATTCTATTTATATCTTCAACAAAAATATTATTGCACTTGTGCCAATTATCATGGAAACAGGAATATATCAAAGAGTTATTTTCTACCCACATAGTATATAAAGAGTTATTTTCAATAAGTAATAATGGATTGCATATATTATTGCTACTTTCATGAACTTTAAAGGCTTTCATATTTCCTTGTTCATCTATAGACACATGTTCTAAGGTATAAATAGTATTATCTTTTGTTAAATTTAAAATATGAAATACATTATCTTTTTTAATAGTAGAAAATTGAATGTCACTTCCATATAGTCTATATAGTTTTTTAGTATTACTCCATAAATTTTTTTTGTACTTACTCATATTTAAGGAATTTTCAATTTTTTCATTTTGTAGAAAGAATATATATATTTCATCATTAAGTATTTCTATATCGTAATGTTTAAGGGAAGAATAATCAAAATTTAATGAAGCCACAATGCTGGTATTGAATTTGTTTCCAGACCATTTGTAGTGTAATAAATCACCCTTATGTTTTTCACCTTCCTTGAGAAAAATAAAGAATATATGAAGTTCATTATTTAAAGAGTATACCTTTAATTCTTGTATTTTATCACCTTTATTAGAAAGGGTGTATAGAGTTTGTGTGGTCCATTTTTTATTAAATTCACAATACTTCACGTCTCCATCATAGGTTATGTATATCAGTTGTATAGTTCCTATATAGTTTATATTTACATGAAATTCTGAAATATTTTCATCTATTTGTACTTTTTCATAATAATTATCACAAATGAGAAATTTACTTTTATCAATATAGAATTTCCAAAGAGTGTCTGAAATATCTTTTAAAATATATAGATTCATAACGTTTCACCCCCTCATATAAAATATATTAATGAATTCAATTATATATTCTTTAAATAAACAAAAGCACACTTAACATTTGTCTGCATAATATATATTGAGAAAACAATATTATTTTAATATAGAGAAGGAGGCTATTTTATGGCAATTAATCCTAAGGATTTCATTCCACGCCCTGGTTTTGTAAATAAACAGGGATGTTTACCAGACCCTGATGAATTATGTTGTATTCAAGTACCTAAGATTTTTGATCAATGCTTAATAAAAAGATGTCTTAAGCCTATTGATGAAATGGGAAATTTAAATTCAGAATTGTGTAAGGAGTTAACTGGAGTTACTGACCCAAGTCAAGTTAAAAAGATAGGCTGTTGTCGCAATTTTGATGTGGATATTACTTCTGTATCAAAATCCTGTGTAAAAGGCGAAGAGGGATACAAAAGAGTAACTGTTAATTTTACAGTAACTTTTAAAGTAGATGTGTTAATTGATACTGGAAGTACATGTGAAACTAGAACACTAGAATATGCGGTAAATCAAACAATAACAGTTCCAAAATTCTATTGTCCAGACCCAATAGCAGAGGTTTCAATTAGTAAGGGTTGTTTGTGCAATCCAGATATAGAAGATGCAGATGAAAAGATGATAAAATTAGAAGTAGTTGCTGATTGCTTAAGATCAGAATTAATTAAGGTAGATTCTCCAGAGCCAGAGCCAGATAAAGTATTTTTATGTATAACTTTAGGGCTATTTATTATAGTTAAAAGTGAACTTTTAGTACAACTATTAATTCCATGTTATGGATATTGTCCAATACCTGATGAGTGCCCAGGAGAACAAGATCCATGTACAGAATTTATGAATAGAGATGTACCAGATTTTTATCCACCACAAAAAATGGATAGCTTATTTCCAGATTATATAGAAGAATAATTAGCTAAAATTAACACCAATACACTTGTTAATACTTAGATGATTATTATATACTAAAGGAAGTTAAATTCAGCCTCATGTGAAAGCATGAGGTTATATTTATGTGCCCAATTTGTAATTAACACAATTTTTGCATATAAATTTCAAGAGCTCTTACTAGCTGGTCTTACTTATTCACAAATTAATTATAAAAAACTCTTTGAGTTTTATCCTTAACCCTTACTTCTTAGCTATTACCTATTACTTACCTGCAAATTTTAAATTTTATATCTTTATTTTATAACTGCGAAAGTTGAATGATTAATAAATTGTATTATAATTTTATATGGAAGAAATCTCTCTATTAAGTTGTATAAGTGCTCTATTTAGGTACTAGGTATCATTTGATTTTTTTGTTATAATAGTAAATATAACAAGGAGGGGGAGAGTGTTAATGTATAATGAAGCAACACCAGAAATATTAGAAAAATTAAATTCATATGTTAAAAAGGGAGAAAATGTAAAGATATCTGAACCAGTTGAATGTTTTGGAAATTCATATAGAAAAGTTGCTTTTAGTAAGGGATTTATGGATAATGTTAAGGGAAGAGAAAGTCAGTTTATATTTATAAATGAAAGAGAGCAAGTTTTGGATAAAAAACAGGTACAAAGAGAGCTTGTTAAACTATTTTATTATTACGAAATATTCTTTGATAAAGAAAATAGAATAAGTATATATAAAACAGTTCAAAATGAAATGGATATAGTTAAGGATAATAATGATTATTTAGAGGCAGAATTTGGACTTAAAATTTTACAAGATAGATATAAAAAAAAGGAAGAGAAAGAAGCTGTAGAAGAAATACTGCCTATAGTTAAAAAAGTACCAGAACTTAGAAGAAAAAATAATGAAAAGCTGAAAGAAGTAATAAATATTGTAGAGCAAATGAAAAAAGAAGAAAAAGTATTCAATGCTGAATGTTTAGAAAAGATTTACACTGTATATAAGGAAGCTTTAATGCTAAATTTTAAGAAAGTTAAGGCTATATATCCAGGAGGACAGCATTATGGTAAATTGAAGAAAAAGGCTGAAAAGACAAGAAGATTATATTCTGCTACATTTAGAACTAAAAATATAGGTGCACTTATTAAAGCTAATTATGTTATGGGATATTTTGAAAAAGTATTACGTACATATAGCAGAATATTAGATATGAATGAAAAGGACTATACTAGATTTTTAAAAGAGGCCGAAAATAATAATATAAATAATCTTATGACTTTTATAAGAAGTAAATAAAAAGTGTGGATTAAAAACCACACTTTTTTTATTTATTCTACATTTATAAATACAGCGTCTTCCTTTTCAACTACCTTAATGTACTCAACATTAGGGTCTTCTGTACCTTGTACGTATAGACCAGCTTCTTTTAACTGGGATACATAGTCAATTACTTCCTTAGTAATTCTTTCACCAGGACATAATACAGGTATTCCAGGAGGATAAGCTAGTAGGAATTCTCCGCTTATTTTTCCTATACTTTCATTAATAGATATACAAGTTTTTTCACTATTAAATGCTTCTCTAGGAATTAATACTTGCTCAGGAATAGCAGGTATATCTAAAAAGTCAATTTTTCTATCGCTTTTGCCATAGTAATCTTCGCTTATTTCTTTAAGAGCACTTAGAAGTCTATCCATACCTTCTTTAGTATCTCCAAAGGAACCTACAGCTAAAGTATTATAGAAATCTGATAATTCCATTTGAATATGATATTTGTCAGCCAGTATTGTATCTAATTGGTATCCAGTGATGCCTAAATCCTTACAGGTTATAGTTATTTTAGTTGGGTCAAAAGCATAGGCACCTGGAGTTCCTAAAATTTCTTCTCCAAAACATTTGAAACCAGGAATTTTATTTATTTCATTTCTTACATAGTTGGACAAATCTATAGTTTTGTCTAAAAGTTCTTTCCCATCTAAGGCTATTTGTCTTCTAGCACAATCAAGCGATGCCATAAGAATATAAGAAGGTGAGGTAGTGTGAAGTAAATTCAATACCTGTTGAACTCTTCTAGTATCTACTCTATCAGAATTAACATGTAATAAGGAGCACTGAGTTAGAGCACCTATTATCTTATGGGTGCTTTGAGCACACATGTCAGCTCCTGCATCTATAGCGGAAACTGGTAATTTATCGTTAAATCCTAAATGCGGACCATGAGCTTCATCTACTATAAGTGGAATATTATAATTGTGAACTATATCACTTATTTTCTTTATATTTGTAGCTACTCCATAATAAGTAGGGTTAATTATTAAAACTGCTTTTGCATCAGGATTTTCTTTAAGGGTTCTCTCCACTGTTTCTGGCGATACACCATGAGCAATACCTAGATTCTTATCTATTTCAGGCTGCATATAAACAGGGTGAGCACCGCTTAATATTATTCCAGCAGTAACAGATTTATGGACATTTCTAGGGATAATAATTTTATCTCCAGCTCCCACTACTGAAAGTATCATAGCTTGTATAGCACCTGATGTGCCATGAATTGAAAAAAATGCAGCATTAGATCCATATGCATCTGCAGCTAATTCTTGTGCTCTTTTTATAGGTCCACTAGGATGATGTAGGCTATCAACTAACTTAAAAACTGTTACATCAATTTTAAAAGGATTTTCACCTATGAAGTTTTTAAAAGTTTCGTCCATTCCCACTCCTTTTTTATGACCAGGTACGTGAAAGGGTAAAGTATCTCTATCCACATATTCCATTAATGCATCAAATAAAGGAGTTTCCTTTTGATTTAATTTATACACCTTAATTAACACCTTCTTTCTTAAAAATCCGCGAACTTCCTTAGAAATATTATCTAGTTCGTTTAAAACAATATCATTATAAGTTAAATGGAAATAGAATGCAATAAAAAATTAAATTTATTTTAAATAATTTTTATGTTTTTTTAAAAGTGAGAAGAGTGTTTATTATCAACGTAAAAAGAGAGTAAAAAAATTGAATTTTAATTAGGTATATACACTAACATTAGTATTGCATTTGAAGGGAATATTATTCATGTATTTTGTCAATAATACATAAATGGGAGGGATAAAAATGGAAACTTTAGTATTGAGTAAAAGACAAAATAAAACTTCTAATTCAGCTAAAAAGAAAAGAAGAATGGGATTAGTTCCTGGGGTTCTTTATGGGAAATCATTGGGAAATTATATGTTTGAAGTAGGAGAATTGGAACTAAAAAGAGAAATAAATGGAGTAGGAGAGCACGGAATTATAGACTTAGATGTGGAAGGAAGCATAGTAAAAGCTCTTATTAAAGAAGTTCAAAGAGATGCTGTAAATCATGAAATAATACATGTGGATTTACAAGAGATTAAAAGAAATTCCATAGTACAATCTGATGTTCCTATAGTATTCCATAATGAAAAAATTGTATCTAAAACTGGTGGTATATTGCAAAAGGAGAAAAATAGTATTAAAGTTCAGTGTAATGCGGAAGAATTGCCTAAGAGTATACACATTGATTTAAAGGGATTAAAAGTTGGAAGTGTGATAAGAATGGGCGATGTAGAAATGGCAAAGGAAATATCCATGATAGAAGACCCAGACACTGTTATATTGAGTGTTACTTATGCAAAAAATGAAGAAGTAAATGTAGAAAATGAAGAAAATTATGAACTAGAGGTAAAAGAGGAATAATCAAATTGATTATTCCTCTTTTTTGTAATATTATATACTAGTAAGATTATTTTATAGTTAAAAACAATAATATTACAAGGGGGATAAAAATGACATACAATGAAAAATATCAGTTATGGATAAACTCCAATTTTATAGATAAAGAAACTAAAAAAGAACTAATAAATATAAAAAATGAAAAAGAAAAAGAAGATAGATTCTATAAAGATCTTCAATTTGGTACAGGAGGTCTTAGAGGAATAATAGGTGCTGGTAGTAATAGAATGAATATCTATACTGTAGGAAAAGCCACAGAAGGCTTAGGAAGATATTTAATAAATAAAAATGGAGCTGAGGCTTCAGTTAGTATAGCCTATGATTCTAGAAATAAATCAAAAGAGTTTGCAGAAGCTGCTGCTATGGTATTATGCGCTAAGGGAATAAAGGTGAATTTATTTGAAAGTCTAAGACCTACCCCCATGTTATCTTTTACCGTAAGACATTTAAAAAGTAGTGCAGGTATAGTAATAACTGCTTCACATAATCCTAAAGAATATAACGGATATAAGGTTTATGGAGAAGATGGCGGACAAATAACAGATAGTACAGCAGATGCAATAATATCAGAAATAAATGGAATTGAAGATTTTAATGAAATTAAATTTATGGAAATAGAAAAGGCTAAAGAAGAAGGAATTCTTTCTATAATAGGGGAAGAAGTAGACAATGTATATATGGAAAGAGTAAAGGATTTATCCATAAGAAAAAGTTTAATTAAAGAAAAAGCTGATGAATTAAAGATAATATATACACCTATTCATGGTTCGGGCAATAAACCAGTAAGAAGAGTTTTAAAGGAATTGGGTTATGAAAAGGTCTACACTGTTAAAGAGCAAGAAAAGCCAGATGGTAATTTCCCTACAGTGGATTATCCTAACCCAGAAGACCCAAGAGTTTTTGACATAGCTCTTAAAATGGCAGAGGATATAGAGCCAGATCTTATTTTTGGAACTGATCCAGATTGTGACAGAATTGGCGTAGTAGTTAAAAATAAAGAAGGACAGTATAAGGTACTAACAGGAAATCAAACTGGTGCATTATTAATGGAATATATATTATCCTCCTTAAAAGAAGAACAAAAATTACCTAGAAATGGTGTGGTGATTAAGACCATAGTAACTACAGAAATAGCTAGGAAAATAGCTAGAGAGTACAATGTAGAAATTATAGATGTACTCACAGGTTTTAAGTATATAGGGGAAAAAATGAAGGAGTTTGAAGAAAAAGGGGATAAAAAGTATATTTTTGGATTTGAGGAAAGCTATGGATACCTAACTGGAGATTTTGTAAGGGATAAAGATGCAGTTATAACATCTATGCTTATATGTGAAATGGCCCTTTACTATAAATCCAAAGGCTTGACATTGTATGATGCACTTCAGAAATTATACAATAAATATGGATTCTATAAAGAAGAATTGGTCTCTATCACACTTAAAGGAAAAGAAGGTCAGGAAAAGATAGAGAAGCTTATGGAGCATTTGAGACACTCCATGAAAGCTCATTTGAATGAGATTAAAATAATCAAGAAGTTTGACTACAAATTAGGAATACAAAAAGATTTAGTAAAAATAAATGAAGAAGAAATAGATCTTCCTAAGTCTAATGTATTAAAATTTATACTAGAGGATAATTCTTGTTTTGTAGTCAGACCTTCAGGTACAGAGCCAAAAATAAAAATATATTTATCAGTAGTAGGAGATAGCAGTGAAAACTGTAAAGGTAAAATGATTAAATTTAAAGAGCAGGTAATGAGTTTGATAGACTAAAATAATATTATTTATTTTAATAAATTGAATAAATTGTGAGTTTTAATATTTAATTTAAATTCTACATTTTAAATTAAAACAATAATATAGAGTTTAAAACTTATGTGGTAAATTGATTTATAAAATTAATAAGCTAAAATTAATAGATTTATGTAAAGGGTGAGTTTTCACCCTTTATCTTTTATAATTGTAGTTATTTACAATTACGGTATAATAAAAATGAATACTTTACAATACAAGCACTTTAAATTAATATTAGATGTGTAAAAAATCTTGGAGGTGAATTTTAGTGGATTTAAAAGCTCATTATGCAGAGAAATTATCTAAATTACTATTTTTAAATATAAAAAGAGAAAGGCTTAAGGAACTTTTTAATGTGGATTTAAAAGAGGACATATACATGCCTGTGGGAACAGAAAACTTAGCTAAAGAGATAAAAGAAACTAAGGCTTTAGATGTTATGCCCATGAGTTTCTTTATAGAAGGAATGTTTTATGTTTTAGGAGCAGATTGTAATTTTAAATTTAATAAATACTATGAAAAGATGCTTTTGAACACTAAAGATGGAGAAAAATATATAAAATCTAAAATTGCAAAAGAAATTAAAAAGAATAATTATGAAGAAGGATATATAATGTTAAAGGGACTTTGCATTATAGAAAAAAGCAAGGGCAACTTTTCAAAACTCTTATTACTTTGTGATAAGCTAAGGGAAAGCAGTAAACTTTATGTGGAAGAGGAATTAAATTTAATAGTACAGTGTAAAGAACTGTATGAAGATTTTCCAGAACCATATTTATACGAAGCTCTTATATTAAAAGAACAGGAAGATTTCCAAAAGGCATATTACTGTATAAACACATATTTAGCTAAAGGTGGAGATGAGAGCAAGGAAATTAGTACATTTAAAGAATCTTTAAGCATAATAAATCAATATGACAAAGGTAAAGATTTAGTAAGTGAAGAACCTGAGGAAGCATTAAAATTGTTAATTCCACTTATGCAGCCTCTAGGAGATAAAGCTGAAATATATTATTATGTTGCAGTAGCTTATAGAAATATGAAAAATCATGACAAGGCTATATATTATTTAAATGATGCATTAGCAATAGATAATAAGGCTGTAGAAATAATAAATGAAATGGGTCTTAATTATGCTTCTATAGGGCAATATGAGAAGGCTATAGCATATTTTAGAGATGCTTTTAGTTTTACGGGTTCTGTAGAAATATGTACAAATTTAATTATGTGCTATTTAAATATTAATGATTTGGAACAGGCAAAAGTCCATTTGAAGCTTGCTAAGGAAATAGATCCAGAAGATGAAATAGTTAAAGAAATAGAAAAAAGCATAATTTATAATACCTAACCCCAAGTCTTTAATCACCAAATTTTGATTTTAAAATACAAATTATTAATCCCCAGAGAATAATCTCAAATTTCCAAATAAGTATGGAGATGAGAAATTAATCACTGGGGATTAATCATATTATTTTTTTAATTATATATAGATTTAAAAAAATAATTGTAAATGTATTTACAATGAAACAATGTTATGTTACAATGAAATTGTCATAAGGAATAATTTGAAAAATAAACAATAAAGTATAGAGAAAAGATAGCAAATGGTAAGAGACTTTAGTTTTGATTAAAAGCCAATAGTATATGACATTGGAAATGCTATTCAAGCAAAGGCGTTTAGAAAATAGAGATTAGAGATTGAATATAAGGAAATTATTTATTCTATTTTGGTTAAAGTGATATTTTTTTATTCCTGTAGCGTAACAATGTTACGTTGGACGAATAAAATATTATTAAACAATATAAACTAACAAATTTTAAGAGATTATATAGGAGGTTTTAGCGTGGAAAATAAATTAGGAGATGTAAAAATACTTGGTTCAGGAGAGAGTTCAGGTGGAGAATATAATCAAGTTAAGATACTTGGTTCTGGAGACATAAATGGTGATTTGAAGTGTAAAGAACTAAAGGTAATGGGGTCAGGAGATATAAATGGAAATGTAGATGGGGAAAATATAAAGGTTGCTGGTGCTGCAGATATAGATGGAAATGTTAAAGGTGATTATATAAGTGTCAGTGGTGCTGCAGATATAAAGGGAGATATAAATTGTAAAGAGTTAAAGATAGCTGGTGCCATAGATGTAGATGGCAATGTGTATTCAGAAGAAATAAAAGTTTCAGGAGCGGTAGAAATAGGTGGTAATTGCGAGGCTGAAATATTTAATTCTAATGGGGTTTTTGAAATAGATGGCATGCTTAATGCGGGAGAAATAAATATAAAATTAAAGGGAAAAAATGAAGTGGGAGAAATAGGTGGAGAGAAGATAGATGTAAGAAAAAATGATGAAATAGGATTTGGAAAGTTTTTCAAAATGTCCTTTAGTAACTCTATAGCTAAATTACAATGTGAGCTAATAGAGGGTGATGAAATATACTTGGAATACACTCATGCTGAAACTGTAAGAGGTAAAAATATAGTACTAGGACCAGGATGCAATATAGAAAATGTTGAATACAGTGGGAGCTTCAATATGTCAAATGAATCAAAAGTGGGTGTAACAAAGCAAATATAATTTAAATATCAAATAACATAATTAAACCACAAAAAGGTATAATGTGATAGAATTATGCAATTTCTCCTCCATGACTTGCATAAGAGCTAGGAACAATAAATTTAATTTAAGAAATTCTAATCTTTTAGCCATATAAAATTATCTAACGCTCACATTCAGCGTCCTGCCTCAGGTTCGCTAGCCTGGCGTCCTTGCCAGGCTTACGATAATTTTATCTGTCTAAAAGAAGAATTTCTAAAATTAAATTTAAATAGTTCCTTTGCTTCTTATGCAAGTCATTCCAGAGAAATTTCATAATTCAGGTAATGTAATGCTTTTTGTGGGATAATCATAACATATAATTTAAATATTCAACTTTTGCAGTTATAAAATAAAAATGTAAAGTTAAAAAAAGGGGGGCTTTTAAAATGAATAAAGAATTAGCAGTAGAGGTTAAAAATTTAAAAAAGTATTTTATCAGTGAAAAAAAGAAATTATTTAAAAAAACTGATAAAAAAGAATTTAAAGCAGTGGATGATGTAAGTTTTCATATAAATAAGGGGGAGGTTTTTGGGCTTTTAGGACCTAATGGAGCAGGAAAAACCACAACTATAAAAATGATAACAGGCCTTTTAAGGCCTACAGATGGTAGTGTTACAGTTATGGGAAAAGATGTAGATAAAAATCCTATGGAAGCTTTAAGTAATATAGGAACGGTACTAGCAGGAGATAGAAGTATATATTGGAAGCTAAGTGCTAGGGAGAATTTGGAATATTTTGCAGCTTTATATGGGTGTAATAAAAAGGAAGCTAAGGACAGAACTCAAAAGGTGTTAGAGAGATTGGGGCTCAAAGATAAGGCAGATGAATTAGTAGAGAAATATTCTACAGGTATGAAGCAAAAGGTAGCATTAGGCAAAGCCTTGATACCTAATGCACCAGTGGTTTTACTAGATGAACCGACCTTAGGGCTAGATCCTCAAGCAGCTATTAATTTAAGAGAAATAATTCTAGAGATAAAAAATGAAGGAAGAACTGTGCTTTTGACCACACATTACATGGAAGAAGCAGATTTTTTAAGTGATAGAATAGCAATAATAGATGGAGGAAAAATAATAGCATTAGATACCCCCGAAAATCTAAAAAGAAAGTTAAATGAAGTAAAGACTTTAAATGTAGAGGTGGATGGTTCTGATAAAAAACTTTTAGATGAAATAAAAGAAATAAAAGATATAAAAAATGTAGTGAGCAAATATGATGAGGCTGGAAGAAGGTATATTTTAAATATTCATCATATGGATGGGGATGTGGTTATTCAAAAGATAATAGATTGTGTTTCAAACAATAATAAAAAAATACTCAGCATGAATGTGAAGGAACCTTCCCTGGAGGATGTATTTATACATTTAACAGGAAAGAGCTTGAGGGATTAGGGGGTGGATTAAATGAATAGGTTTAGAACTATAGGTACGGTTTTTAGAAAAGAATTTACTTTAATAATGCGATATCCTACTTGGATTATACAAATAATAATATGGCCATTAATTTTTCCATCTATGTACATTTTAAGTGCTATTGGGTTTTCAGGACCAGATAGATCAGGACTAAAAGCTTTTAGTGCTGTGACTGGAACACCGAATTATGTTGGATATATTGTGGTTGGAACTATGCTGTGGATGTGGGTAAATTCAACTATGTGGGGGTTTGGAACTTTTTTAAGAGAGGAACAGATGAGAGGTACCTTAGAGTCTAACTGGCTTTGTCCTATAAATAAATTTGATTATTTAGTAGGAGCAGGTCTCGTATCTATGACTGAGGCTCTTACAGTAAATGTAATTTCTGTTTTAGAGTATAGATTTATATACAGAGTTCAATTTACAGGAAATATTTTACATTGGCTTTTAATATTTTTAATAATGATTCCAGGTATATATGGGCTAGGCTGTTTATTTGCTAGTTTAGTTCTATGGGCAAAGGAAACTAATACTGCAGTACAGTTTGTAAGAGGGATTATAATGATGCTTTGCGGAATAACTTTTCCAATAGCAATAACTCCTTTATGGATGCAGAGTATATCTAAATGCATCCCATTTACTTATGGAATAATAGCAGCAAGGCAACTAATGGTAAATGGAGAGACTTTGAGGGCAGCTTCTTTTAATATGATAATGTGCTTAATTTTGGGAATAATTATTTTTATATTAGGAAGACTTGCTTTTTTATATACAGAAAAGAGAGTAAAGAATCAAGGGGCTTTAGGAAGATTCTAGGGGGTGAATTAGTTGAAGAAAAAATTATTGAGAAAACTATATGTTTACAGAGCAAGATTTATAATAAGCATGAAAATATATTTTAGATATCCTATTAATGTTATATTTAGTTTTTTTGACCCATTAATATGGCTTACACCATTTTATTTCATGGGGAAAAGTTTTTCCATAAATGGAGAGATGCGTGGATTTACTAAGTACACTGGTAATTCGGATTTTATGGGATTTTTAGTGGTAGGTTATATGGTAATGAGTTATGTGCAAACGGTATTTTGGTCCATTGGATTTTCTCTTAAAGAAGAGATGCAACAGGGGGTTTTGGAGTCAAATTGGTCAGCTCCTGCCAGTAGAATAAGCCTTTTAATAAGCAAAAGCTTGTCTAAATTACTTATAACAACTATAGAGATTATTATTACAGGAGTTATATGTCATTTTGCTTTTGGATTTAGAGTAACAGGAGATGTTTTAAAAGCTATAGCATTTATAATACCAGGAGTCATTGGTCTTATGGGCATAGGCGTTGCCATAGCGGGATTAGTTTTAATAGCTAAAAATGCAAATCCAATAATAGATTTAAGCAGTAGTATAATCAATGCTATGTCAGGAAGCTTTTTTCCTATAAAAGTACTTCCAAAGGCATTTATGGCTATATCACTAGCTATACCACTTACTTATATGTATGACAGTAACAGAGTTATACTAATAAATCAAAAACCATTGTTTTCTTTAAAAATAGAATTTATAATACTTATTGTGTCTATGTTAGTGTGTTGTATTGTAGGAAATTGGATATTCTTAAGAATAGATAGAAAATGTAGAGATAAGGGAATTTTAGGAACACACTAAATTAGTGGGCTAGTTGGCCAGAGTGCTAGAGGGCTAGGGGATTAGAGTTCTAGAGAACTAGGTTAGAGAGCAAGTGATAATGGAGTACTTAAGATGAAAATTTATGTAAGATAGAATGTTGTATCTAATTGTTTTGAATTGAGTAAAGAGTAGTTAGTGGTGAACCTGAGGGAGTAGTGGATAGTTATTGGAGACTAGAGAATTGTGAATAGGTCTCAGTGATTGAAGACTAAAGCCTGATGATTAGAGCTTAGTAACTGGAGCCTGGTGGCTAATGATTAGGTATTGTAATATGTGTGTACTGTAGGAGGAAGGAGGTAATTATAATATGGAAGAGGATTTGATTTCTAAAAAGGAACTTTTAGATTTAACGGGTATATCCTATGGACAATTATATAGATGGAAGCGAAAGAAACTAATTCCAGAAGAATGGTTTATTAAAAAATCATCTTTTACAGGGCAGGAAACATTTTTTCCTAAAGATAAAATACTAGATAGAATTGATGTAATAAAGAACATGAAGGACGATTTATCTCTAGATGAAATTGCTAACATGTTTACGCCTAATCTACAAGACATTTCTTTTAGTAAAGATGAAGTTTTGAGAAGAAATTTAGTTACAGAAATGACCATGAATATATATAGTCAATTATATCCTTTGGGACTTACTCTTTCTTTTGAAAAAATTTTACACATGTATATATTAGAGAAGTTTATTAAATCTGGCGAGGTGAGCATAGAAGAAGGTAAGGGTGTTTTGCAAACATTAAAAGATAATTATAATAATATCGAAGAGGAAGATTATGATATTATACTTTTAAGAAAATTTGGAGCAGCGGCCAGCATATTGATTCCTCATGATACTGAAATATATATAGATACTGAAACTAAAATGGTTTTGAAAATTAATATATTGAAGTGTATTGAGGAGATGAAGATAAGGGTAAATTAGATAATAACTAGTGGATATAGTAATATAATGTTGCGAAGTGACTACTAATCTTTAAATATCTACTTCATAAGTGTCCAGTTAGATGCTTAAGGAGTAGGTATCTTTTTATGTATTCTTATAATTTAAATTATAACTATTTAAATTATAGATAACAATTAATAATTTTAAGTACATAGATAAACATGAATTAATTGTAAAATTTTTAGCTATTTAATAATAAAGTTTGTATATATGACATTTAGACACTATAATTAAAGTTGAATTATTTCTAAAATGGTGTAAAATTTAAACGTAAGACCATAAAGATTTATATAAGATAAATGAAGAGGATGTGAATTCATGAGGAAATATAGAAGTTTCATAATGTATGATATAATTCTTATTGTGGCGTCATTATATTTAGCATTACTGCTTAGATTAGATTTTAAAATTTCTCCACAATATATGACTTTTTTTTGGTATTCAGTTATACCAGTAACAGCTATAACCATAATATTCAATACTGTATTTAAACTATATAATAAGCTTTGGAAATATGCTTCTATTGAAGAACTTATTTCTATAATATATTCAGTTTCTTTATCTAACGTAGTTTTTATAATATACAGCTATTTTATAACATATAAATTATTTGAAAATGCTTACTTTAGGTTTCCATTTACTGTGCACATAATATTTTGGATTTTATCTGTAGTGTCTTTAGGCGGAATAAGATTTATATACAGAATGGTTGAGGACAATAACGAGTATAAAGGTAATTGTGAAGGTAAAAAGAGGGTTTTAATAATAGGTGCTGGAGATGCTGGAGTTATGCTTTTAAAAGAGATAAGAAAGCATAAGGAATTTAATTATAATGTGGTAGGTTTTGTAGATGATGATAAATCTAAGTATGGAAAGGTAATTCACAGGGTTAGAGTTTTAGGTGGAAGAAGAGATATTCCAAGAATATGTAAAGAAAATGTGGTAGAAGAAATAGTAATGGCAATGCCTTCAGCAGATTTAGAGACTAAAACTGAAATACTATCCATATGTAAGAGAACTAAATGCAAATTAAAAACTATACCAGGTATATACGAAATAATAGATGAAACTGTAAGTATAAGTAAACTTAGGGATGTAAACATAGAGGACTTGCTTGGAAGAGATCCTGTTAAGTTAGACAATACTGATATAGATAAGTATATAAAAGATAAAGTAGTAATGGTAACTGGTGGAGGAGGATCTATAGGTTCAGAATTATGCAGGCAAATAGTTAAATTTAAACCTAAAAAGCTAATTATATTAGATATATACGAAAATAATGCATATGAGATTCAAAGAGAATTAGGAGATGTAAATCCTCAGTTAGATTTAGATGTTATTATAGCATCCATTAGGGATGAAAAAAGAATTAGAGAAATATTTAAGAAGTATCGACCGAATGTAGTATTTCATGCAGCTGCTCACAAACATGTACCACTTATGGAGAAAAATCCTAAGGAAGCTATAAAAAATAATATAATAGGTACTTATAATGTAGTAAAGTGCAGCAGTGATTTTGGGGTTAATAAGTTTGTTCAGATAAGTACCGATAAGGCTGTTAATCCTACCAATATAATGGGAGCTACTAAAAGATTTTGTGAAATGATGATTCAGGCTTTTGATAAGACTAGCAGTACAGAATATGTGGCAGTTAGATTTGGAAATGTATTAGGAAGTAATGGTTCTGTAATACCAATATTTAAAAAGCAAATAGCTCGTGGAGGTCCTGTTACTGTAACTCATCCTGAAATAAATAGATTCTTTATGACCATACCAGAAGCTGCTCAGCTTGTTATACAGGCAGGTGGAATGGCTAAGGGTGGCGAAATATTTGTATTGGATATGGGAAAACCAGTAAAAATGGTGGATTTAGCTAGAGACTTAATAACTTTATCAGGATTTGAACCAGACAAAGATATTAAAATAGAATATACTGGATTAAGACCAGGGGAAAAGTTGTATGAAGAGCTTTTAATGGATGAAGTTGCTTTAACTTCTACTAAACATAATAAAATATTTGTAGAAAAGCCTATGGAATTAGATTTGAATTCCTTAGAAAAGGATATTGATGAGTTTAGAGAAGTAGTTAAAGAAAATGTAGAAAATGATGATGTATTTACACTTATGGGTAAAAAGGTTTGTACTTATAGTAGAAAAATAGATTGATAATTTATAGACGTTAAATTTAGTAAATAGATTAAAGTTTATTATATAAAGTTATGTTAAAAAGAGTGGAAAATTTCATTAAATTAATATTTAATAAAAAATGTAACTTTTTATGTAATAAAAAAGTTGAATTATTCTTAGAATCATGTAAAATTAAAAAGAAAAGAAATAAGAGCATACAAACTTAAAATATTTATTTACAATAAATAATATATATTTATAGTTTTAATATAAAAGGAGTGTAATAAATATGAAAAAATATAAATTTGCGATAATAGGTTGCGGAAGAATATCTTACAAGCATGTGGAAGCTATAATGAATAATAATGAAGAATCGGTACTTGTAGCCACTTGTGATGTGGTAAGAGAAAAAGCAGAAGAAAAGAAAAATGAATACATATCTAAAATGGGAAAAGAATTTAATGTAAATATCTATACTGATTATAAAGAAATGTTAGAAAAAGAAGATATAGATGTAGTTACTATAGCCACAGAAAGTGGATATCATCCAGAAATAGCTTTATATTGCATGAATAAAAAGAAACACGTTATAGTTGAAAAACCAATGGCTCTTTCAACTGCAGATGCAGATGAAATGATTAAATGTGCTAAAGAAAATGGTGTTAAATTATGTGTAAGTCATCAAAATAGATTTAATAAGCCAATCCAACAGTTGAGAAAAGCTATGGATGAAGGAAGATTTGGAAGACTTGTGAACGGAACGGCAAGAATTCTTTGGAACAGAAACATGGGATATTATGAGCAGGCACCATGGAGAGGTACATGGAAGCAAGATGGTGGAACCCTTATGAATCAATGTATACATAATATAGATTTACTACAATGGATGATGGGTGGAGAAATAGATACTGTATATGCGCAGTGTGATACATTTTTAAGAGACATTGAGGCAGAAGACTTTGGAGCTATAATGATAAGGTTCAAAAATGGAGCCATAGGAATGATTGAAGGAAGTGCCTGTGTATATCCAAAGAACTTAGAAGAAACACTAAGTGTTTTTGGAGAAAAGGGAACGGTGTGCATAGGTGGACTAGCAGTAAATAAGATTGAGACTTGGAGATTTGCTGATGGAAAAGATAATGAGGATGCTATATTAAAAGCCCAAGAAGGGGATCCAGACACAGTTTATGGCTTTGGACATACTCCATTATTTAAGGATGTAATAGATGCTATAAATGAAGGAAGAGAACCATTAGTAAATGGTGAAGAAGGTAAGAAGGGAATGTCCATAATACTTGCAGCTTACAAATCAAGACTTACTGGAATGCCTGTAAAATTCCCTATGGGAGACTTTAATACTATGGAAATGGTTAATGTAGATAAAATTAATAAATAATTTGTAAAACAAATACTAATTTTTTAAAATTACCATCAAAATATGATAATATATTATGGTGGTAATTTTAAAAATTAAGGGATAAATAGGAGTTGAATTATGCAAATGAATTATATATCTCAAACTGCTAAGTTAGGTAATGATGTACAAATAGGTAGATTTTCTGTTATAGAGGATTGTGTGACTATAGGAGAAAATTGTATTATAGGAAATAATGTAGTTATACATAAAGGGACTACTATAGGAAACAATGTTAGAATAGATGATAATACAGTAATAGGAAAAGAACCAATGAGAGCCGTAAATAGTATATTTAAAAATGATAAAAAGTTTTCTTCTTGCAAAATTAATGATGAATGCTTAATTGGAGCAGGGACAATAATATATGTAGGATGTGAAATTGGGAGTAAAACATTGGTAGCTGATTTAGCTGTTATAAGAGAAGATGTGACTATAGGAGAAAGAACTATAATAGGAAAAGGAGCAACCATAGAGAATTTCTGTAATGTAGGATCAAACTGTAAAATACAAACTAATGTATATCTAACAGCTTATTCTGAAGTGGAAGATTATGTGTTTATAGCACCATGTGTGATTACTTCTAATGATAATTATGCTGCCAGATCTAAAGAGAGATTTAATCACTTTAAGGGAGTTACAATAAAAAAAGGTGGAAGAGTAGGTGCGGGTGCGGTTATATTGCCAGGGAAAACTATAAATGAGGATGGTTTTGCAGCAGCAGGAAGTGTAGTTACTAAAGATGTGGAAAAGGCTAAAATAGTTGTAGGAAATCCAGCAAAAATATTTAAAAATGTACCAGAAGAACAATTATTAGAAAATCAATAGAATTTTAATGATTTACTATAGGAGTGGAAATTGATGAGTAATAAAAATAGAAGTAAAAGATTAGTAGTAGATATGATTTTATACGCTATAGGTGATTTTGGTTCAAAAATCATTAGTTTTTTATTGGTACCTTTTTATACTAATTATTTAGGAACAGATGAATATGGAGCGATGGATTTAATAAATGTTACGCAGTCACTTATAATACCTATAATTTCTCTTCAGCTTACCAGTGGGGTTTTTAGATATTTACTAGACGATAAATACGATAAAGAGGAAATTGTATCTACAGGTATAAATTTTACTATAGTTTCTTCCACTATAAGTATGATTGTGTTTTGGATAATTTATAAAGTATTTAATTTACAAATACCTTATGTAGGTGCTATAGTGTTACTTACATTATTTAGCATGCTAAATAGTATGTTAAAGCAAATATTAAGAGGACTAGATAAAATTAAGATATATTCTATTACAGGGATTATTACAACTTTGCTTTTTTGTATTTTGAATATTATATTTATAGGTTATTTTAAGATGAGTTATCAAGGTATGGTTTATGCAAACATAATAACTCTTTTTATTGTAAGTATATTTATACTAATAGAAGGAAATATATTCAAATGTTATAAAATGAATTTATTTAGTAAAGAAGTGTTTAAAGAACTTTTAGTTTATTCATTTCCATTAATACCAAACACCATAAGTTGGTGGATTATGAATGTATCTGATAGGTATTTGGTAAATATATATGTAGGAATGAGTGCTGTAGGTATATACGGGTTGTCAAATAAGTTTGCTTCTGTTTTATTTATGTTTAATAGTATATTTGATAGGGCATGGCAAACTAGTGCTATAGAAAATTATAGTTCGCCAAATAGAGATAAATTTTTTACAGAAATTTTTAATAAATTAATGAAATTTGAAATCTTAATAGTTTTAGGCTGTACGATAGTGCTTAAGCCTATGATGATTTTTATTGGACATGAATATAGGTATGCTTGGAAATATGCAAATATATTATTTTTAGCAAATCTGTTTTTGAGCTTTAGTTTATTTTATGGAGTAGGTTACAATTGTGAAAAGAAGACAAAAGAAGCATTTACAACAACCGTGTATAGTGCAATTTTAAATTTTGTAATAAATTTACTTCTTATAAAATTTATAGGTGTATATGCGGCAGCACTGTCAACTTTAATAGCGTATTTTGTCTTATGGATAAGTAGAATTTTTACAACAAAAAAGTTTTTTACTATAAAAATAAACATTAGAGAATTAATTTTAGGAATTACATTGATATTAATGGCTAATTTGATTAGTTTTTTATTTGAAGGATTGAAGTTATTGTTAATAGATGGAATAATGTGCATAGTAGCTATTTATGTTTATAGAGAAACTATTAAATATATATGGGATATGATAATTGAATATATTGATAAATTTAAAAGTAGAGCTAGTAGTAACTAATTATATTTGAGGGAGTTGATAGTTATGATTGTTGTTTTAGGTGCAGGTAATGGAGGGGTTGCTATATCGACATATTTAGAGCAAAAAGGAATAGAAACCATACTGTGGAATAGAACTGAAGAAAGATTGAAAGCAATAAGAGAAAATAATAATATTATAAAGGCTAGAAGTGTTAATGATAATGCTCATAGTGATGTTAAGATAACAGAAATTACTACAGATTTACAGTATGCATTGTCAAAAGGCAAATATGTCTTTATAGTTACTCCAGGAAATGCTCATAAAGATATAGCAAGAGTTTCAGCTCCTTTTTTAACTAAAGAGCATGTAGTTATACTAATGCCAGGTAGAACTTATGGAAGCATAGTGTTTTCAGAAGAGATAAATAGGCAAAGAGGATTTTACCCTAAGTGTATTGAAGCTCAAACTATTTTGCATGCTTGTAGAATAAATGGAAATATTTTGGACGTTCATGGATTAAAAACTAAGGTTCTGTATTCATCTTTTGATAAAATAGATGATGGGGAAAAAAGTTATTTAAAGTATATAATACCAGAGTTTCAATATGATGAAGAATATTTTAAAATTACACTTAATAATATAGGGGCACTACTTCATCCTATTCCTACAATATTAAATGCTGCAAGAATAGAAAGTGGAAGTAACTTTAAATATTATAGTGAGGGTTTAACGCCTACCGTGACTGAATATATTCAAAAGGTAGATGAGGAAAGAAAGAGTATATGTGAGGCTGTGGGATGCCAATATATATCATTAATTGAGTGGTTGAATAAAGAGTATGGCTCTACCTCAGACAATATTTATAACTGCATAAAAGAGATAGAAGCATACAGAAATATAAATGCACCAAATACTTTAAATCATAGATACATTTATGATGATATATGTACAGGCCTTGTTCCTATATATAATACAGGTAAAGCTTATGGAATAGAAGCAAAGACAATAAAAACTTTTATAGAATTTGCTTCTATACTTATGAAATACGATTTTATGAAATTTGGCAGAGAATTTAATAAGGAGATGCTAGTAAAATGAATTTTGTTCCAGTGATTTTTGGAGGATATGTTAACGGATATAGTATAACAAGAACTTTTTATGAAACCTATGGGATTGAGTCTATAATTTGTGATTGTGTTAAAAACATTTCGTTTTATTCTAAAATGTGTAAGCAGATTACTGTAAGTGATCCTAAATATAATGAAGAAAAATTTATACATGAGATGGAGAATATAGGAAAGAATATAAGAGAAAAAAATATAATTCCTATAATAATAACTACTAATGATCAGTGGTTAATTCCATTGTCCAAGTATAGAGAAAGGTTAGAAAAATATTTTGTGTATTCATTTTCTGAATGGAATATTATAGAAAAACTAACCATTAAGAAACATCTTTATAAGTATTGTGATGAATTAAATGTAATATATCCTAAAACATTTATATGCAGTAAAAGTGAATTTAAAGATATGGATTTGCAAATGAAATTACCTATATTGGTTAAACCATCAGAAGTAGTGGACTTTGTATCTTTATTTCCAGGTGAAAAGAGAAACTATATATTTAATACTATGGATGAGCTTAAATCTTTTTTGAAGGACAAATTCACTAAAGGATACGAAAGTTCTTTCGTTTTACAGGAGTATATTCCAGGTGGTGTTGAAAATTTATATACAATTACAACATATAGTGATAGAAAAAGTTTGAAATTAAAAGGAGTTTCTATAGGACATAAATTGACTCAATATCCGAAAGAAGCAGGAACTATAACTTCAGGAATGACAAACTTTGATGAATGCCTAATTGAACCATCTAAGAAATTATTAGAAACTTGTGGTTATTATGGAATAACTAATATAGAATATAAGTACGATAAAAGGGATGATAAATATAAATTAATTGAAATAAATCCAAGGCCGGGTATGTGGAATTATTCATCATATTTAAGTGGAATAAACTTATTTCAGATGATGGTAGATGACTTAGTTTTAAATAAAGATATAGAGTACAGAGAGGGAAGAAAACAATTTTTATGGACAGTAATTCCTGAGAGAGAGATTTTAGAAGGTATAGACAATGAATATAAGATAAATGAAGTGCAGAAATTAATAAGGGAGAATAAGGTGCTGGATCCTAGGAAAAATAAAAAGGATAGTTTAAAGTTTAGATTTAATATATTAAAAGGCGATTTGAAGTTGAAACTTTCAAAATTTATAAGAAGGTGATGTTTATGAAGAACTTAGTAGGGGCAGCTGTAGGAAGTTGTGTTCATGTAGCAGGAGTATTTAAATTTATTCAGATGGCAGAAGAAGAAGGATATGAAACTACATATATGGGTGGAGCAGTACCTTTAAAAGAACTTATAAATGCCATAAAAGAAATTCAACCACATATGGTTTCTATAGGATATAGATTAAGCAAAGAATCTGCAGAAAAAATATTAAAAGAATTAGAATTAAATCTCAGGGAAGAAAATTTATTAGATAATATAATATATGTATTCGGTGGAACAATTGAAACAGCAGAAGTTGCAAGAAAGTTTTCTTTTATAAGCAAGATATTTGATGGTTCAGAAGAGCCAGAGGAAAGTATCCTATTTTTAAGAAATAGTCACAGCATTGACAAAAATAATGTAAACATTCCACAGCAGCTACGTGAAAGAATAAATTATAAAAATCCATACCCATTATTTAGACACCATATAGGTTTAGGAACACTAGAAGAAACGGAAAAAGCTATAATGGAATTGGCAGAATCTAACTTGTTGGATATTATATCATTGGCTCCTGATCAAAATTGTCAGCAATTTTTCTTTAATCAACAGAATATGGATAGAAAACAGGATGGGGCAGGAGGCGCACCTATACGCAAAAAAGAAGATTTAATTCGCATGTATGGGGCCACAAGAAGAGGAAATTATCCACTGTTAAGATGTTATTCAGGAACAGAAGGCTTATTAGAATTTTCTAAAATACTTAAAGAAACTATAAATAATGCTTGGGCAGCTATTCCTTTAACTTGGTATTCAGAACTAGATAGAAGATCTAATAGAAAATTAGAAGATGCCATAAGAGAAAATCAATTGGCAATTAAATGGAATGCGGAAAATGGAATTCCAGTAGAAATAAATGAGTCACATCAGTGGGCTCTTAGATTTGCACATGATGCATTAGAAGTTGCTCTTGCGTACATAACAGCATATAATGCTAAAGAACTTAAAGTAAAGGATTTTATTATGCAATTTATGTTGTGTACACCACCTACAATTTCACCTAAAATGGATATAGCAAAAATGCTAGCTAAAATAGAATTGCTTAGTGAATTAGAATCAGATGAATTTAATATTATAAGGATGATAAGAACTGGCTTGTTATCATATCCAGCGGATATGGATGCAGCTAAAGCACAGTTAGCGAGTTCTATATTCTATGGTTCCTATTTGAAACCACATATAATACATGTAGTGGCTTATTGTGAAGCTGTACAAAGGGCTACACCTAAGGAAATAATTGAATCTGTAAAAATTGCTAAAAGATCATATATGATGGCTCAGCAAGGTATTCCAGATTTTGCATCAGATAAAGAAGTACATAATAGAAAAGAACAATTAAAAGAAGAGGCTATGGACATAATCAATAGTATTATTAAAATAGGAGAAGCATATGAAAAACCACTAATGGAACCTAAGGTTATATCTGAGGCAGTTAAGCTTGGAATATTAGATGCACCTTGCTTAAAAGGATTTGGAGATTGTAAGGGTGAAGTTAAGGTTAAAATACATAATGGAGCACATGTAATTGTGGATGGAGAAGGTAATATTATTAATGAAAAGAAAAGAATTGAAGAAATCTTCAAAAGAATATAGTAAATAAAATTTAATTATAGAATTGAATTTTAATTTTTATTTAATAATTAATATACAAGGTTTTAAGTAAGNCTAACGCTCACATTCAGCGTCCTGCCTCAGGTTCGCTAGCCTGGCGTCCTTGCCAGGCTTACGATAATTTTATCTGTCTAAAAGAAGAATTTCTAAAATTAAATTTAAATAGTTCCTTTGCTTCTTATGCAAGTCATTCCAGAGAAATTTCATAATTCAGGTAATGTAATGCTTTTGTGGGATAATCATACCATAACTTTATTTAGTTTGCTAGTTTGTCAGTGGGACAGATATTAGTGTGCCAGTGGGGCGGAGATTAGTGTGCCAGTGGGCTAGTGTGCTAGAGGAGGAGGATTTTCCTCCGCGATGCTACGGAAAATCTTTAATTATAGTTTAGTTGGCGGGAAAAGCGGGGCTTTGCCGCCAACTAGCCACTGATGAGTGAGCATTTTTGAAGTATTTGTTAATAAACGATTATGTGTCTTTACTATTATATATAATTGGGGTAATATAAAATAGATATATTCTCGAATTTAGTAGGAGGTAGAAAATTGGAAGATGATATATTAAACATAGCACTATTTCAGCCAGAAATTCCTCAAAACACAGGTAATATAGGAAGAACATGCGTACTTACTAATAGTAAGCTTCATTTAATAAAACCCTTGGGATTTGATATAGATGATAAACAAGTAAAAAGATGTGGTTTGGACTACTGGCCTCATGTAAATTTAGAATTGCATGAAAGCTATGAGGATATGAAAGAAAAATATCAAGATGCTAATTTTTATTTTATAACAACTCATGGTGAAAATTACTATACGGATGTGCAGTTCAAAAAAGGAGATTTTATAATATTTGGAAGAGAATCATCAGGACTTCCGGATTATATAAGAGAAAGCTTCCCAGAAAGATGTATAAGAGTTCCTATGGTGGAAACGACCACTAGATCTCTTAATTTATCAAACACTGTAGCTATAGTAGCTTATGAAGCTCTCAAACAGATGGGTTTTCCACATATGAAATAAGGCACATTCAAATAAATAACAAGTCAGTATGCTAGTCTATTTTGCGTCATACTGCGTCAGCAGAACCCGCCGATAGTCTTACTAGCGACGAAACCTATTTCCTTGTCTGACACAAAATATATTAGCATTTTTGATTTGTTATTTATTTTCATGTACCTAAGAGAGGAGAAATAGCGCATGGAAAAGATCAAAATTATAACAGATAGCACAGCTGATTTGCCAAAAGAAATAGTAGAAAAATACAACATAGAAGTGCTTCCTCTGTTTGTAAACTTTGGGGAGGAGTCCTTTAGGGATGGAGTAGACATAAAGTTAGAAGAATTCCTACAAAAGATGTATACTTCAGATGTTTTTCCAACTACTACTCAAGTGAATCCTCAAAGATTTTATGAATGCTATAAAAAGTATATAGAAGATGGGTATAAAATAGTTTCCATACATTTATCATCAAAAATGAGTGGAACTTATCAATCAGCTAAAATGGCTGTAGAAATGTTGTCAAGTGATTCTATACTTAAAAATGTAGAGGATATAATAGTTATAGATAGTTTAAATGTAACATCAGGACTGGGGATTTTAGTTATAGAAGCTTGCAAACTTAGAGAACAAGGAAAAACTATAAAAGAAATTGAAGATGGAATTATAGAGAGAATGCCTCATGTGAAGAGTTGTCTTGCTTTTTCAAGCTTAGATAACCTAGTGAAGGGAGGTAGATTATCTAAAGCAGCAGGGGTGATAGGAAATATATTAGGTATAAAACTTATATTAGAAGTAAAAGACGGAGAAATGGCTGTTATGGATAAAGTAAGAGGTGGAAAAAAAGCGGTAAAGACTATTTTAAGTTATATGGATGAAAAAGGCATAAAAGAGGGCGCAACAAGTATACTATTAAATGCAGATAATAAAGATATATTAGGAGAGTTAACAAATAAGATTAATTCAATGGACAGAGAATTCATAGAAGCTCATGTAGGCTGTATAGTAGGCACTCATTCCGGCGGAGGTGCTTGTGGTGTTTTCTTCATAGAAGAATATTAAAAAATACATTTATTTCAATTTGGACTTTTATAATTTTATAAATTATTTAACTATTTAATAAACTTATAGTATGTATACGAAAAACCAATGAAGAATTTAGGTTTTTTTGTAGAAAATTTATCAATATTCAGTTATAATGTAATCAAATAGATAATTAAATATTTATTATGGATGATGTTTATGGGAGATAATTTACTATATAGTATAGTAAATAGCCGAAGGAGTAAGTATTGTGAGCCGAAGCAATATGAATCTCTCAGGCAAAAAGGACCTAAAACTGACATAACTCTGGAAAGCCTTATGGGCACCGACGGAGCAAAACTCTCAGGTTATTAGACAGAGAATAAGAGGCATAGACAAAGTCTTTTATTTCTCTGTTTTTTTATGTACTTTTTTATATGCTTTTATGTGTAAAGGAGAATTTGTCGTGGTAGAAAATATGATAGTAATTACAAACAATCCCTTAGCTAAAGAAAAATTAGAAATGGAAGAAAGAGTTGTAAAAGTAATATTTATAAATGACGCTGTTATGAAGGTTTTTGAAAAAGTTAGGGATTATGTACATATAGGACATAAACTTTTGACACATCCACTTATGAGTAGTGTAAAACCTAATGAAACGCCGTACAGAACTGTGTGCGTGTCAGTAGTAGCTGAAAAATCTTTAGATATGCAATCGTTAACTATTATTGAAAACGCTATAGCTACTACGGATAAGTTTCTGAAAATGGGGAAAACTCCTAATTGGACAGAAAACGTATTAAATGATTTTCAAGTTATAGATTATGATTTAATATATCATGTATTAATTTAAGGAGGATGAAAGAATGGCACATATTTACGATACTATAATAGTAGGCGGAGGTCCAGCTGGATTATCTGCAGGACTTTATGCAGCAAGATCAAGAATGGACACTTTATTAATTGAAAGAGCCAAATTTGGTGGTCAAGCAACAACAACTGATGAATTAGAAAACTATCCAGGATCAATTGAAGATTGTACTGGAAGTAGCTTAACAGAAAGAATGAGAAAACAAGCAGAAGAATTTGGTGTAAGCTTTGTTAAAAATGAAGTAATGGATGTAGATTTCTCAGGAAAAACAAAAACAATTAAATGTAAGAGTGGAGAAACTTACGAAGCTAAAACTATAATAATAGCTACTGGAGCATATCCAAGATTAGGTGGATTTAAAAATGAAATAGAATTAAGAGGAAGAGGAGTTTCTTACTGTGCAACTTGTGACGCTGACTTCTTTACAGATTTAGATATAGCTGTTATAGGAGGAGGAGACTCAGCAATAACTGAAGCTATATACTTAACTAAATTTGCTGAATCAGTAACAGTAATACACAGAAGAGATCAATTAAGAGCTGCAAAATCTCTTCAAGAAAAAGCTTTCAAAAATCCAAAAATCAAATTCATATGGAACTCTGTAGTTGAAGAAGCTAAAGGTGATGAAATACTAGAAGGCTTAGTAGTAAAGAATAGAGAAACAGGCGAAGTTAGTGAATTAGAAGTTAATGGTGTATTCGTATTCGTTGGATACCTTCCAATATCAGAAGTATTTAAAGGAAAGGTAAAAATGAATGATAGAGGAGACATCGTAACTGATGAAGAAATGAGAACAGATGTTGATGGTGTATTTGCTGCTGGAGATATAAGAGAAAAATCATTAAGACAAGTTATCACAGCTGCTGCAGACGGAGCAATTGCTGCTACAAATGCAGAACACTATATAGAAAACAATTTTGCTGAGTAATATATATAAACAAAAGATCTTATAAAATTATAAAATAGGTTTAAAATTTTAATCATAAAGTTCGAAATAAATTGACTAAAAAATTTATAGAAAAATTTCGAAATAATTTGATTAAAAAATTTAATAAAAAAGTTCAAAAAATTGTAAATATTAATAATATAAAATAAATAGGAGGTCTGTAAAATGGTAGAATTAGATAAGACTAATTTTGATGCAGAAGTTATTAATTACACTGACAAACCAGTATTTGTTGACTTTTGGGGAGACAAGTGCGAAATATGTAAACAATTAATGCCAGGCGTACATGGTTTAGAGGAAAAATACGCTGACAAAATTAAATTTGCTAGCTTAAACATAGGTGGAGCTAGAAGAGTAGCTATAGGACAAAAAGTTTTAGGATTACCAACAATGAAAATATACAATGCTGGAGAATGTGTAAAAACAATAACTCCAGACAAAGTAAGCTCAATTGACGATATAGAAAACTTCATAAAAGAATACTACGAAACTTTATAGTTCGAGTATAAAAACATCATCATTTGTTTAAATTACAAATAGGATGTGTTAAGAAAATGTTTTTAAAGACTTTCAAAGGCATCTGCCTTTGAGGTCTTTAATATAAAAAATCTAATCAGTGTTTTAAATTTTTTAGGGAGGTGAACATCTTGCGTCTTGAATTAGGCAAAATATTTATAAAGGACATGCAATTTGGAAATGAAACTAAGGTTGAAAATGGTGTTCTTTATGTAAACAAAGAAGAATTGTTAAATGAAGTAAGCGGAGACGAAAGAGTAGCTAGTATCGATTTTGATATCGTTAGACCAGGAGAGGAAGTAAGAATAATCCCTGTTAAAGATGTAATCGAGCCAAGAGTTAAAGTTGAGGGTAAAGGTGGCATAATGCCAGGCTTTATGAGTAAAGTTGACATCGTTGGAGATGGAAGAACTCATGTACTTAAGGGAGCAGCAGTAATAACAACTGGTAAAATAGTTGGATTCCAAGAAGGTATCATAGACATGTGCGGAGAGGGTGCAAAATACACTCCATTCTCTAAAACTAACAACTTAGTTGTTATCTGTGAACCAAAAGAAGGAATAAATCAACATCAACACGAAGAAGCTGTAAGAACTATAGGATTTAAAGCAGCTGCTTACCTTGGAAAAGCTGGTGAAGCAGTTGAACCAGATGAAGTAAAGGTATTTGAAACATTACCATTGTTACAACAAGCAGCTCAATACCCAGAACTACCAAAAGTAGTTTATGTATACATGTTACAAAGCCAAGGCTTACTACATGATACATATGTATATGGCGTAGATGCTAAGAAAATAATCCCAACATTCTTATATCCAACAGAAGTATTTGATGGAGCAATCGTTAGTGGTAACTGTGTATCTGCTTGCGACAAAAACCCATCATATGTTCACATGAATCATCCAGTAATTGAAGAATTATATGAAAGACATGGAAAAGATTTTAACTTCTTAGGATGTGTAATCACAAACGAAAACGTATATCTTGCTGATAAAGAAAGATCTTCTAACTGGACAGCTAAATTAGTTGAATATTTAGGAGCAGATGCAGTTATAATTTCTGAAGAAGGTTTTGGTAATCCAGATGCTGACCTTGTTATGAACTGTAACAAGATAACAGAAAAAGGAATCAAAACAGTTCTTATAACTGACGAATATGCAGGACAAGATGGAAGTTCTCAATCATTAGCAGACTCAACTCCAAAAGGAGATGCAGTTGTAACAGGAGGAAATGCTAACGAAGTAGTTGTATTACCTCCAATGAAAAAAGTAATAGGACATCCAGAAGCAGCTAATATAATAGCTGGAGGACACGTTGGAAGTTTAAGAGAAGACGGTTCTATAGAAGCTGAAATCCAAGTTATAACTGGAGCAACTAGTGAAGTTGGATTTAACTACTTAACTGCAAGAGGATTCTAATATCAGTCCATTAACAGTTTAAAAAAGAAAAATTCAAATGTCCATAATTAAAACAGAACAGAAAGGATGATTATAATGTTACAAGGAAAGAAAGTTATCGCTATTGGCGATAGAGATGGTATACCAGGTCCAGCTATACAAGCATGTGTAGAAAGTGCTGGAGCAGAAGTATTATTTGCATCAACAGAATGCTTTGTTTGAACAGCTGCAGGAGCTATGGATCTGGAGATCCAACAAAGAGTAAAGGACTTAGCTGAAAAGCATGGCCCTGAAAATTTAGTAGTAGTATTAGGTGGAGCTGAAGGTGAAGCTTCAGGCTTATCAGCAGAAACAGTAGCTGCTGGAGACCCAACTTTTGCAGGCCCACTTGCTGGAGTAGAATTAGGATTAGGCGTTTACCACGTAGTAGAGCCAGAAATTAAAGACGAATGTGATGCTGCAGTATACGATGAACAATGCGGCATGATGGAAATGGTTCTAGATGTTGATGATATAATAAACGAAGTTAAAACTGTAAGAGACCAATATTCTAAATATAACAAATAAGAACCCATAACTTTAAATCCTGAAAGGGGGAGAAAAAGTGATTAAAGTAGTTCACTATATAAATCAATTCTATGCTGGAATTGGTGGAGAAGAAAAAGCTGATTATAAACCAGAAGTAAGAGAAGGATTCGTAGGACCAGGAATGGGTCTTAATGGATTACTTAAAAAAGAAGGAATTGAAATAGTTGCAACAGTAATATGTGGTGACTCTTATTTCAATGAAAATATAGATGAAGCTAAAGCAGAAGTAATAGAAATGGTGAAGAAATATAGCCCAGATCTATTCATAGCAGGTCCTGCATTTAACGCTGGTAGATACGGTGTTGCTTGTGGAACTATAGCTAAAGAAGTTGAAGAAAAATTAAACATACCTGTATTAACTGCTATGTACATTGAAAACCCAGGTGCTGATATGTACAAAAAAGACGTATACATCGTTGAAACTAGAAATAGTGCAGTAGGTATGAGACAGGCGTTACCAGCAATTGCTAAATTAGCTACTAAATTAGCTAAAGGTGAAGCTGTAGGAACTCCTGCAGAAGAAGGATATATTCCAAGAGGAATAAGAAAGAACTTCTTCCATGAAGAAAGAGGAGCAAAAAGAGCTGTAGATTTACTTGTTAAGAAGATAAAAGGTGAAGAATTCGTAACAGAATTCCCAATGCCAAACTTCGACAGAGTAGATCCAAATCCAGCAGTTAAAGATATAACAAAAGCTAAAATTGCTATTGTTACATCTGGTGGTACAGTTCCAAAGGGAAATCCAGACCATATCGAATCTTCAAGTGCATCTCACTATGGAAAATACGATATTGAAGGAGTAATGGATTTAACTTCAGAAACTTATGAAACAGCTCACGGTGGATATGATCCAACTTATGCTAACGAAGACTCAGACAGAGTTATACCAGTTGACGTATTAAGAGAAATGGAGAAAAACGGAGAAATCGGTTCACTTCATAGATATTTCTACTCAACAGTTGGTAATGGAACTGCTGTTGCATCAACTAAAAAATTTGGTGAAGAAATTGTTGCTGAATTAAAAGCTGATGGTGTAGATGCAGTTATATTAACTTCTACATGAGGAACTTGTACTCGTTGCGGTGCAACGTTAGTTAAAGAAATAGAAAGAGGCGGAATTCCAGTAGTTCATATGTGTACAGTAGTACCAATATCATTAACAGTTGGTGCTAACAGAATAGTGCCTACAATAGCTATTCCACACCCACTTGGAAATCCAGCTTTATCTAAAGAAGATGAATATGAATTAAGAAAAGGATTAGTTAAAAAAGCATTAAAAGCTCTTGAAACTGAAGTAGATGGCCAAAAAGTTTTTGAAGACTAATACATTAATTCAATATATAAAGGTGTTTGGGAACCGTGTGTTCCCAGCACTTTTGTTTAAATATGCAAAATAACTTTCAGTGTACTTACAATGTTGTTTATTGAAAATAAAAATTTAGTAATAAGTAAACAAATTAAAAAGCATTGTTACTAATTTTTTGTTTTTAATAAAATTATTAAGAATGTATTTTTGAAAATAAGAGGAGGTATTATAATGAGTTTCCCAGTTCTAAAAAAAGCAGCTTATGTGTTAGTAAACACACCAGACATGGTAATACATAATGGTACTACACAAATGTTAGAAAGAGAACAAAATCCAGATTCAGAATACTTAAAAGCTATAAAAAGCCACTTAAGAAGTTATGAGCAGGTTGTTGGATATGCACCAAACCAAACTTATATAGGAAACATGACTCCAGAGGAATTATCAAACACTGCAAAACCTTGGCATACTGCAAATGTAGAGGGTGCTAGTAGATTTGGTAAATTTGGAGAAATAATGCCACAAGATGAATTCTATGCATTAATGAAGATTGTAGATGTTTTTGATCTTGTACTTTTAGAAGAATCTTTTGTTGAGGGTATAAAAGGAAAAATAGAAGCACATGAACTATTAAAAGATAAGGTTGGAGCTTTAAAAGGCGCAGAAATGGCTGATATTGAAAAGGCTGTAAACCAAAACGGAGCAGAAGGATTATACCAAGACGGAAAATTAGTTGGATGCGTAAAAAGAGCACACGAATTTGATTCTAACCTTTCAGCAGAATTCATGCTTGAGAACTTAGCAGTTAAAGCTTCAGGAGTACTTGCTGCTATGTATATTACAAAAGAATTAGATTTACCAGTTGAAGAAGTTGGATACATTATAGAGTGTTCAGAAGAAGCTGTAGGAGATATGAACCAAAGAGGTGGCGGAAACTTAGCTAAATCTGTAGGAGAAATAGCTGGATTTAAAGGAGCTACTGGTATAGATATGAGAGGATTCTGTGCTGGACCATCTCATGCTTTAATTAATGCAGCATCTCTTGTAAAATCAGGCATGTTCAAACATGTTTTAGTAGTAGCTGGTGGATGTACAGCTAAACTAGGTATGAATGGAAAATCTCATGTAGGAAAAGATTTACCAGTATTAGAAGATTGTTTAGGAGGTTTTGCAATATTAGTTTCTGAAAATGATGGAGTTCATCCAATCATAAGAACAGATGTTATTGGAAGACATACTATAGCAAGTGGAGCTTCACCACAAGCAGTATTAGATGCATTAGTACTTAAGCCATTAGTTGATAATGGAATGACAATACCACAAATAGACAAATTCTCACCAGAAATGCAAACATCTGAAATAACTGAACCAGCAGGAGCTGGAGATGTACCAACACAAAACTACAAAATGATAGGTGCATTAGCTGTTAAATCAGGACAATTAGATAGAAAAGAATTACCAGCATTCGTAAAAGAGCATGGATATCCAGGATTTGCTCCAACTCAAGGACATATTCCATCAGGTGTTCCAATAATTGGTCATGGAATAGATTTAATGAAAGAAGGAAAATTAAATAACTTCATGATTATAGGAAAAGGAAGTTTGTTCTTAGGAAGAATGACTAATCTATTCGATGGTATTTCTATATTGGTTGAAAAGAATACAGGAAAAGTAGAAGAAGAAGGCGGAATCAGCAAGGAAGAAGTTAAAGATATGGTTGCAGATGCTATGAAAGACTTTGCTAATTTCTTAGGATCAAAAGTAGAAGAATAATGCATTAATACATTATAGAAAGGGGTGTTTCACTTGGCTAGTAACGCTACAAAGGCAATGATTGCTGAGGTGTTCAATGAAATCGCTGAAGGTATAAAAAGTGGAAGCTTTAAGAAGAAAGTAAGAATAGGCTTGACTATTTTAGGCTCAGAGCATGGCGTAGAGGAAATGGTTAAAGCTGCTAAATTAGCTAAGGGTAAATACGGTGATTTTGATATAGTTTTAATAGGATCAAAAATTACCGATGAATTCGAAACTATAGAAGTAAGTGATGCAGAAGAAGGCCATAAGAAAATGGTTGAACTTCTTGAAAAAGGCGAAATAGATGGATGTGTAACTCAACACTTTGATTTTCCAATAGGAGTATCTACTGTAGGAAGAGTAGTAACTCCAGGTATGGGAAGAGAAATGATAATAGCTACAACTACTGGAACCACATCAACAAACAGAGTTGAAGGTATGGTTATAAATGCTATATCAGGAATATCTACTGCTAAAGCTTTAGGAATAGAAAATCCTAGAGTAGGTATATTAAATGTTGATGGAGCTAGACAAGTTGAAAGAATATTAACAGAAGTTAAAAATAGAGGATACCAATTTGATTTTGCTGAATCACTAAGAGCAGATGGTGGAGCTGTAATGAGAGGAAATGATCTTCTTGCAGGCACTCCAGATGTAATGGTATGTGATTCATTAACAGGAAATCTTCTTATAAAAATATTCTCTTCATTTACTACAGGTGGAAACTATGAAACTGTTGGATATGGTTATGGACCAGGAATTGGTGATAACTATGATAAGCTAGTTAACATAGTATCAAGAGCATCAGGTGCTCCACTTATATGTGAAGCTTTAAGATACTGTGCTACTTGTGCACAAAATAAAGTTTTATCTATTGCTTCTGGAGAGTTCAAAGCTGCTAAAAAAGCAGGGCTTCAAGAAGAAATAGATAAAGTTACTAAAAAAGCAGCTCCAGCTGCAGCAGAAGAAGTTAAAATACCACCTAAGAAAGTTGTAACATTTGCTATCCCAGGTATAGATATACTTGAACTTGAAGATGCTTGTAAATCTCTTTGGAAAGAAGAAGTATACTCAGAAAGTGGAATGGGATGCACAGGTCCTGTAATTCTTGTGGCAGAGGACGAAAGTGAAAAGGCTCAAGAAGTACTTAAAAAAGCAGGTTATATAGGATAGAAATAATTAAAAAAGTAATTAAAAAAACACACTACTAAATAAAAAAAACGCGCGTTTTAATAAATAGGAACCAAAAATAAGTAAGATTTTTGGTTCCTATTTAATTTAAATATAATTGAATATATTGATTAACCCACAATAAGGTACAATGTGGTGGAATTATGAAATTTCTCCTCCATGACTTGCATAAAAGCTCTGAACAATAAATTTAATTTAAACAGTTCCTTCGCTTCTTATGCAAGTCATTCCAGAGAAATTTCATAATTCAAGTAATATAATGCTTTTGTGGGTTAATCATATATTATAAATAAATATTAATTGTATTTATGTTTAATACCAAAATTAAAAATATATTAATAAAATATTGAAAAGGTTTAATCTATAGGTTATAATACAAATAAAGTTTATAAAAATTTATAAAAAGGTGCCGTAAAGTCATTTTTTTAGGTGGAAAAATAGCACTTTTAAAATTCTATTTCTAGTGTATTAAATGAAATAGAATGATATAAACTATAGTTAAAGGGAGGTAAAAATAAAATGAATAAAAAGAAAATAGTGGCAATGTTTGCTTCATTAGCAATGGTTGCGACCCTATTTGTGGGATGTGGTAAGGCTGGAAGTGAAAACGCTACCAATGGCTCAAAAGAAGGACAAAAGCAAGAACAAAAGGGTAAGGACATTAAAATAGGTCTTTCTACAGATGAGGGTGGATTGAACGATAAGTCATTCAACCAATCAGCAGATAAGGGAATCAAAGATGCGCAAAAAACAACAGGTGTTCAATATTTCCCAATAGAATCAAAACAAAAAGAAGACTATGAGCAAAATTTACAAACATTATCATTGGATCAAAATTGTGATTTAACATTTGCCATTGGATATCAAATGCAAGAAGCATTACAAAAAATAGCTAAAGCAAATACTGATAAGAAATATGCTATAGTAGATTCTGTTATAGAACTACCAAATGTTAGATCATTGGTGTTTAAAGAAGAAGAAGGTTCTTTCCTAGTAGGAGCAATTGCTGCTAAGATGAGTAAAACAGGTAAAATAGGTTATTTAGGTGGAAAAGATGTTCCAAGTATAAATAAATTTACTGCTGGATACATAGCAGGGGCAAGAGCTGTAAATCCTAACATTAAAGTGGTTGTTAAATATGCAGATTCTTTCTCAGATACAAACAAAGGCTATGAATTTGGTAAATCTTTATACAATGAAGGATGCGATATAGTTTATCATGCAGCTGGTGGAGTTGGAATAGGATTATTCAAAGTTGCAGATGAACTTAAAAAAGCTGGAAAAGAAGTTTGGGCTATAGGTGTTGACCAAGACCAAGCAGTATCAGTGCCAAAATATAAAAATGTAATATTAACAAGTATGATAAAAAGAGTTGACTTAGCTACTAAAGAATCTGTTGAAGCTGTTGTTAATGGAACATTTAAAGGTGAAACAAAAGTATATGGTTTAAAGGAAAATGGTGTTGGTGTGGCAGATACATCAAAAAACAATGTTCCAGCAGATGTTTTAGAATTAGTTGAAAAATATAAAAAAGCTATAGTAGATGGAAAAATAAAAGTTCCAGAAACTAAAGAAAAAGCAATGAAGTTTACAACAAATGCAGTAAAATAGTAATTAATTAAATAAGCTAGATGTAATTACATCTAGCTTTTTATAAATATCCATAGCATTCTTAGGTAAATAGGAGGAAGAATAATGGAAAAAGTAGTAGAGATGAAAGGTATAACCAAGATATTCCCCGGTACTGTAGCTAATGATGATGTAGATTTTGAACTTATAAAGGGTGAAACGCATGTACTTCTTGGTGAAAATGGTGCTGGAAAAACTACTTTAATGAATATACTATATGGCTTATATCAACCTGAAAAGGGAGAAATATACGTAAAGGGAAATAAGGTAAGTTTAGCAAATCCTAATGATGCCATAAAATTAGGCATAGGTATGGTACATCAACATTTCATGCTTGTGCATAATTTTACTGTTACCCAAAATATAGTATTAGGTACAGAACCTAAAAAAGGATTATCTATAGATATAAATAAGGCTAGAAAAGATGTTAAAGACATAGCTGACAAATATGGTTTTTCAATAGACCCAGATGCAGTAATCGAGGATATTTCTGTAGGACAACAGCAAAAGGTTGAAATACTTAAAGCGCTTTATAGGGGAGCAGAAATATTAATTTTAGATGAACCTACTGCAGTATTAACACCACAGGAAATTGATGAGCTTGGAGTTATTATTAATAATTTGGAGAAAGAAGGTAAATCAGTAATTCTTATAACTCATAAACTAAAAGAAGTTATGAAAATGAGTGATAGAGTTACTATTATAAGAAGAGGAAAAGTTACAGGAATAGTTAATACCAAAGATACAAACATAGATGAACTAGCAGAATTAATGGTAGGTAGAAAAGTTCAATTAGTAGTAGATAAAAAAGAAGCACAATTAGGTGAAAAAGTATTAGAAATAGAGGATTTACATGTAAAAGACTCCAGAAATATAGAAGCAGTAAAAGGTATAGATTTAACTGTTCATGGTGGGGAAATAGTAGGGATAGCTGGAGTAGATGGAAATGGACAGACAGAGTTTATTGAGGCATTAACTGGACTTAGAAAGCCAGAAAAAGGGAAAATAACCTTAAAGGGAAAAGATATATACGCTAAAAATCCAATGGATATTATAAATTCAGGATTAGGACATATACCCGAAGATAGACATAAAAGAGGACTTATACTTGATTATTCATTATACGAAAATTCCATTCTTGGAAGTCACCGCAGTAAGCCTTTTAGCAAAAAAGGAATTATGAATTATACAAAGATAAGAGAATATTGTAAAAAACTCATAAAAGAATTTGATGTAAGAACACCTAATGATGAAGTATCAGCTTCCTCATTATCTGGTGGTAACCAACAAAAGTTAATTGTAGCAAGAGAAATTTCTAAAGATCCGGAACTTTTAATAGCATCACAGCCTACTAGAGGAGTGGATGTAGGAGCTATAGAATTTATTCATAAAAGACTTGTAGGAGAAAGAGACAATGGGAAAGCAGTTTTGCTTGTTTCCTTGGAATTAGATGAGATTTTAGCTTTATCTGATAGAATAGCAGTTATGTATGATGGACATATAGTGGATGTACTAGATAGAAAGGATGCAAATGAGCAGAAATTAGGCATACTTATGGCAGGTGGAAGCTTAAAAGATAAAGAGGGAGAGGTGTCAGACATTGAGTAATAAAGAAAAAACCTCCAATGCATTAACCAGAACGTTAAAAAGTTTATTATTCCCGTTTTTAGCCATAATACTATCAATATTTGTTGCAGTTTTCTTTGTTATGTGGGCTAAGGGATATTCTATAACTCAATATTTTACTGCTTTAGGAACACTATTTAAGTTAATATGGAAAGGAAGCTTTGCCACTAAGAGAAATGCCTTAAATACCTTAGTTTTTGTAACACCATTGATATTTACGGGTGTAGCTAATGCTATAGCATTTAGATGCGGACTTTTCAATATAGGTGTTGAAGGACAGTTTATAGTAGGAATGGGAGCAGGAGCTTTAGTAGGATTAATACCAGGATTAAGTCCTGTAATTCATATACCTTTAATAATAATAATAGGTATTATAGCTGGAGGTATATGGGGAGGAATACCAGGATATTTAAAAGCTAAATTTGGAACTAATGAAGTTATCAATACTATAATGATGAATTTTATAGGAATGTATATTGTAAACTGGATGATATTAAGAACTAGATTTGGAGTTAAGGCAACATCAAGTACACCATTGATACAAAAAAGTGCTCAATTTCTTAAATTTAGTAAAATAAGTAATGCTAATGTAAGTTTAATATTAGCTATAATTGTAGCTATATTTATTTACTGGTTGTTATGGAAAACTACTGTAGGTTATGAAATAAGAGCAGTAGGAATTAATCCATATGGTTCAGAATATGGAGGAATAAACATATCGAAGAATATTATATTGGCAATGGTTTTATCAGGAGCTATAGCAGGAATTGGTGGAGCTACGCATGTAGCAGGAGTTATGCATCAAGTTCAAGATATGATGGCTTTCCCTAATTTTGGTTTTGATGGTATAGCTGTTGCACTACTTGCTAAAAATAATCCAATAGGATGTATACCAGCAGCGATACTATTTGGTGCATTAAATAGTAGTTCAAAAGTATTACAGTTAAACGGTATACCTAAGGAAATAGTTGCTTTAATACAAGCGGTAATAATTATATTTGTAGCTACAGATTATATAGTCAAATACTTTGAAAATAGAAAGAAGAAAGGAGCAATGATCAATGGATAATAATTTAATTATCTCACTTATAAATGCTACACTTAGAATGGCAGCTCCTTTAATTTTTGCAGGTCTTGGAGGGGTGTTTTCTGAAAAATCGGGAGTAGTTAACATTGGACTTGAAGGTATGATGATTGTTGGAGCCTTCTTTGCAGTTTTAGGTTCTTACATTACTGGAAATCCTGTAATGGGTATATTTTTTGCTATGGTAGCGGGTGGTTTTATAGCTTTAATTCACGCATTTTTAAGTATAACTTTAAGAGCAGATCAAGTTATATCAGGAACAGCTATTAATTTATTTTCATCAGCTCTTGCAAGTTTTTTAATAATGAAAGTATTTCATAAAGGTGGTCAAACAGATATAGTCAATGGATTAGGGTATTCAATTCCAAAGTCTATTGAAAAAATACCAGTACTAGGGCAATTTTTAGCTGGGCTTAATTGGTTTGTTATAATAGCTATAATACTTGTTTTTGTAGCTAGTTATGTATTATATAAAACACCAATAGGACTTAGAATAAGAGCTGTAGGTGAGCATCCAGCAGCAGCAGATACTTTGGGTATAAATGTATATAAAACAAGATACTTGTGTGTTATATTATCAGGAGTTTTAGCAGGGCTTGGAGGAGCGGCACTTTCTATAGGTATAACTCCAGTTTACAGAGAAGGCATGGTTGCTGGTCGTGGATTTATAGCTTTAGCAGCAGTTATATTTGGTAACTGGACTCCTAAGGGAACTATGTTAGCTAGCTTGTTATTCGCATTTGGTACTGCTTTTCAAATGGTAGCACAAAGCTTTAGTTGGCATTTACCAACAGAATTTTATTCAATATTGCCATATTTATTAACTATGCTTGCTTTAGCAGGTTTTGTAGGAAAAACTACAGCACCAGCAGCAGATGGAAAACCTTATGTAAAGGGAGAAAGATAGGCAGTATATTAATTATTATATTAATGTGCTTTTATAGTACAATATACTACTATAAGGCCAATATAAAAAACCTAGCGTAAACGGTATAGTATAGGCTAGGTTTTTTTGTTACTAACATTTACTTAAATTGATTATTATTGATTTACAAAAAAATAACTTTATATGTATCAGTAGAATTTAATTAATATATAGTGATATAATAAGTTACAATAGTAAAAAAGACTGTGTGGTGAAAAGATGAAATTAGATTTTAATTTAAAGTTAACGCAGGAACAAAAGTTAATAATGACACAGCAGATGCAGTTATCTATAAAGATGCTTCAAATGTCAGGATTCGAATTACAGCAGTATATAGGAAAGGAACTTCAAGAAAATCCTGTGCTGGATGCAAGTTATAACGAAGAAAATTCCATAGAAAATAATAAGGACAAAATAGACTATAAAAAATTTATAGAATATTTGGAATTTGACAATTATAGTAGTAAAAATTATGTAAATACAGATGATGAAGAAGTATCACCCTTCAATTTTATATCTAGTGAGAAATCTCTAAAGGATTTTTTGGAGGAACAGATATTAGAATTACAGGAAGAAAAGTATGTAAAAGAAATATGCAGATACATAGTGGAAAACTTAGACGATAGAGGATATTTAGATAATACAATTGAGAACATGGCAGAGGAGATTGATGCTAAAGAGGAACAGATAGAATATGCACTTAATATCATTCAATCACTGGAGCCAAATGGAATAGGCTGCCGAGATTTGAAGGAATGCCTTAAAATACAGTTAATAAAGAAGGGTATAGAGGACAAAAAAATATTGTCACTTATTGATAGTTATTTAGAACTGCTAGCTGATAACAAAATAGCTGATATAGCTAAAAAACTTTCTGTTTCGGTGGAAGAAGCTCAAAAATATTCTGATTTGATTAAAACATTAGAACCAAAACCTTCTAGAGGTTTTTATACTGGGGAAAGTGTAAAGTACATTGCACCAGATGCTTATATAAAAAAGATAAATGGTGAATATCATATTATAATGAATGACAGTGTGCTTCCTAAATTAAATATAAATCCTGTATATAAAAATATAATTTTAAATGGTGAGAAAAAAGACGACACTGTAGAATATGTAAAGGATAAGATAAATAGTGCTATGTTTTTAATAAAGAGCATAGAACAAAGAAAAAGTACTATATACAGAGTTTTAGAAGAAATACTAAAACTTCAAAGAGATTTTTTTGATTATGGAAAAGATAAATTGAAGCCTATGACTTTAAAGGAAATAGCCAATGCAATTGACGTGCATGAATCCACTGTGAGTAGAGCAATAAGGGATAAGTATATATATACTAGTCAGGGAACCATAAAAATAAAAGATTTATTCACTACAGCAATTTCATCTACTTACTCAGGAGAAGATATATCTGTGATAAAAATAAAGAAAAAAATAGAGGAATATATAGATAAAGAGAATAAGAAAAAACCGCTATCAGACCAGAAAATATGCGAGATGTTAGTAGAAGAAGGCATGAATATTTCAAGAAGAACTGTGGCAAAATATAGAGAAGAATTAGGAATAAAGTCTTCTAGTAAAAGAAAAAGATTTTAAAATATAGGGTAAATCCCTATATTTTAAAATGTTAACATTTTGTTCACAATTTTTTTAAAAATATTGTTTAAAAATGTCTTCTTATATTTTATAATGGTATTGGGACATAAAATTAATATATGGGACTCAAAGTGACCAAAGAGGTGTTAAATTTGTATGACTTAATAAAGCTAGAACAAAAGATTGTTCCAGAGCTGGTAGATATTATGGAAAAAAGATATAACATATTAAGAAATATACAGTACAATCAGCCTATAGGTAGGAGAATACTAGCAAATAACTTGGGTATTGGAGAAAGGATTGTACGTACAGAAGTAAATTTCTTAAAGAGTCAAGGACTAATAGATATAAATACACCAGGAATGAACGTAACAGAAGAAGGAATGGAACTTTTAGAAAAACTAAAGGATTTTATGTACGGTATAAAAGGCTTGGACGATATAGAAGATTATCTAAAGAAAAGTTTGAATTTACAGGATGTTTTGATAGTACCAGGAGACTTAGAAGATGAACCAGTAATAATAAATGAATTGGGAAAAGCAGCAGCTAAATATGTAAAGAACAATTTAAAAGAAGATTTCATTATATCTTTAACTGGTGGAAGTACAGTTAAAGCTGTAATAGATAATATACCTAAGATGAGTAAATTTAAAAACATAACAGTTTTACCAGCTAGAGGAGGTATGGGTAGAAATTTAGAAATTCAATCAAATACCCTTACAGCAAAACTAGCAGAAAAAATTGGAGGAAATTATAAACTTCTACATGTGCCAGATGACTTAAGCGATCATGCATTAGAAGCTATGCTAAACGAGAAGAATATAAGAGAAATAGTAGATAAAATTCAAAAAACAGATATATTAATATTTGGAATTGGCAAAGCTGATGAAATGGCAGTTAAAAGAGGAATGTTAGAAGAAGAAGTGAATGAACTTAAGAATAAAGGTGCCGTTGGTGAGGCTTTTGGATACTATTTCAGTGGAAAAGGAGAAATTGTTCGTTTTACTCCTACTATAGGTATAAGAAGAGAGCAACTGAAAAATATAAGCCTTAGCATAGCTGTAGCAGGAGGTAAGAGCAAGGCGAAAGCAATACTATCTGCAGGGTTAAACTTAAATGCTAAAGTTCTTGTAACTGATGAAGGTGCCGCTAGGGAAATTATGAAAATACTACAAGAAAATAATTAAAATTAATTTAGTTTACAATGAATTTTATATAAAGAAAAACAAAAAATAAAAAAGATATATAAAAATCAGGAGGTAATCTGAAATGAAAAAAGTTGCAATTAATGGTTTTGGAAGAATAGGAAGAAATGTATTTAAGGCATTAGTTAAGAATTATTCAAATGAATTAGAAGTTATAGCTATCAATGACTTAACTGATCCAGCTACACTTGCACACTTACTAAAATATGATGCATTATACGGAAAATTTAACGGAACAGTAGAAGCTAAAGAAGGTGCAATAGTTGTTAACGGAAAAGAAATAAAAATATATGCAGAAAGAGATCCTAAAAACCTTCCTTGGGGAGAAATAGGAGCAGAAATAGTTATAGAGTCAACTGGATTATTTACAAGCAAGGAAAAAGCGGCTCTTCACTTAGAAGCAGGTGCAAAAAAAGTTCTTATATCAGCTCCAGCTAAAGAAGAAGATATAACAATAGTTATGGGAGTTAACGAAGAAGAATATGATGCAAAAAATCATAACATAATTTCAAATGCTTCATGTACAACAAACTGTTTAGCACCATTTGCTAAAGTTCTTGACAAAGAATTTGGAATAGTTGAAGGATTGATGACAACAGTTCACTCATACACAAATGACCAAAAAATATTAGATGCTCCTCATAAGGATTTAAGAAGAGCAAGAGCAGCAGCAGAAGCTATGATACCTACAACTACAGGAGCTGCTAAAGCAGTTGCTAAAGTTCTTCCACAATTAAAGGGTAAATTAAATGGAATGGCTGTAAGAGTTCCAACTCCAACAGTTTCAATGGTTGACTTAGTAGTTACATTAGGAAAAACTGCTACAGTAGAAGAAATAAACAATGCATTCAAAAAAGCTTCAGAAAATGAATTAAAAGGAATATTAGGATATAGTGAAGAACCATTAGTATCTATAGACTATAGAGGAGATGAAAGATCTTCAATAGTTGATGGATTATCAACAATGGTTATGGGTGACAAAATGGTTAAGATAATTTCTTGGTATGACAATGAATACGGTTATTCAAACAGATTAGCTGATTTAACTAAATATGTTGCTGATAGACTTTAATAAATAGTTGACAATTGAAAGTAGAGAATTGTGAGTTAAAAATTAAGACTTAAAGGTTATTAATTTAGAATTGAAACTTAAAACTTGCGATTTGAGAATTTAGAATTAATAATTAAGAGTGAAAGGTTTTATGTACGGAGGTTGTACAACTTTTCACTCTTAGTTTTAAAAAGAAAAATATATCCATTGATTTTGCTTGATTTTTTTCAATTAATGGCGTAAACTGACCATGGGTAAAATAAATAGTATATCACAATACATAAAAGAGATATATTAATAGTCTTATAAGTAAAATAATATACGCTTTTTAAAAATAAAATGCGTATTTATATTAACACATTTATGTAAAAGTGGTAAAATGGTATGAGAATGTTGAAATATTTTTTAATTCATCCATGTGAAAGGAGAGAAAAATATGCAATTTAATAAAAAAACAATAGAGGATATAGAAGTAAAAGGTAAAAAAGTATTAGTAAGATGTGATTTTAACGTTCCTTTAAAGGAAGGCGTTATTACTGATGAGAACAGATTAGTTGGTGCTATGCCTACTATTAAATATTTAATGGAAAAAGGTGCTAAAGTAATACTTTGTTCACATCTTGGAAAACCAAAGGGAGAGCCCAAACCAGAACTTTCATTAGCTCCTGTAGCTAAAAGACTTTCAGAAATGCTAGGAAAAGAAGTAGTTTTTGCTAGAGATGAAAATGTAGTTGGTGAAAATGCTAAAAAAGCAGTAGCGGAAATGAAAGAAGGAGATGTGGTATTACTAGAAAATACAAGATATAGAAAAGAAGAAACTAAAAACATAGATACTTTTTCAAAGGAATTAGCTTCATTGGCAGAAATATTTGTAAATGATGCTTTTGGAACTGCTCATAGAGCTCACTGCTCTACAGTTGGAGTGACAGAATTTTTAGATACAGCAGTTTGCGGATACTTAATACAAAAAGAATTAAAGTTTTTAGGCAATGCAGTAGAGAATCCAGAAAGACCATTTGTGGCTATTTTAGGAGGCTCAAAGGTTTCAGATAAATTAGGAGTTATAGATAATCTATTAGAAAAAGTAGATACTTTAATAATAGGTGGAGGAATGGCGTATACATTCTTAAAAGCTCTAGGACATGAAATAGGAAAATCACTTCTAGAAGAAGATAAGATAGAATATGCAAAAAATATGATAGAAAAAGCTAAAAATAAAGGAACAAAATTATTACTTCCAGTAGATGGAGTTTGTGCAAAGGAATTTGCTGAAAATGCCCAGCCGATAGTTTCAGAAGGCAGAGATGTGCCAGCAGATTGTATGGGATTAGATATAGGACCAAAATCAGCTGAATTATTTGCGGAAGCTATAAAAGAAGCAAAAACTGTGGTTTGGAACGGACCGATGGGAGTTTTTGAGTTCCCTAATTTTGCAAAAGGAACATTAGCAGTAGCAAAAGCTATGGCGGATAGTAATGCCACAACTATAATAGGTGGTGGAGATAGTGCAGCAGCGGTTAATGGATTAGGATACGGAGAGAAGATGACTCACATCTCAACTGGTGGTGGTGCATCACTTGAATTCTTAGAAGGAAAGGAACTTCCAGGAATAGCAGCACTTAATGATAAATAGTCAAGAGAAACAGAGAACAGTGTGCTAGTGTGCCAGTGGACTAGATATTAGTGGGCTAGTTTGCTAGTGTGCTAGAGTGCTAGGGAAGGAGGATTTTCCTTCGCGATGCTACAGAAAATCTTCATTTATAGTTTAGTTGGCGGGAAAAGCGGAGCTTTTCCGCCAACTAGCCAACTAGCCAACTAGCCAACTAGCCAACTAGCCAACTAGCCAACTAGCCAACTAGCCAACTAGCCAACTAGCCAACTAGCCAACTAGTTCCCTAAATTAAGGAGGGTGTTTAAAATGAGAAAGGCAATTATTGCAGGAAATTGGAAGATGAATAAAACAGTTAAAGAAGCTGTTACATTTATAGATGAATTAAAACCATTAGTAAAAGATGCAAAATGTGATGTGGTTGTTTGTCCAACATTTGTATGTTTAGATGCAGTTTTAAAGGCTGCAGAAGGAAGCAATATAAAAGTTGGTGCCCAAAACATGCATTTTGAAGAAAGTGGAGCGTTTACAGGTGAAGTGGCTCCAGCTATGCTTAAAGAAATGGGAGTACATTATGTTATAATTGGACATAGTGAAAGAAGACAATATTTTAACGAAACTGATGAAACAGTAAATAAAAAGTTAAAAAAAGCTTTTGAACATAATATAGCACCTATATTATGTATAGGTGAAAGTCTGCAAGAAAGAGAAGCAAACATAACAGAAGAAGTACTTGCAACACAAGTTAAATTGGATCTTGCAGGATTAACATCTGATCAGGTAGCTGATTTAGTAATTGCTTATGAACCAATTTGGGCTATAGGTACAGGAAAAACTGCTACATCAGAGCAAGCTAATGAAACTATAGGATTCATTAGAAAAACTGTAGAAAAAATATATAATAAAGAAACATCTGAGAAAGTTAGAATACAATATGGTGGTTCTGTTAAACCAAACACTATAAAAGAACAAATGAGTATGTCAGATATAGATGGCGCTTTAGTTGGAGGAGCAAGTCTTAAAGCTGATGATTTTTCTAAAATAGTAAACTTTTAATCAGCAAAGGACTAGATGTTAGTGTGCTAGAGTTCTAGTGTGCTAGTGGGTCAGGTGTTAGTGTGCTAGTTTGCCAGTGTGCTAGAGGAGGAGGATTTTCCTTCGCGATGCTACGGAAAATCTTTAATTATAGTTTAGTTGGCAGGAAAAGCAAGCTTTTCCGCCAACTAGCCAACAAAAAATCGGGGTGTAATGGGACACGGAGACTAGAGCAAAAAGCTAGGATAAAAACTAGCCCTCTAGTCCTCTAGCCCCCTAGCCCTCTAAAGAAAAGGGGTGTTCAAATGGAAAAAAAGCCAGTTATGTTAATGATATTAGATGGATACGGAATTTCAGATAAAGAAGATGGCAATGCAGTAAAGGCTGCCAATAAGCCAAATTACGATACGTTATACAATAACTACCCTCACACCCAGCTAAATGCCAGTGGCTTAAGTGTTGGACTTCCAGAGGGACAAATGGGTAACTCAGAAGTTGGACACTTGAATATAGGAGCTGGTAGAACAGTATATCAAGAACTTACTAGAATAACTAAAGAAAGCCAAGAAGGAAAGTTTGAACAAAATGAGGCTTTTTTATGGGCTATGGATAATGTAAAAGAAAAAAATTCTTCATTACATTTAATGGGTTTACTATCCGACGGGGGAGTTCATTCTCACATAGAACATTTAAAAGGACTATTAAATCTTGCAAAGAATAAAGGATTGAATAAGGTCTATATTCATGGATTCTTAGATGGGCGTGATGTACCACCATCTTCTGCAAAAGAGTACATAGAAGAAATTCAGGAATATTGCAATAAAATTGGCATGGGAAAATTAGCTACAGTAGCTGGAAGATATTATGCTATGGATAGAGACAATAGATGGGAAAGAGTAGAACTTGCTTATAATGCATTGGTTTTAGGTAAAGGTGAAGAGGCTAATAGCGCAGTAGAGGCAATTGAAAAATCCTATAATGACAATAAAACCGATGAGTTTGTTCTTCCTACAGTGATATTAGAAGGAGGAGAGCCTACAGCTACTATTAAAAATGAAGACTCAGTTATATTCTTTAATTTTAGACCAGATAGAGCTAGAGAATTGACAAGAGCTATAAATGACAAAAAATTTGATGGTTTCAATAGAGAGACTTTAGATTTACATTTTGTATGTATGACTCAATATGATAAAACCATAGAAAATGTAAAAATTGCATATAAACCACAAATCATAAAGAACACTCTTGGAGAGTATGTGAGTTCTTTAGGTAAAAAACAATTAAGAATAGCTGAAACAGAAAAATATGCTCATGTAACCTTCTTTTTTAATGGAGGAGTTGAAGAACCTAATAAAGGTGAAGATAGAGCACTTATACCTTCACCAAAGGTCGCAACTTATGACTTAAAGCCAGAAATGAGTGCTTATGAAGTTACAGAAGAACTATTAAAAAGATTAGATGAAGATAAATATGATCTTATAATATTAAACTACGCAAACCCAGATATGGTAGGTCATACAGGGGTTTTTGATGCTGCTAAGAAGGCTATAGAAGCAGTGGATGAATGTATAGGCAAAGTAGTCAATAAAATTTTGGATAAAAATGGTACAGTGTTTATAACTGCAGACCATGGTAATTCAGAGCAAATGATAGATTACTCTACAGGAAAACCTATGACAGCTCACACTACAGGACCAGTACCATTTTTGTATGTGTCTAATAATTCTTCTAGTAAAACTTTAAGGAATGGTGGAAAATTAGCAGATATAGCACCAACTATCCTTAAGGAAATGGGACTTCCAAAGCCAGAAGAAATGACAGGAGAAACGCTTATTTAGTGTGCTAGAGGGCCGTATTTAGAGTGTTAGTGTGTCAGGGTGCCAGTGGACCGTATTTAGAGTGTTAGGGTGTTAGGGTGCCAGTGGGCTAGAGGGCTAGAGGAGGAGGATTTTTTTTAGCTACGCTAAAAAAATCTACAAATTTAAATAAAAACTAGAGCCTAATTATTACCTAAACTTTAAAAATGGTGATTGGTGACTAGGGATAAGAATGAGTACGAGCACTGTATATAAATTAAGCACTAATAATAAATAGTAACTAGGTAAATAATAACTAAGTAAATAATAAGTCAGTAAAAAAATTATATATAATAATAATTAGTATTGAGATTATTAGTGGATTAACTAATGTATCAATTGTTAATTATTAATTAAAAAAGCGGAGGGATAATTAAATGAAAAATTATATTGAAATCATTGATGTTTATGCAAGACAAATATTGGATTCAAGATCAAACCCAACAGTAGAAGTAGAAGTTACATTAGAAGATGGTATAGTAGGAAGAGCAGCAGTTCCATCAGGAGCTTCAACTGGTATATTTGAAGCAGTAGAATTAAGAGATGGAGATAAAGAAGTTTACCTTGGAAAAGGTGTTTTAAAAGCAGTAGAAAATGTAAATACACTAATAGCTGATGAATTAGTTGGAATGAATGTTTTAGACCAAGTAGCTATAGATAAAGCTATGATAGAACTTGACGGAACAAACAATAAAGGAAAATTAGGTGCAAATGCAATGCTTGGAGTTTCTTTAGCATGTGCTAGAGCAGCTGCTGAATCTTTAGGATTAAGTTTATATCAATATATCGGAGGAGTTAATGGTAAAGTTTTACCAGTTCCAATGATGAACATAATCAATGGTGGATCTCATGCTGATAACAACGTGGACTTACAAGAATTTATGATAATGCCTGTAGGAGCTGAAAGTTTTTCACAAGCATTAAGAATGTGCTCAGAAACATTCCATGCTTTAAAATCAATATTAAATAAAAAAGGATTAGCAACTGGTGTTGGTGATGAAGGTGGATTCGCTCCAAATCTAAATAGTAATGAAGAAGCTATAGAAGTTATAATAGAAGCTATAAAAGCTGCAGGATACGAACCAGGAAAAGATTTATTCATAGCTTTAGACCCAGCATCATCTGAGTTCTTTAATACAGAATCAAACATGTATGAATTAAAAGGTGAAGGTAAGACATTAACTCCAGCTGAAATGGTTGAATTCTATGCTAATTTAGTAGAAAAATATCCAATAATCTCTATAGAAGACGGTATGGCAGAAGAAGACTGGGATGGTTGGAAGCTTATGACTGAAAAACTTGGCAATAAAATTCAGTTAGTTGGAGATGACCTATTTGTTACAAATACTGAAAGATTAAAAATGGGTATAGAAAGAAAGACAGCTAACTCAATACTTATAAAGCTTAACCAAATAGGAACATTAACAGAAACATTAAATGCTATAGAAATGGCTGAAAGAGCTGGATATACAGCAGTTGTATCTCACAGATCTGGAGAAACTGAAGATACTACTATAGCTGATTTAGTTGTAGCTGTTAATGCAGGACAAATTAAAACAGGAGCTCCTTCAAGAAGTGAAAGAGTTGCTAAATACAATCAATTATTAAGAATAGAAGAAGAATTATGCGAAATGGGAGAATACAGAGGAATAAAGGCATTCTACAATATAAATAGATAATCATAGTTTAAAAGAATTCTGCTTATCTGTGAGTGTAGCTTAAAAGAACGTTATTTATCTATAAGTATATCTAATACTATCTGTTATTTTTATAAAGTAGGTAGTAGTTTAATAGATACTTATTGGATAAAAAAATGGTAATTTATATTGAATAAATATTGTATTTTGTGATATAATTGTAAAATGTATAAGAGAATAAAGGGGCACATAAGGTACCCCTTTATTGTTATTGTAATTTTATGTGGGGTGTGCTAAAATAGTCATGTGTTTTATCACACGGGGAGGTGAAGCTATGCAAAAACTATTAGTTGCTATGCAAGTGATTTTTTCAATTGCAATTATAGTATCAGTAATAATGCAACCAAGTAAAGCAGATGGTTTTAATAATTTTGCAGCACCAAGTCAAGATACTTTCTATGCAAAACATAATGTGAGAACATCAGATAAAGTTTTGGCTAGAATTACGGTAATTTCAAGCATATTATTTGCTGTTGTAACGATGGCAATAAATATAATAAAATAAAATTTAATATAGGAGGAATAAGAATTGAATACTAATATTTATGCAGCTATTGCAGGTATTTTAGCACTAGTATTTGCTTTTATTCTAAGCGCCGCTATATCTAAAGAAGAAGCTGGTACTGATAGAATGAAGGAAATTGCAGGTTACATACATGAAGGTGCTATGGCTTTCTTAGGAAGAGAGTATAAGTCATTATCAATATTTATAGTAATAGTATTTTTACTTATAGTATTTGCCATTGGTTGGGAAACAGCTGTATGCTTTGTAGTAGGAGCTATATTCTCAATATTAGCAGGTTACTTCGGAATGAAGGTTGCTACTAAGGCAAATGTAAGAACTGCTAATGCAGCTAGAAATGGACAATCAAAAGCCCTTGAAATTGCATTCTCTGGTGGAGCAGTTATGGGAATGTCAGTTGTTGGTCTTGGAATAATAGGATTAAGCGTATTATACATGGTATTTGGTGGAAATACTAAATTCTTAACAGGTTTTGGACTAGGAGCCAGCTCAATAGCTCTATTTGCGCGTGTTGGTGGTGGAATATACACTAAAGCAGCAGATGTTGGAGCAGACCTTGTTGGTAAAGTAGAAGCAGGAATACCAGAAGATGACCCAAGAAATCCAGCAGTTATAGCAGATAACGTTGGTGATAACGTTGGTGACGTTGCTGGTATGGGAGCAGACTTATTTGAATCTTATGTAGGTTCTATAATTTCAGCTTTAACTCTTGGAGCATTATTTGTTGGAAAAGTTAATATTGAAAAAGGAGCTATATTATTCCCAATGTTATTATCATCAATAGGAATCGTAGCTTCAATCGTAGGTATTTTAATAGCTAGAAAGAGTAAGTCTTCAAACCCACAAAAGGCTTTAAATACAGGAACAACTATAAGTGGTGTTCTAGTTATAATCGTAGCTTTTGTATTAAGTAACTATGTATTTGGAAACTTAAAAGCTTTTGCTGCTATAACAGCAGGATTGCTAGTAGGTATGTTAATAGGTAAAATAACAGAAATGTATACTTCAGATGAATACAAATCTGTTAAGAAAATTGGTATGCAATCAGAAACAGGTGCAGCTACTACAATAATATCAGGATTAGCAGTAGGTATGTACTCTACTGTATTACCAATAATCCTTATAGGTATTGGGGTTCTAGTTTCATTCTTTATAATGGGTGGAGCAACTGAAGTAGCTCACGGATTATACGGTATATCTTTAGCAGCTGTAGGTATGCTTTCAACTACAGGTATAACTGTTGCAGTTGACGCATATGGACCAATAGCAGACAATGCTGGTGGTATAGCTGAAATGTCAGGACTTCCTCATGAAGTAAGAGAAATAACTGACAAACTAGACTCAGTTGGTAACACTACTGCAGCTATAGGTAAAGGATTTGCAATAGGTTCAGCAGCTCTTACAGCTCTTGGATTATTTGCATCTTATGCACAATCTGTTGAATTAGAAGGTATAGACTTATTAAACCCAGTAACACTTACTGGATTATTAATAGGTGCAATGCTTCCATTCCTATTTGGTGCTTTAACAATGGAATCAGTTGGTAAAGCAGCTAACCAAATGATAGAAGAAGTTAGAAGACAATTTAAAACAATTCCAGGAATCATGGAAGGTAAGGGAACACCTGATTATAAGAGTTGTGTTGATATATCAACAGGAGCAGCATTAAAAGAGATGTTATTACCAGGAATACTTGCTATAGTAGTTCCTCTATTAATAGGTTTATTATTAGGACCAGAAGCTTTAGGTGGATTAATAGGTGGAGCTGTTGCAACAGGAGTTCTTATGGCTATATTTATGGCTAACTCTGGTGGTGCATGGGATAATGCTAAGAAGTATATTGAAGGTGGAGCACATGGTGGAAAAGGAAGCAACGCTCATAAAGCAGCAGTTGTTGGTGACACTGTAGGAGACCCATTCAAGGATACATCAGGCCCAGCTATGAACATATTAATAAAACTTATGACAATAGTTTCATTAGTATTTGCTCCAGTAATAGTTGAATATGGTGGAATATTATTAAATCTTCTTAAATAGAATAAAAAAAAGCGCACTGTCTAGTGCGCTTTTTTATTTCTATTATTTTGCTTTATTAAATTTCTTGGTCGATTTTAGGATCTAGGGTAATTCTAAGAGTATCGCCTAATACATTAAAACTAAGCACTGTAAGTAAAATAAACATTCCAGGGAATATAGCCATATGAGGTTTATCTGTTATATAACCTTGTGCATTTTGCAGCATACTGCCCCAAGAAGCCATGGGTTGTTGAACACCAAGTCCTAGGAAACTTAAAGAGGATTCTGTAAGTATGGCTCCTGCTATATTCAAGGTAGACATGACTATTACAGAAGAAATAACATCTGGTATAATGTGTTTAAAAATTATGTGAAAATTACTTGCACCTAAAGATTTAGAACATAAAACGTATTCTCTCTGCTTATAAGATAAAGTTTCGGAACGTACTACTCTAGCAACTCCCATCCAACCAAAGAGGCCAATTATAGCAATTATATTGTTTATATTTGGCTCTAGATAGGCATTAGCTATTAATATAAGAAAAAAGGTAGGAATACACATAAGGACATCTATAATCCTCATAATCAAACTATCAACTAGTCCTCCTAAATATCCACTTATAACACCTATTATAGTACCAAGTGAGATAGATACCAACATTGATAAGAATCCAACCTTAAGAGATATTCTTCCACCATAAAGAGCTCTTGTAAAGTAATCTCTTCCAAGTTCATCAGTGCCAAATATATGTTGAATGCTAGGAGAGGCCAATTTATTTGAAACATTTATCTTATTTGGATCGTAAGGAGATAAAAAAGCTAAAAGGGAACTCAATATAATTATTCCTAGTATAATAGAAGAAATTAAAGCCAATTTGTTCTTTTTAAAATGTATTTTTAAATTTATAAAAAGTCTATTTTTCATTATTTATCCACCACCCTAATTCTTGGATCAACAATTCCATATAAAATATCCGAAATTAAGTTTCCTAAAATAAGCAGTGAAGAAGATATAAGAGTCATAGCCATGATAACAGGGTAATCTCTATTAAATATGGCTTCTACGCCGAATCTTCCCATGCCTGGCCAACCAAATATAGTTTCTGTGATAAAGGCTCCTGAAACAAGCTCTGGGAGACTCATGCCCAGTATAGTTATTAAAGGAAGAATGGAGTTTTTAAAAACATGTTTATATAGTACAGCTCTGGTAGAAAGTCCCTTACTTAAAGCAGTTATTATATAATCTTCTTTTAACTGTGTCAAAGCACTAGAACGTATATATCTTGTGAGTACAGCTATATTTGGAAAACATAGCACAGCGCAAGGCATTATACTGTGTTTAATTAAATCTAGGGTAGTATCCACTCCTATGCTTCTCATACCTGAGGAAGGTAAGAATTTTAGTTTGCTAGAGAAAAGAATAATAATAAGCATAGCAAACCAAAAACTAGGGATAGATATACCTACATATGAAATACCCGTGATAATATTATCAATTTTTGAATTTTTTTTAAGTGCTGAAACCATGCCTAAAGGAATAGATATAAGTACAGATATAAGCATGGTTATGCCCATAAGACCTAGAGTAGTAGGAAGGCGGGCACCCATTTCTTTTAACACAGGTTCGTGAGTTATATAGGAGTATCCGAAGTTTCCTCTAGTACAATTTTTTAGCCATTTTACATATCTTATAGGTACAGGATCATTTAGTCCTAATTCTTCCTTTATTTTAGCCACTTGTTTGGAATTCATTTTCGGGGTTATAAAAGCATGAGCAGGGTTGCCAGGAGCAAAGTTCATAAGAGCAAAGGAAATTATAGTGATGACAAATAACATTGGTATAGCTTGTAAAATTCTTTTAAATATGTATTTTTTCATAAGACACCAACCTTTAACGCACATGTAAGGAGTGCAATTTTTTCAATTAATTTTCTTATAATAAAAGGCATGAATGGATGTTAAGCCAAGCATGCCCCTTAATTTATAATCTGTTTATGAACATAATGTATTTGTAATATAACTATTATATATGATGTTGCGTTGGATTCATTTATCTTATATTATTTTTCAATAAAATACAATTTAGATAAATCTTCAAACATATATATTGGAACTGTTTTAGCTTTTTCTACTCCACCTATATTTGCACTTACGCCTATCATTGAAGTAGAGTAATCTATATTGTATTGAACGGCATCTTCAGCTAATTTCTTTTGAATAGTTTCGTACATTTCTTTTCTTTTAGCTTCATTAGTTTCTATAGCAGCTGTTTTCCATAGTTCGTCTAATTCAGGATTAGAGTAGCCGCTCCAGTTCATAGCGCCACCTTTTGCAAATAATCCGGAATAAGCATCAGGTTCTGTACCACAAACATAAGCATTTAAAGTCAAATCAAAAGTTTTAGGAGTTTCTCCGAATACTTGAGAGAAAAATGCTTGTTGTTCAAGTGGTACTGGTTTAACGTCTATTCCTATAGCTTTTAAGTTTTCCTTAATAACGTTAAATTGATTTACATCCTTTTCGCTTCCAGCTATATATCCAAATTTTAAAGTTGCTTTTTCTACATTGGCATTTTTCATTAAATCTTTAGCTTTTTCTATATTGTAATCATAATGTTCAACTTTATCTGTGTAATATAAAGTGCTTGGTGGGAATACAGAATAAGCTGGTTTAGCATTTTCTATATTTTCAAATATACTTTTTAATAAATCTTGTCTATTTATGGCGTAACTTATAGCTTGTCTAACTTCTTTTTTACCTAGAAGTTTATTTTCAAAGTTAAATACCATATATTCCGGCATAGATTCATCAAACTTATAAGTTTTATACTTATCATCTTTTGAATAAGCATTGAATTTTTTCTCAGTTAAATAAGTTGCATTTATTTCACCATTTTCAAAAGCTATAGAACCACTATTTTTATCAGCAGATATTTTATAAACTATTTGCTCTACATGAGGTTTTCCACCAAAATAGTCATTAAATCTTTCTAGAGTTAAGTGATCGCCTTTTTTCCATTCTTTAAATTTATAAGGACCTGAACCAACTGGTTTATTATTTTTCTCTGATTTAGCTAAGTCTTTTTCACTTTCATAAACGTGTTTCGGAATTGGACGTAACCCGCCAATAACTCCTTTAAAAGGCATATAAACTTGAGGTAATTTAATTTCTAAGTTTAAATCATCTACTTTTTTCATTTCGAATTTTTTGCCGCCAATTAAGAAACCTTCTCTATCGCCTATACATTGTTTTTCATCCCATATAGTATTTATAGAGAATATAATGTCATCAACTGTTATTTTCTTTCCATCGTGCCATTTAAGATTGTCTTTTAGCTTAATTTTATAAGTCATTTTATCAGCAGATTCTTCAACTTTTTCTGCTAAATAATATCTAGTTTCATTGCTATCCATAATAAATAGTGGACTAAATAAAGCATTGTTAACAGTAAAAGTTACTCTGTTATCTTGATAAAATGGATTTAGTTTTGTCGGATCACTACCAAAGGCAAAAACCATAGTTCCACCGTCTTTGATTTTTTCTTCTTTAGCAGTAGTAGTTTTTGAATCTTTGTTAGCTGTAGAATTTCCACAAGCTACAAGACCTAAACTACAAGTAACTGCAAGAAGAAGACTTAGTAATTTCTTCTTTTTCATTTAGCTTCCCCCCTATAATAAATGTCGGTTTAACCCGAAATTCATTATAGATTAGGTGGCAAAATTTATCAATATGAAAAACACATTATAGAAAATTTGTATGAATACTACGGTATCTATAGTAAAAATGTATAAATAAATCATATTTTGCAAAATATAAGTAAAATTATTCCTAATATATTAGAACATTTTAAATTTCAAAATTATTATAATAAAAAATATGAAATATAAATATTTTTAAAGTATATAAATGTAATTGTACTTGCAAAATGTTAATGTATAAAGAAATCTATGGCAATGTATGTAGTATAATGGTAATATGAGAATAATAAATATTGTTTTTGAAATAATATAATTTATAAGGATACTATCTACAATAATAAATAATTACATATTTTAGTAGAAAGATATACTAAGTAATAAAAATAGTTGGGAGGAGGAGAAGTTACTAATTTACTAAAATTCAATGTAAAAGATAATCTTAATTCTTAAATTACTAATATGTAAATTTAAAGATTCCCCTAAATTGTTCATTAATTAAATTTTCGAATTTGATATTATATTTAATATATAATGGCATATTGCGAATTATGGACAATATTATAAATTAATTTTACATGCGGATTTTAGCTATATAAGGTGACGATAATTATGAATATAAGAGAAATTATTCTTTCCTTTATGAAGGAAAAAGCATATAAACCAATGGATATAACAGAATTAGCTAAGGTGTTTGGTATAGGCAAAAAAGAAATAAAAGCCTTTAAAAGCACTTTAAAAAGTATGGAGAAGGATGGTCAGATAGTTAAAACTAGAACAGAGCATTATGGACTTCCAGATAAAATGGGATTATTGCCTGGGAAACTTCAAAGTCATGCTAGGGGATATGGATTTGTTATAACCGATGAAGAAGGTCCAGATGTTTTTGTATCTTCATCTAATATGAATGGCGCCATGAATGGCGATAGAGTAATGGTAAAAATAACAAAAGAAAAAGCAGAAAATAAAAAATGTGAAGGAGAAATTATAAGGATATTAGAAAGAGCTAATTCAACTATAATAGGAACTTATGAAGACAGTAGAAATTTTGGATTTGTAATTCCACACGACAAGAGAATAATACAAGATGTATTTATTCCAAAAGGAGAAAAAAATAGTGCTAAAGGTGGTGACATAGTAATCATAGAAATTACTCAATGGCCAGAGCCTAGAAGAAATCCAGAAGGTAGAGTGGTAGAAATACTAGGTAAAAAAGGTGAAAAGGGCATTGATATATTGTCTATAATAAAGAAATATAAATTGCCAGAGGATTTTCCACCAAAAGTGCTTAAGTATACAGATAATATAGAAACAGAGATACCAGAAGGAGAATATAAGAGAAGAAAAGACCTTAGAAATGTAAGAATGGTAACCATAGATGGAGAAGATGCTAAAGATTTAGATGATGCAGTTTCTATAGCTAAACTAGAAAATGGAAACTATTATTTAGGAGTACATATAGCGGATGTTTCTCATTATGCAAAGGAAAATTCTCCGTTAGATAAGGAAGCTTTGAAAAGAGCTACATCTGTTTATTTAATAGACAGAGTAATTCCGATGCTTCCTAAGAAGCTATCTAATGGTATATGTAGTTTAAATCCAAGAGAAGATAGATTAACTTTGAGCTGTTTAATGGAAATAAACAAGGATGGAAAAGTTGTTAGTTATGAAATAGTAGAAAGTATAATTAAAACAGATGAAAGAATGACATACACTGATGTAACCAAAATACTTAGAGATAAGGATAAAGAGCTTACGGAAAAGTATGATTATTTAGTAGAAGATTTTAAGGCTATGGAAGAACTTTGCAATATACTTTACAATAAGAGATTAAAAAGAGGAGCTATAGACTTTGACTTTGAGGAATGTAAGATAATATTAAATCCACAGGGCAAACCTATAGACATTAAACCATACGAAAGAGCCATAGCTAATAGAATTATAGAGGAATTTATGTTAGTTTGTAATGAAACAGTGGCTGAGCACATGTTCTGGGCTAATACTCCATTTGTATATAGAGTGCATGAAGACCCAGATGAAGAAAAATTAATGCACTTTAGTGAATTTGCTCATAACTTAGGGGTAGCTATAAGGTGGTCTAATGAAGTACATCCTAAAATGCTTCAAGGTGTAATAGAACAGGTAAAAGGCAAGGATGAAGAAGTTGTTATAAACACACTTTTACTTCGTTCCCTAAAGCAAGCTAGATATTCACCTGAATGTATAGGTCACTTTGGTTTGGCAGCTAAATACTACTGTCACTTTACATCTCCAATAAGAAGATATCCAGACCTTATAATTCATAGGATTATAAAGGAATTTATAAATGGAAGATTAGATGAAAAGAAAACTAATAATTTGGTAAAAGCCGTAGATTATGCATCTATCCAATCTTCTGAAAGAGAAAGAATAGCAGATGAAGCAGAAAGAGAAGTAGACGATTTAAAGAAAGCTGAATACATGAGTGAAAGAATTGGAGAAGAATATGATGGTATAATTTCTTCCGTAACAAATTTTGGAATGTTTGTAGAGCTTCCCAATACTGTAGAAGGCCTTGTTCACATAAGTACATTAGATGATGACTATTATATTTATGATGAAAAACATCTTTGTTTAATAGGTGAAAGAACCAAAAACACCTATAGATTAGGCAATAAGGTAAAGATTAAAGTAGAAAGTGTAGACTTAGATGCCTATGAAGTGAACTTTAAATTATTAAAGGAAGAAAAGCCTGATGAAGAGTCAACAGAGTCTAAAGAAGAGGCTATACAATCTTATGAATATAAAATAATATCACTAGAAGATCTCGAAAGCGAAGAGTAAGAATAAATTACGAAGCAAGTGCTGCAAGAAAAATCTGTCTTTAAGTCCACAATAAATATATTTTATTATACTGTTCGCAATACGCCAAGAAATTCTAATGTTTTCAAATTTTAACACCCTAAAGCTTTCAAACTCGCTTCTAACGGCGCTCAAACATGAAAGCTTCTTAACGGGTATTGAAATTTGAAAACAAAGAATTTCTAAGGCTAGCTCAATAGTCTAAAAAAATATATTTATTGTTACCTTAAAGACAGATTTTTCGGTTCGTACATAAGCTATCAAAGGAGAGAGACAGCTAACTAAAGGATGATTTTCCTCCACTATGTTACGGAAAATCTTTAATTAAATAAATGAGATAGCAAAAAAGCTATAACTATTTCATTAAATGGAATAGTTATAACTTTTTTTAAGCGCTTTAAAAATCTTTTATTGGCGGTAGCCAGCCTAAATACATAGGCATAATTAGGATTTATATATAAGAATATATAACTTTAATTGTTAGACAAATAAGAAATTGTAGATAAGTAATAGGTAAAAAGTAAGAGCTCTTACCTGGTCTACCCTACAAATTTAAGATTTATACAAGTCAATGCCTTACGGCAAAATATATTGAATTTTATCTAATATTTTGATAATGTGGCAGTTACTAGTATCTAATGAAAGTGACTAATTATATCTCACAATTAGTTAAAATATTATTAGTAACTAGGATTGTAGATTAAACGAAAGGCTACGCCTAAAAAATATTATGAGTGCTTTTTTTATAAATTAAAGATTTTCCATAGCGAAGCGGAGAAAAATCATCCTTTAGTAGGGCTCTCCTCTCAAACCACATACATATTAAACTAAAAATCTGATTTTAATGTAGTAATAAATGTGGAATTTGGGACTATTGAACTAGCCTTAGAACTTCTTATGTCTCACAGTTAAAGACACGTTAAGAAGCTTTCATGTTTGAACGAGGAACGAGAGAGTTTGAAAGCTTTAGGGTCTTTAACTGTGGGACATTTAGAAGTTCTTGGCGTATTGTGAACAGTCCCAAATTACACATTTATTACGGAATTAAAATCAGATTTTTCTTCAATGTATTGCTTTACAATATTCTTATGTTGTGCTAATTGAAAAGTGTATTACAAAATGATATACTATATGATAGACTAAATATATACAAATGCTTTGTTCACATAAAGTGACATAAGGCAATTAAAATTTTAGGGGTGAGATATATATGCCTAAAGCAAAAGGAACAAAAACCTTAGCAGAAAATAGAAAAGCAAGACATGATTATTTTATAGAAGAAACTTATGAAGCTGGAATAGAATTAGTAGGAACTGAGGTTAAATCCATAAGAGAAGGAAAAGCTAATTTAAAGGATAGCTATGCTGATATAAGAAATGGAGAAGTATTTGTAGTAAATATGCATGTAAGCCCCTACGAAAAGGGAAACATATTTAATAAAGATCCACTAAGAGATAGAAAACTACTTCTTCACAAAAGTGAAATTCTTAAATTAACAGGATTTACGAGCCAAAAGGGATACACACTAGTACCATTATCTTTATATTTAAAAAATGGTATGGTAAAGGTAAGCTTAGCAGTGGCAAAAGGTAAGAAAAACTACGATAAAAGAGATGCTATGCTTGAAAAAGCTGCCAAAAGAGATATTGATAGACAGATGAAAGAAAGAATGAGAGTATAGGCATAATGTAATTGCTTTTTACAAGTATTTATACTTGATTAATTATCATATGTATTGTATTATAATAACGTATCATGATTTTGACAATGTGCTATATATAGGTGTATAATAATAGATACATTTTGTTTATAGTAAAGTCTAAGTTATGTTTACATTTTGAAAACTAAATATCGGTGGCGTTCCTATGCAATACATTTGTACTATAAACAGTAGATTATACATTTTGGGCAGTAATTGCTTATTTTAAATGTTTATTGTTCAATGTAAATTATCATGGGGGCGTAATGGTTTCGACGGGGGTACGTAGCTCCTGGGAAGCGAGTCGAGGGACCCATGGGCCCGCGTTAAAAAACTATGGATTTAAATATAAACGAAAACGATAATTTAGCATTAGCAGCTTAGTATAGTTGCTCGTCAGCCTAAGAGTCCCGCGACTTAGGGTCTGGCGTCGACAGCGGGGAAACGAGCCCTACAAAGCTTTGAGTAGGGAACGGAAATTATGAAGCTACCAAAACCAAAAGCCTGTCCTTAGGCGTTTGGAAGAGGGAATTTTAAAATAAGGACTGCACTCGGAGATGCTCAGGGGATGCGGCTTTCGGACAGGGGTTCGATTCCCCTCGCCTCCACCAAATACATAGTGTTATCAATGGTTTATAGCACTTTAATGATTAAGATTACTAGTTCGATTCGGAAGAAATTCTTCTGTGTCCGATACCTGTAATCTTTTTTATTTGAGGTGTTAAAATGGCTAAAAGACTACAATTAACAAAAAATGTTACTCCGATAGGGTTTGATAACGAGGTAACAGCAGAATACTTCTCCGTACAGGACTTTATTGAAAAACAGAAAGATTTTATCATCTGTAAGAGGTCACAAAACCTGTCTACAAGGACTTTGTATGATTATGACAGGGCATTTCTTTACATGAATAACTATATTTCTGAGTATTATTCGGACACCCAAATTCGATATGATATAACGCTGATAAGAGGGTATATTTCGTTTATGTTGGAGAAGGTAAGTCCTAACACTACCAATATCAGAATACGCTATTTAAAGGTATATCTAGCCTTTTTAGAAGATGAAGGATTTGTTAAGGATAGAATCAATGAAAGAGTAAAAAAGGTTAGGGAAGTTAAGAATGAAAAACAACCTTTAACTCAAAGTGATATAAAAAAGTTACTCAAGGTAATAAACATGACTTCATACGCAGGATTAAGGGATTACGTTATAATACTTCTCATGCTATCCGTAGGTACAAGGGTAAATGAAACTGTGAATATAAGGGTTAAAGATGTGAATTTAAAGTATAAGTACATCATCATAAACGGAGAAACTGCAAAGAACAGGACTCAAAGGATTGTACCATTGAACAATAAGTTACAACCATATGTTAAGAAGCTAGTGGAAATTGCTAATGATGTTAATAGCGAGTATTTGTTTTTATCAAGTGTATCACATAGCAAAGTAGCTTTATCTCATATTAAGAGTCAACTAATAGAGTATGGAAAGAAGGCAGGTTTGGATAAAAGTACCTCGCCCCATAAGTTAAGGCATACAGCATTAACTAACATGATAAAAAATGGAAGTAATCCATTAGATGTCTGTAGAATAGCGGGACATTCTTCTTTAGAAATAACCATGGCATACTATCATAACAGCATAAATGATTTACATAAGGCTATACAAAAAGATACTTTATCTGATTTATAGCACAAAAAGCCATAAAAAAGAGTGGTTAAGGATTTTATTTCCTCACCACTTTTTTACTATTGCTGTTACTATATATAGACAGAGTTTTGGTGACATATATTGACATTTGTAAAACCATTAGGAATACTCATTCTAGAGGGGAATTGTGTTGATTTTATAGTGGGAAAAATAGGACTTTCCTTGAATACAAATCCGTAAATTTTCCATTCATTCATACCAACAACAGAAAAGGGAAGAATTTTAGACATCCCCCTCCTATTTAAAAGAATAGTCCCATTAGTATTAATTAACTTGTTAAACTATTATAAGACAGGTTTTATTAAGAGGAGTTTTAATACTTATCTGCTTCGTTATCACTCAGCAATTACCTATTGCTTAAATTAATTTCTAAAGTATCTGAATCCGTCAAGATTCTATGTATTAACTAAGGGGCTTGCTAACCAATGCTTAATTACTAAGTGCTATATAACGGAGATTCTATTTAATGAGTATTAACCTATTTATAATTTAGCCATCCAATGAAGTAAAGGGGACATAGCTAAATCCTCATTCCCCAATAGCACTCCTGCTATCTTCTCCCATGTTTGTTTTAAGGTCAATTCCTTAGGGTTCAATCCATGTAAAAACCCAACACCCATTCAATAAGAATGAATCCGTAGAAGTTATTGCATCGGCATCTACGATTACCTTGGAGTTTTATAGGAAACTCTCAGCTTCTAACCTTTATAAAAAAACTTCTTCCTACTATATATAACAAGTTAATGCACTGTAAATGGGACATCCTATTTCAATTTGAACTATTGTAATTATATGGTATAATTTAATCAATATATTGATTCGACTTTGTAAAAAAGTGCGTATTAAAGGGGGAGAATTATGACAGTATTTTATTTAATTAGGCATGGAGAACCAACATATCAACCTGTTAATGATAGAAATTTTATTGGACATGGGTTGGATTTAGCACCATTAACTGAAATTGGAATACAGCAATTAAAAGAAACATCAAAAGACAATCGACTTAAAAATTGTGAAGTTATTGTTTCATCACCTTATACAAGAGCACTTCAAAGTGCATCAATTTTATCCAAGGAATTAGGAATAGATATAGAAGTTGATGTTGACTTACATGAATGGATACCTGATATAATAAACTTTCAACATAGAACCTCAGAAGAATGTTTTTCCTTGAGTAGAGATTTTGATTTACATAATGGAATACATCCTAAGGGTGAGGTCAAAGTGTGGGAAACTAAGGAAAATATGAAGAAAAGAATAAATGGGGTATTGGAAAAGTATTTGAAGTATAACAGAGTGATTGTAGTTTGTCATGAAATGGTTATAAAAACAATTGAGTATCAAGAGAAAGTTGCATATGGTGAAATTATTGAATATAGCAGATAAATAAGCAATAAAAAAATAATAAACTTGATGAACAATTTTCTTATAAGATGCATCAAAGTATAATTGCAGAAAATAGGTGAAAAGTCTATCCGTCAATGGCTAGAAGAAAATGGGGTTGATTATACACCTCTCAATACGGAATGTTTACTGGGTGTTATATTCGGCTTACTATACTTACATTTTTATAAGATATTTCTACGCATTTAGACCTATTGGTTTACTCCAAGTCTACGTTATGATAAAATGAAAATTAACAGCAAATCGGATACTCCGAATGGGACTTTTGATGAATAACTGCTACAAGCATTGATATAACTAGAAAAGTTAAGGCAAGTGGAAGCTTTCGGACAGGAGTTCGATTCTCCTCGCCTCCACCATGAAAACCACGACAGCTTTGACGTGGTTTTTTTTAATGCTTTTTAAACCTAATAAATGCTTAAAAGCATTTTATATTTTAGGATGTAATTTAAATAAAATAATATAAATTGGGTAATATTCCCATATAAAATCTTTCTTATATTCCTTTTCAGTTAATAAATCTTCTTAAATTTTTTATGATTTTATATCTTTTAAATATGTAACTTTTTGTTGGCTTATATATTTACAAGTATATTATTTGTGTATCTTATACGGTATTTCCTCTAAACTTATTTATATTTTCAGAAAAATTCAAGCGTTAAAAAATACCTTTGCTTAATAATATATAGCTTTATTAGTGGATACAAAACGTAATAAAGAACTGTTTCAAATTAATATACATGAATAATTTATATGATTGTACAAAAGATAATAACAAAAATATTATTAGGTGATAGTATGTCAAGATATATTCAAGATGATTCATATTTTGAAAAAATAGATAACGAAAGAAAGGCATATTGGTTAGGACTTTTATATGCAGATGGTTGTGTAAGTGAAAAAAGTGAAAATAATAAAATTATTATAATACAACTACATCCAGATGATAAATATATATTAGAGCAACTATTGAAAGATGTAAAGTCTAATAGGCCATTATATGTAAGTAACAAAGGATATGTTTCTATTAATATTAGTAGCACTAAAATGGCAAATGATTTAATAAAATTAGGTTGTATACCAAGAAAATCATTAGTATTAAAATTTGCAAATGAAAATATAGTTCCCAAACAGTTAATTAAACATTTTATTAGAGGATATATGGACGGTGATGGATGCATATCAACTTATATGAAATTAAGAAAAAATAGGAAAAGTCCAATGCTCATTTGTGAGATAAAATTTATTGGAACATACGATATGCTTTATGGAATAAAAAAATTCTTTAATTCAGAAAAAAATGTTTTAATAAATAAACATTCACCAAATATTTGTCAGATAAGCTTTACAGGTAGAAAATACAGAGATGTAGTAGATTCTTTATATGATAATGCTACTATTTATATGAAAAGAAAAAGAGAAAAATGGGAGAAATTTAAAAGATGTATAGATAGTAAAGAATGTAAAAGACAAGAAAAGTTGGGGAGAAAAATAGTTAAATTAGATAAAGATGCAAATTATATAGGAACATATGCTTTAAAAGATTTAAAAGAAGAGTTTGATATAGGTTCGATTAAAAAATGTTGTGAAAAAGAAAATCATAAATCACATAAAAATTTTATATGGCTATATTTAGATAAATATAATGAGTTTTTGGCAGATGAAATAGATATAAAAGCTAGATTAGGATGTAATAAAAAAACTATTAATAAAAAGTCAAGACAAATTAAAAAGGTAGACAGGGCAAACGCATCTTTATATTGTATTTCTTTCAATATAAAGATGCGTTTTTATAAAATATGTAAAATAAATGAGCTGCTATAAATAAAGTGAATATTGAAAAAACTACTCATAGATTTTCCTTAGTGGCATTTTAATATTCTTTATTCTTTACCTCGTAGAGGGTCGAAAATAACTTTTTCTAGATATTTTTTATCTAATGCACATTTAACTTTTTTTATATTTAAACTTTTCTTTAAAGTTTTTTCTTGCCTAAGTAGATTTAAGGCTAAATGTCGTAAGACAGCCAAATTTTCAGCTGAATTATCTTTTCTAGCTCTACATTTATCTTCATTAAAAGATACGTCTAAAACCCAATGGAGCTTATTTTCTATACCCCAATGTTGCCTAACTGCATTTGAGAATAACTCTATAGACTCTAAACTTGTTATATAGTAGCTTCGCTCAAAAGTTTCTTTATCTCCTACAATTCGTTTTCTTTCAACCATACCTATAGATTGAATGTTTCTCCAGTCTTCTTTATTATCTAGCCATGAAATTTCATTAACTAAAAAGTATTTTCGTGTTTCAATTCTCCCATGATCTTTATCATGAGTAGTATGGGTTTGTACTTTTATATCTGTACTTTTATCTCTCAATATAGAGTCAAAAAATAATTCAACATTGTCATGAAGAGTTTTCTGATTTTCTTTTAATGCCAACACATAGTCAGCCTCTTTTTCTATAATAACTTCTGCTATTTTCTTTTGAGTTCCCATAGCATCAATTGTAACAATAGTATCTTTTAATTCTAATAGTTCAATTAATTTAGGAATTGCTGTGATTTCATTTGATTTATCATCTGTTTTGATTTGCCCTAAAACTACCTGATTCTGATTTGCCCAAGCACTAACCATATGAATTGATTTTTGATTTGAACTATTACAAGATGATCCTCTCACTGTTTTACCATCTATAGATACTACTTCTCCATTTACTAATTCAGCTAAATTCTTCATTAATTCATTAAAACATTTTTGAAATTGTTTAGGATTTATTTGGGAAAATACCCTATTGAATGTATCATGTGAAGGAATTCCATTAGGTAACTCAAAATATTGCTTTAGCCACTCTTCACTTGACTCTCCAAATTCTTCAATTTCATTATAAGATTCCATTCCACTGGTTACAGCACATAGTGCTATACCGATTATATCTATAAATTTATGTCTCTTGTTATCGCCTCGTGGGTCTTCGACTTCATTAAATGCATCAAATATTATACTTTCAATATCAAACATGTTTGGTTTAATAATAATCTTCCTTTCTATCTTTGTACAATTTAAATTATAAGCATTATTTCAGCAAAATAAAAGGGCTAGCGCCAAAAAAATCATATGCGTTTGCCCTGAAAAGGTAGAGCAATATGATTTAGAAGTAAATTTAATTAATACTTGGGATTCAGTTAATTTAGCAGCAGAACAATATAACACGACACCCAAGGCAATTCGTAGGGTTTGCACGGGAGAAAGAAAAACTTGTTGTAATTTTATATGGAGATATGTTGGCGAAATTGAAATTAAAAAAAATCGAGTGATAAGGCAGTATGATATAAACGGGAATTTTATTAAAGAATGGAATAGTTTAAGGGAAGCAGCAGCTTTTTACGATGTTACATTTCAAGCTATTGAAAGAGCTATTAGTGGAAAATATAAAACTTGTTGCGGCTTTATTTGGTCTGATAAATGATGTGGACTATAAAGGTTACCAATTTAAGTATTTACTAAATTAGTAGATTTTGAAGAGTGTGATTTGCCTTAAATAATAAAAAACCATCACAAAAACGTGATGGTTTTTCCTATTTTATACTTATAAAATCTTCATAAAATTGTTTTTTTACTTTAAGCATTTCATTAGAATATCTTCCATTTCGAGGAGTAACTGCTTTGTATTTCCCTAATATTAGTTTAGCTTTTTTCTTTTTACATTTAACTATTAAATAGGGTTAAATTTCTAGTAAAAGATTTATTGCATCATTATGCTTGATTGTATAAATAAAGGAATTAGCATGTTTTTCTGAGTTATTATTTTTCTTATTTTTTATTGAACCCATTTTTGTTACATCTTTTATCCATTTTAATAATTCAATTGAGGTTGAACTTATGCTTATGCAAGGAGACGGAAATTCATTATTATTAAACTTTAAAAGCATAATACTGCCTTTACTATCTATAATTCCACCTATGTAGGCTTTTTCTTTAGAAGTCATACATATCATCACCCTTACTGATTTTATATTAGTATTTGCAAATATACATAAAAATATAATTAATTGCAGTAAAATAAGATAAAACCTTCCAAGATGTTTGAAGGGAACTATAGTATTATAATATATATTTTGAAGTAAAAGACTTAAGAAACGAAGAAAATTTGACTCCAAAGAATTAAATTAGTAAAATTATAAAATCAACAGATAAAAAATTAATCTCAAAAGGGGAAAGATAAGTAATGAATAAACCAGCACCAATAACTGAATTTGTAGGAACGGTAAAGTATGGAAATATAGTAGGGCTTGTTATAACAAATATAGATAGCGTTTTGCGAGATAAAATGAGATTAGACAAAAGCCATAGAGCCATAGGCATTATAAGCAACAGGACTGGAGCAGGCTCTCAAATTATGGCTGCTGATGAAGCAGTAAAAGCTACTAATGCGAAAGTAGTAAGTGTTGAGCTTCCAAGAGATACAAAGAATTTTTTAGGTATAAATTGTTTATAGCTATATTGAAAATAAGGAAAGGCTATCCCTAAGTGTTAATACTTAGGGGTAGCCTTTAAACTACTAAAATAAAAATTTTATTCTAATTAAGCTTAAGGTATCTGTCCTTCTTGTATTAGCTGGAGACTAATCTCCTCTGCTATATTGCAGAGGTCTGGAAACAAGGCAAATCTTGTTATACCATAACGTGTTAATTGGCGCTTGATGGAATCGATGCTTTCTGCAGCAATGCAAATCTTTAACAAATAATTAGAAGCGTCAGTGAACAGGTTCAAAGGCGTAACATCCTCAATACGAGGGAATACTGTGAAAGTTCCCCTTTGGGCTACTATCCTAGGGTTGTTCATAGGGCCAATTACGGCAGCAGGTTTTGTAGTGCCGAGTATTTGTGCATTAGGACCAAAGTAAAGGTCTACCACTGGTTCATCCACATTAGGGATATATCCAGGATTTACGAAGCTGTGGAATGAAAAAGCTTCATTCAATATTACGGGGTTGAGTACCCATACTGCAGCATCGTTTCCTACATCAGCAGCCGCTTGGGTAATGGCAAAAAACAAGCCTACAAATGCATCACGGGACCAATCCATTAGCCTGGTGGGTACGCCATAGTGTTGCATCTGGAACAGCCAGTGCCAGTAAGCCGCAGGTCCGTTGGGAATAGGGAATGATGGTAAGAACTGGACATCAGGTATTGCAAGAGATTTAAATTTCGATAGAAACAATATCTCATCCTTTGGGTTTAAAGGTGATCTTGCAATTCTTGGTATAAGATTAAATGACGCCTGAGGTTGACCACGGTACCATAATTCACAGTTTCTATTGCTTGGACAAATATCTCTGAATGTTGTGTCTATTATTCTCAAATAGTCCTGCACGGAGTTGGCACGGCCTATACATTGAACAACAGGGGCATCTATATTAATTTCATTGGAGCATTTTTTAGATTCAATTTCTATAGAATTTTTTAGATTACTCACTTTTGCACCTCCTCTAGTATCAGAATATGTACTACATGTCTATATTGCTACTGGGTTCAATAAGTTTAGACTGAAGTTTCATGGAAAGGATATTATTTTGGCACAATCATGAAATAAGGTATATAATAGATGAATAAAATAATATTTGGATAGTTTAAATTTATATGCTAAAAACATTAAGAAAGGTTGAATAACATGTATTTACCAGAAAAAATTCAAAATTTTATTAAGGGTATGGAGTTTCATAATGACCACGAAGGAATGTCAAAAGCAAAAGTAGTTAAATGTATTGGAGAAAACAAAGAACTATATTTAAAGATAGAAAAAGTATCTGATGAGCCAGAGAGAGAATATGGTATTTATAAGTGGCTTCAGGGGAAACTTCCAGTTCCAAAGGTCATTTGCAGGGTTATTGAAAATGGTACTTCATATATGTTGATTGAAAAAGCAGAAGGTATTATGCTAGAAAATAATTTATATAGAGACAACCCTAATTTATTAATTAAGCTTGCAGCAGATGGAATAAATCAATTGCAGAAGCTAGATATATCTGAATGTAAATTTGACAGCACAATTGATTATAAATTAAAAAAGGCAAAAGAGCGTATAGATAATGGTCTTCATCTAGAAGTGGATCAAAATAAATACACTGAGGGCATTAAAAATACAGATGAAGCATATGAGTATTTGGTGGAAAACAAACCAAAAGAGACATTGGTATTTAGCCATGGTGATTATTGCTTTAATAATTTATTCACTGATGGAAAAACCATAACAGGATATATAGATATGGGACGTGGTGGTATTGCTGATAGACATCAAGACATTGCATTGTGCTTGTGTGAACTTTTAGACTTTCCAACAGAATATACAGATAAATTTTTGAAAAATCTTAAATTTAAGCCAGATATGAATTTAGTAAGATATTATATATTACTTGATGAATTGTTCTGATTATGAACATACTTGGAAACTATTGATAGATACAAAAGAAAACGCATACGTGTACAGAGGAAAGACATATACCTATAAAGGGAAATACATAGGGGTGCAAAATGAAACAAGTATAATTATTTTTATGTTCTGTCAGCACATAGCATAGGAAGACAGGTATTTACTTCTTTAATGTATTAACATTAGATATGAAAGGAGGGGGGATATGGATTGGTTAAACTCTATGAATAAAGCAATAGATTATATTGAGGACAATATTACGGAAAAAATAGATATAAAGGAAATTGCAAAAATAGCTTTGTCCTCAGAATTTCACTTTCAAAGGATGTATTACATGATAACAGGTGTTACAATAAGTGAATATATAAGAAGAAGGAGGTTGTCTTTAGCTGCACAGGACCTATTTATGGGGGCACGGGTAACTGACGTAGCTTTTAAATATGGATATGAATCCTTGGAGTCATTTTCAAAGGCATTTAAGAAAATGCATGGAATAAATCCGTCTAAGGTAAAAAAACAAGGAGTAAAGCTAATTTCTTATCCTAAGCTATCCTTTCATATTTCAATTAAAGGAGAGAAGAGTATGGATTATAAAATTGAAAAGAAAAAAGGGTTTAAAGTAATAGGTAAGCAAAAAAAAGTTAATATGAATGGAGGAGAAAATTTTAAGGTTGTTCCTATGTTTTGGGATGAATTAATGAAGGATGGAAGCTTAGAATTCTTGGGGTCAAAAGCAGGAAAAATGGGCGTTTTAGGTGTATGTAAAGATTTTGATATGATTAAAAATGAGTTTAATTATATGATTGCTGTAGAGGATGCAATGGAAGATGTACCAAAGGGGTATATAAAAGCTACTATCCCTGATGCCACATGGGCTATATTTGAGTCAATAGGACCACTGCCTGAATCTATTCAAACTTTAACAAAAAGAATATTTACAGAGTGGCTACCTTCATCTGGATATCAACATGCTTGTGCACCGGAGCTTGAAGTTTACTATAGTGGCGATACTAAATCAGAAGATTATAGATGCGAAGTGTGGATACCAATTAACAAGTAAATATTTATCCAGAGACTTACCTGCCGTAACACTCCCACTTCTAACAAAGTGGGAGTGTTACGGCAGGTAAGTCCCTGGATAACGAGCTCTAACCTTCAGATGGAGTAAAAACTCCATCTGAAGGTTAGAGCTCTGTTTATAAATCCTTAATTGATAGCACATTTGAAATGATATGCTTCGCCTCCACCAATAAAAAACCCATCACAAAAGCGTGATGGGTTTATCTATTTTATGCTTATAAATTCTTTATAAGCATGCAGCATTAGTAATTCTTGATGAACCTACAGCAGCTCTTGACCCATTAAGTGAATATGATATATATCAAAGATTTAATGATAAATTAAGTTAACGGAGGAAAGATTATTATGAAAAGTGCAGCTTTTATTTTGCAGTATATAATAAACAATTTAGAGTATAAGACATTTCTTTAGAAAATCTTTAGAATTACCACAACTATATCTTAAAAAAATAGATATAGAATAGGTTTGTAGAATAAATAAGGGGGGAATGCAGTAATATGAATGCAGAATTATATAAAAGCTATGATATTATATATTTATGACATTAGGTACATGAAAAGAAATAACAATTCAAAGATGTTAGTCTATTTTGTGTCAGGCAAGGAAAACAGGTTCTGTCTTTGTTAGTACTATAGGCGGGTTCTGCTGACGCAGTATGACGCAAAATAGACTAGCATACTGACTTATTATTTATTTGAATGTGCCTTAACACAGAAAGAGGTAAGGAAAATGAATATGTATAATATTTTAGTTTTAGAAGATGAAAAAGATATAGCTATGGGAATAAGGACTTATTTGGTAAATCAGGGGTATAAAGTTTTTATTGGAGAAAATGGAGTTCAGGGATTAGAAATATTAGAAAAGGAAGAAATTCATTTAGCTATAGTTGATATTATGATGCCTAAAATGGATGGCATCGAATTTACAATGAAGTTAAGGGAAAAGTATGATTTCCCACTTATAATGCTATCGGCAAAATCTGAAGATATGGATAAAATAATGGGACTGAATATTGGTGCAGACGATTATGTTACCAAGCCTTTTCAGCCTATGGAACTATTAGCAAGGGTAAACTCTCAGCTAAGAAGATATAGTAAATTCTTAAGCATAATAAACAAAAATAACCAAAAGGAAAATGTATTTACAATTGGTGGTATAGAACTAAATGAGGATACAAAGGAAGTTAGTGTTGATGGAAAATTGATTAAAACCACACCTATAGAATTTAAAATTTTAACTTTGCTTATGAAAAATCCAGGAAGGGTATTTTCAGCGGATGAAATATATGAAAGGGTGTGGAACGAACAAGCAGTAAATACCGATACAATAATGGTTCATGTACGAAATATTAGAGAAAAAATAGAGATAAATCCTAAAAATCCAAGATATTTAAAGGTGGTGTGGGGAGTTGGATACAAAATTGAAAAACAATAAAAGTAAATTTATTATAAATGCAATACTTTTATGTATATTAGTTTTATCATCATTAGGAATATATGCATTGTATCCTAGTATAAAAAAAGCAGCAGACAACAAGCATGAAAGTTTTTCATTTAATGATAGGCTATTTGATATAAGGAATAGCAACTATACAATATACTATGATATTTTAAATAAAAAGGAAAATAAAAACCTTAAACCTTCAGAAGTTCTTCTAAGTAGCACTGTAAATACTGAGCAGAATACAGAGGAGGAAGTAAAAGAGCGTAAAAATAATTTTGATAATGATATATACGATTATAGAAGCAATTTAGACTATAATAAAAATATGCAGTATTATGCTTTTGAAAAGCAATCAAAGTTATCAGAGGGAAGAAATGAAGATAAAATAATAAATTTATTAAGTGAAAATCTTGATGCAAAAATTATTCAAGAGTTTAATAATAAGTACTTATTTTATTTAGTTATTGACTACAATGAAGTTGGTGAAATGAAAATAAGTAAGATTTATGGTGCTGACAGGGTTTCAGTTAATCAAGCTTTTAGTAAACGAAAAACTTATGTGCCAGAGAATTTAGAAGTTAAACCAATTAAAAATATGACATATATCTATGCAGTACCTAAGGAATTAAAGTATTTTGATAATATATACAATCTAAAGGTTATGAATGAAAATTCAGCTTATCGCCAAGTAAGTTTCATATATATCAATATAGTCGTTTTATTAATAGTAATATTTGCACTCATAGTTCCTTATAATATTTCCAAGGAGGTAGTAGGTTTTAAAACCATTTCAAGGGTGCCTATAGAGATAATGACCTTAATTTTTAGCATAGTAATAGTGTTTATATATGAGAATTCACTTTTACTTATAAATGAAACTATAAAAAATAGTTTAATTAAAATTCTTCAGAATCTACAAATAGAATTAAGTAAAGGCTCAATTGAAGCACTTAACAACCTAATAAATATAGTTCACTGGGTAGTTTTATTGACAGTAGTGTTTTTAATAGTAACATATATAAAGTATATTTTTAAAACAGGAATAAAGGAATACTTTAAAAATAATTCTATAATAGTTAAAGTCATAAGAGTTATTTTAAGGAGAGGTAAAAATACAGTTAAAAGTTTAAAAGATATAGATTTAAAAGATAAAAACACAAAAAAGCTTATAAAATTATTGTTTATTAACTTTATTATTCTGCTAGTTATTAGTTCAATATGGTTTTTTGGTATCCCTGTGGCTATTATTTACTCAATTGTATTGTATAAATTAATTAGAAAAAGCTATAACAACATAAGTAGTAAATACAGCAGACTTCATGATGCTATAGAGGAAATAGCTTCAGGAAATTTAGATGTATCCGTTGAGGAAGATTTAGGTATATTTAATGACCTAAAAGAAGAAATACAGAGTATACAAAAGGGATTAAAAAATGCTGTTCAAGAGGAGGTTAAAAGCCAAAGAATAAAAACAGAATTAATATCAAATGTATCCCATGACTTAAAAACCCCATTAACAGCTATTATCACATATGTGGATTTGTTAAAGGATGAAACTCTTTCTGGTGATAAACGCAAGGAATATCTAAATATATTAGATATAAAATCACAAAGATTAAAGGATTTAATTGAGGATTTATTTGAAGTAAGTAAAGCTAATAGTGGAAACATAAATCTAAATATTGTTGATGTTGACGTTGTAGCATTAATGAAACAAACCCTTATAGAGGTAGACGATAAATTATCAAAGTCATTACTAAAAGTAAGAACAAACTACCCAGATGGAAAAGTAATACTTCCACTAGATAGCCAAAGAATGTATAGAGTATTTGAAAATCTTTTAAATAATATATCAAAATATGCAATGCACGGTTCAAGAGTATATATTGATATTATTCCAGATGAAGACAAGGTTAAAATAGTCCTAAAGAACATGGCCGCAGACGAGATAAGGTTTAATCCAGATGAAATCCTTGAGAGATTCGTAAGAGGAGATAAATCACGTAACACAGAGGGCTCTGGCTTAGGTCTTGCTATAGCGAAAAGTTTTGTGGAAATTCAAGGAGGGTATTTAGAAATACAGGTAGATGGAGATTTATTTAAGGTTATAATTGAATTTAAAAAGAATTAAATTTATGATTGTAAGGAGCTGTCGCATTAAGAATTTTACATACAATATACTGTTTTGGAAGTTTAAACTTAACACAATATATTGTAGTATTTATTTTTAGTGCCACAGCCCCACTATTATATGTTATGAATAATTATAAGCAAAACCATCCGCAGATATGTAGATGGTTTTGTCTATTTATACTGATAAATTCTTTATAAAGTTTCATAATTCCACCGCATTGTATCTTTTGTGGTTTAATCATACTATGATTAAATCACAATAAGTATTACATTGCTTGAATTATGAAATTTCTCTGGAATGAGTTGCATAAGAAGCGAAGGAACTATTTAAATTTAATTTTAGAAATTCTTCTTTTAGACAGATAAAATTATCGTAAGCCTGGCAAGGACGCCAGGCTAGCGAACCTGAGGCAGGACGCTGAATGTGAGCGTTAGATAATTTTATATGGCTAAAAGATTAGAATTTCTTAAATTAAATTTATTGTTCCGAGCTCTTATGCAAGTCATGGAGGAGAAATTGCATAATTCTATCACATTATACCTTTTTGTGGTTTAATCATACTATATATTTCTTAATATATAACTTGGAAAGTTATATAATTGAACAGGCAGTTTGTGGCTAATAGATCTTAGTTACTATTTATCTTTTCCTACTGGCATTAAAAAACCTGATTTTTTTAAAATTGGCAATATAGCATTGTAAATTAAAGCTACTAATATTACAGACACAACTGCATTGAAGAATGTAGTAAATGCACTTAATTTTGCTAAGACTGATGCAGCTTTTTGAGGCTGTCCTAAAATATATTGTTTGTAAAAATAGCCTACCACAGGATCGAAAATTACATTAAAAGCTAGTCCGCAAATTGAAGCAATTATACTCCATTTAAATATGTAACCTTTGTCATTACTATTGTTTATTTTGGCATAATTATGAGCAACTAATCCTGTTATTAAACCAATACATAATTTTAATATAAATGTTTTTGGTGCTACTAAAATGTATACAGGATCTAGTAAATCTGCTATGGTCATTCCTATAGCCCCAGCTAGTCCACCATACCATCCACCAAGAAGTAGGGAAGCTAATACACAAAAGGCATTGCCTATATGTAATGAAGTTGCATCTCCTCCAGGTACCGGAATTTTAATTTGAAGAAAAGTAAATGATACAAAACATAACGCTGCGAATAATGCAGTTTGACACAATCTTATCATTTTTGAATTTTTATTTTTCATATAATCCCCTCACTTATAGCTATATTTTTACATGAAAATACTAGGCCTACGACATGTTATAGTGTTAGGCCTGTTACAGTACTAGAACTATTATAATTCTGAAAAAATATTTTGACAATTGTATGGATACAATGACTTTTGAAAAAAGTTAAACTCTGCACAATGATGTAAAAATTGCACTTTTAAATCATGCAAAAACAGTGATAAAATATTAACAATAGTATAAAATTGCACTATTGGTGGTGAAGATAATTAATATTTTAATAGTGCAAAGAGTAGATTAATATATAGCTAAGGAAGTGATTTTAATGATCTTAACCCAAAGACAAAAATTGATTGTTCAAAGATTGTTGCTTTCTAAGAAAAGTATAACAGCTAAGACACTATCAGAAGAATTTGATGTATCTTTAAGAACCATAAGATATGATTTAGAAGATATAGAATATTGGGTAAATGAAAATGGTGCAATAATTGAAAAAGTACCTAGAGTAGGCATTAAAATTTTGAAAAAGGAAAAAGCTTTAGAGGCATTAAGTGAAATGAATTTAGGTGATAATATTATACTATCTCCAGATAATAGGAAAATAATAATAGTTAGTAAATTAGTTTATTCCGATGAAATAATTACGTCTGAACAGTTAGCAGATTTGATTTTTGTATCTAGGAGTACAGTGCTTAGTACTATAAAGGAGATAAATGAAGAACTTTTAGATCATTCTATTTCCATAGAGGGGAAGCCACATCATGGGTTTAAATTATCAGGAGAAGAGGGGGCTATAAGATTATACATAAGAGAGGTGTTAATTCCATTAATAATAAAAGTGTATGGAGAGGAAATATTTAAAGCATCTTTTAATATTTTTAACAAGAGTGAATGTAAAAAAGCAGATGAAGTAATAGGGTATATAAAAGATGAATTTAATATAAGAATTAACACATTAGAAGAACTTAAATTAAAACTTATAGTGTTAGCGTTCATAAAAAGAATTAGACTTTTTAAAAATGTAGGAAAATATGAAGAAGAAGTGACAAGGTATAAAACCACTAAAATTTATTGGCAGACTATAAATATATATAAGAAAATACAGAAGCTTTTTAACATACCATATGTGGAAGAAGAAATAGCGTATTTTTCACACGTACTCCTTTCTGAAAATATGTTTTTAATAAACATTGAAAAAGAAGGAGTAGATGAGGAAAAGTTAAATATAGTAGTTGAAAAAATAGTTCAATATGTATATGAGCATTTGAATATAAAAGAAAATGAGTTAGAAACATTAAATTCAGAGATAATAAATCATTTAAGGCTCACAATAAAGAGATATGATTTAAACATAATAAGTAAAAATCCAATACTAGAGCAAATTAAAGCAAAATATGGAGATGTATTTGAGATTGCAAGAAAAACCGCACAAATATTTAAAGAGGAATATTTATTTGAATTAAGTGAAGATGAGATAGGATTTATTACAATGTATTTTGTGAAATCTTTAGAGAAGAGTAAAACATATGTAAAAAAGAACGTAGTAGTAGTTTGTAATACTTCTAGAGGGACATCAAAGTTGCTGGCTACAAGAATAAAAAATAATATTCCGGAAATTAACATAAAAGATATAGTTTCTGTAATAAATATTGAAAAAGATAAGGACTTGCTAGGAGATGTAGATTTAGTAATAAGTACTATAAAAATTGATAATTTACATAAACCAGCAATAATAGTTAGTCCAATAATAACTATGTATGAGCTTTCAAAAATCAGAGATTTTCTTTACCTTGAAAGTGAGTATATGGGAGAAGTGAATAAAGAGGAAGAATATATAGATGAAGTGCTTACAAACGTAATGTTGAAGTACATACCTAAAAAGCATGTTAGTGAATTTTATAAAGAAATAAAAAATATTGGGGGATTTATATCAAACAAAAAATTGGACATTAAGCAAGAAAACTTTTTTCAATTTTCAGAATTTATGGGATTGATATTAGTGGAATTTGGAGAACTATTTCAAAGGATTTTTCCAAATGGCTTAAATACAGAGGAGTTTAGAAGGGTCTATGGTATACTAATTCATTTAATAATGGCAATTCCAAGATGGCAAAGAGGAGAGTTCACAGAAGAAAAACAATTGAAACATTATGAAAAACAATATAAAACTTTGTTTAAAATGATAGAAGAAACATTTAAAAATATATATGAAAAATATAATTTGAAAATATCTAAAACAGAAGTTGTATCTATATTAAGATATTTAAATTAGAAAGGGGAGTTAAAATGGATAGGCTACTTATAAAAGGAGGGCGTTTATTAAGTCCTAAAAATGGATATTTATTTGATAAATTAGATATATTAATTGAAAATTGTGTAATAAAGGAAATTGGAGAAGAATTAGAAGAAAATAATGTGGAGAAAATAAAGCTTAATGGAGAAATAGTAGCCCCAGGTTTTATTGATATACATACTCACTGTTATAAAGGAAAATCCCCTATAGGTACTGAAGCGGATGTACTGGGTATAGAAAGGGGAGCTACCACAATATTTGATGCTGGAACTTCTGGACCTTTAAATTATATGGATTTTAAAGAAAATGTTATAGATAAAGTAAAAACAAGAGTATTTACCTGTTTAAATATATCAAAAAATGGATTGGATACATTAGATGAACTATCTAATCTGGAAAATATAGATGAAGAAGAAGTATTAAAAGTTGTAAATGAAAATAGGCACAATATAAAGGCTATTAAAGTGAGAGCTAGTGCATCAGTAGTAGGAAAAAATGGATTGAAGCCAATAGCCATTGGAAAGGAAATAGCAAAAAAGGCTCAATTGCCATTGGTAGTGCATATGGGAAATTATCCTCCAAGTGCTAGTGAAGTTTTAAATTTATTAGATAAAAATGACATAGTAACCCATGCATATCATGGTAAAAAGAATGGTTTATTTAAAGAAGAGGGTACATTGAAGGATGAAGTTATAGAAGCTAAAAAAAGAGGAGTAAAGTTTGATGTAGGGCATGGCAGTGCAAGTTTTAATATAAGGACTTTTGGGAAGGCCTTAAAAAATAATTTTATTCCGGATTTTATAAGTACTGACTTGTATCATACTAATATGATTGAACCAGTAGGAAGTATTTTAAATGTAATGAGCAAGTTAATTGCAGCTGGATTAACCTTGGAACAATGTGTACAAAAGGTTACATCAGATGTATCCGACTTTTTTAAGCTTAAAGGATTAGGGGAATTAAAGGAAGGATATAAAGGGGATTTTACAATATTTAACATGAAATCATGTGATGAAATAGCAAAAGATTCAGAAGGAAATGAACAAAGAATTTTAGAAAAACTTGAACTAGAGTACGTGGTGCATACAGGAGGCAATGGAAGTGGAATACTTAAATTTAATAAGAAATAATCTTAAGATAGATGAGAATAAATTAAAAGATATAGAGAAAGATATAGAACATGTTAATAGCGTGTTAGTAAAATATAATATAAATTTTCAAGATAATTTTGCTATAAGTTTTTGGAATCATGTTATTAGCTTTGTAGATAGAGTTAAGAATAATGAATTTGTTGATGAATTAGGAGAAGACATGCTTAATGAATTATCTGAGGAGTCCATAAAAATAGCTACAGAGCTTTTTTCAGACATATTTGTTCGATATGGAAGAGAACAAAATTTATCAGAAATATACCTAGTGGCAATACATATACAAGTTGCAAAATAAAATTTATTAGAAAATAAAATTATAATTTAATAATTAATAATTTTTAGGAGGAGTCTATAATGGAAAAACAAGTTGTAGTAGTAATTGGTCACAGATTAGGAAAAGGTGAAAAGGTAGCAGCAGGAGTAGAAAAAGGAGGTGGAAAGGCTATAGTTATAAAAGGAATGGCAGCAGATATGAAGCTTGGTGATGTTATGAAAGAAAACAATGCGGATATAGGAATAAGTTTTTGCGGTTCTGGTGGAGCAGGAGCTTTAATGGCAGCAAATAAATATGGTTATAAAGCAAAACATCATTTGCGCTCAGTAGAAGCAGGGATAACAGCTTTAAAAGAAGGTAATAGTGTACTAGGATTCGGATTTATGGACGTAGAAGAATTAGGAGAAAAATTAGTAAAAGCATATATGGAAATAAATAAAGGGTAGAAAAATTATGACAAAGAAAAGTGTTATGTTAGAGAAACAAATTGATATAACTTTAGAAGCGCAAGGTAAGAGTAAAGCAGATGCAATGGGTAAGATATTTGCAATGTTAAGAAAAAAAGTATACCAATATGTAGATGGGATAGTTATACATATGGAACCAGTGGATGTTTTTATAGAAGATGTTGAAATAAAAAAAATAAAAGAAAGATTTATGTTTATATTTATGCCAAGAGAAAAGGAAGAAGTTAAAGTTAAGGCAACAATTAGAATAAATGTAAAATATGTAGATTTTTAATTAGGAGGAGTTAAAGTGTTTTGGATAATTATTAAATCAATTATCATTGGTACATTGGGTGGCGCAGCTGTAGCTGCAGGTGCTGCAAGAATGTTTCATGCACCAGAATCACAAGGATTAGGCGCATTTAGAACTTTAGGTGAGTTAAATGCATGTAATGGAGATCCTATAGCACATTTTTCATTTGGATTAGGTTTTTTATTTAACTCTGCTGCATCAACAGTGGCATCAGGAGCATTAACACAAGATGTATTTCACAGAATAATACCAAACTTTTCAGCGGCTATATTATTGACAAAAAATAAAAATTTAGAAGAAACATTACATAACCCTAAAAAGATGATGTTTGCAGGAGCTGGTGTAGGTGCTGTTGTTGTAACATTGTTAAATACTATATCATCAGTAATACCTGTAAAATTATCAACAATAGCTAAAGAAGTATTAACTCCAGCAGCTAATTTAATGATAAATCCAATAATGCCAGCGGTATTTTGGTTAGCAGCATTAGATTCAGGAAAGATAACAGGAACATGGGCTACTGTATTAGGGGGAGTATCACACATGGTTACTGGAAATGGTACTCCAGGAATTGTATTAGGTATATTAGTAGGACAAACTGTTGAAGAAAATGGATATAAAAACAAAACTTCTCAGTCACTAATAGTAATAGTTGTATTGATATTCTTAGCTATAGCTTATTTTAGAGGATTTACTAAAAAATTAGGATTACCTTTTTAATATTAAAAAGTAAGGAGAGAGTATATCATGGAAAATAAGAAAAAAGATAGGTTGTTATCATTTTTACTTAAAGATTTTTCATTTCCTTTAATAGTTGGTATAGCATGTGCGGCTATATTTGCAGGAACTCATATGTATGTTGTACATCATACTGGAGCATTTAATGAAATATTTGTAGTTCAGATGTTAGATAAAGGTCTAAATGGTGGGGATTATGCAGCAGCAGCAGGTTTTGCTACAGGATTTTTACTAGCTAGAGTACTTGAAGGGCCATTAGTTGGAATTTTAGATATAGGTGGGTCACTTTTAACAGGAGTTGGTATTGGTATACCAGCTATGATGTTAGCATCAGGTATTGAAATGCCAATTAAGAGCTTTCCATTAGCATTAGCAACAGGATTAATAATAGGTGTGTTAATAGGAGCTTTAATAATAGTAATAAGAAAAATGATGCCAAATGGAATAGCAGCAGGTGGTACAGGTATTATGATGGGAGCAGGTAATGCTACTGGAAGATATCTAGGTCCATTAATAATCATTTCAGCAATACAATATTCAATTCCAACAGGAATAGGAGCATTTATTGGAGGAGCTATATTTTATAAGTTTGAAAGACCAATAGCTGGAGGAGCAATAATAGGTGCTATGTTATTAGGAGGATTGTTATTATAATTTAAAAGAAGGTGTAATTTATGAATTGTTATGAAAAAATAGGATTAAAAAGGGTGATAAATGCGTCTGGTAGAATGACAGCATTAGGAGTATCTACATTAAGTGATGAAGTAGCAGAAGCTTCCAAAAACGGAGGGCAAAATTATGTTGTAATTAATTCTTTGATTGATAAAGCTGGTGAAATAATATCCAGTTATACAAAGACAGAAGATTCTTGTGTTACCTCATCTGCATCAGCAGCAATAGCCTTATCTATAGCAGGTTTAATAACTAAGGGAAAGATTTCTTTAATGGAGAGACTTCCGGATACTACTGGACTTAAAAATGAAGTTATAATCCAAAAGGGACATGCTGTAAATTACGGAGCACCAGTAGCTACTATGATAAGACTTGGAGGAGGAAAACCAGTAGAAGTTGGTTACTCTAATCAAGTATTTAAAGAACATATTGAAGAGGCTATAAATGAAAATACAGTAGCACTTATGTATGTAAAATCTCATCATTGTGTTCAAAAATCAATGGTAACTCTAGAGGATATGATAGAAATAGCTCATAGAAACAATTTACCTATACTAGTAGATGCAGCAGCAGAAGAAGATATAACTAAATATTACAAATTAGGAGCTGATTTAGTAGTATATAGTGGAGCTAAAGCTATAGAAGCAACAACTTCAGGTTTTGTTACTGGAAAAAAAGAGTATATTGCTTATGCAAAGGCTCAATATAAAGGTATAGGAAGAGCCATGAAGGTAGGAAAAGAAAATATAATGGGATTGCTTAAGGCTTTAGATATTTACGTAAACAAAGATAAAGAAAAAGAACTAAAATGTCAAAAAGAAATAGTTAATTACTTAGTTAAGGAGATAAATGAGATTAGAGGACTTGAAGCACAGGTTACTGTGGATGAGGCTGGAAGAACAATTTATAGAGCAGAAGTTAAGGTTAAACAAGATATATTAGGAATAAATGCTAATGAAGTCATGAAAATGCTTAGTGAAGGAAATCCATCAATTCATGGAAGAAAACATAGAGTAAATTTAGGATATATAACATTTGACCCTAGACCTATGATAGATGGTGATAAGGAAATAATTGTACAAAGGTTAAAAGAAATAGTAAAGGAGAGATAGAGATGGCAGGAAAAAAAATTAATTTCTATAATGGCAGAGTAGCAATAAATGTTTTAGCAAAGGATATAGATAATGCTAAAGAGGTAGTAGAAGTAATTGATGGGCATGTAGCTGTTGGAGTACTTTCTAAACAATTTAATAATGCAGAAGAAGGTATAGTGGAAGTTAATAAATGGCTTAAAGAGATACCAACAGTTTCAGTGGGACTTGGCTCAGGCGATCCTATGCAATGGGAGAAGGCTGCTAAAATAGGAGCAGCAACAGATGCTGGACACATCAATGAAGTTTTTACAGGAGCACCAGTGGCAGTGGGAATGCTTATGGCAAACAATGCTCAAAATACAATGGTTAATTCACTTATATCACCAACTGGAATAGTAGGAAAAGTTAAAATTTCAACAGGTCCTGCAAGTCAAAATGGAGAAGCAGCTATAGTAGATGTTGAAACAGCTGTATTAATGTTAAAGGATATGGGGGTTCACTCAGTTAAATTTTTCCCAATGGGCGGATTGAAAAGTATAGAGGAGTTAAAAGCAGTGGCAGAAGCTTGTGTAAAATATGATTTACTATTGGTAGAACCAACAGGAGGAATCAATTTAGATAACTTTAGAGAAATATTAAAAGTTTGTTTAGATGCCGGCTGTAAAAGAGTAATGCCTCATGTTTATAATTCAATAATTGATAAAGAAACAGGAAAAACAAGAGTTGAAGATGTGAAAAAGATTTATGAAATTATAAAAGAATTAGTCTAATAAAATTACAATAATAGTTTTGAAGGCATGGAAGTTAATAGGATACTCCCATGCCATTTATATGTAGAAAAGAAATAAAATTAAACTCAATTTAAAAATGAAGTTTTATGTATTCAGTTTAAAATAAAAAAACTATAATTTTAATACAATCCAAAAACTTGATTACTAGGATATACTCGATTCATTACAGCATTGGTTATTTTCTTTAAGACGTGGCCAAACTGTAAGCAGCATTGTTACATAGCAAGCTAGTCCTCCTAAAAAGTTAGAAATAGGTTCAGCTAAGAAAACTCCCTTAGTACCTAAATTGAACATTTTAGGTAGAATTAATGTAAGTGGGACTACAATAATTATTTTACGTAATAGTGTAAAAGTTATTGCATGCTTAGATTTACCAAGGGCAACATAAGTTGATTGCCCTGAAAATTGTAAGGACATCATAAAGAAACCAAAGAAGTACGTATTCATTGCAGGAATACCTTTTTTTATTAATTCAGGGTTATTATTAAATATTCTTATAAAAAATTCAGGAAAAGCTCTTAGAACAATCCATATTATAGTTGTATATAATATACAAACTATGGACATGAATTTAATTCCACTTCTAACTCTGTCATATTTTTTTGCACCATAATTAAAACCTAAAATTGGTTGAGAACCGTTAGTAATGCCTCTTACAGGCATTATAATAATTTCACGAACAGAGTTAATAATGGTCATAATGCCTATATACAAATCTCCACCATAGGTTTGTAAAGTAATATTACAAACAATTTGTACAACACTATTGGTAAGAGCCATAATAAAACCAGATAATCCAAGAAAAACAATTCTCTTTAGTATTGATAGATTTATTTTAAAATTTTCAAGTTTAAGTTTGAGAATTGCATCTCTTCCAGTCAAAAATTTTAAAACCCAAAAGCATGATAAAAATTGCGATATTATAGTAGCTAATGCGGCGCCTTTTACTCCCATATTAAATAAAAATATAAAAATAGGATCTAATATAATGTTTGTAATAGCACCTAGCAGGATAGTCATCATGCCTATTCTTCCGAACCCCTGAGAGTTTATGAAACTATTCATGCCAAGGCTAATCATAACAAAGATACTTCCAAGCAAATAAATTGTAATATAGTCATTTGCATATGAGAATGTAGAATTGCTAGAACCAAAAAGAAATAGCAAAGGCCTCTTAAATAGTAGTCCTAATATAGTAAGCAAAGTACCAAATATAATTAAAAGTGAAAAAGAATTGCCCATAATTTTTTCAGCTTCGTCTATATCCCCTCTACCTCGAGCAATAGAACAAAGTGGCGCGCCACCCATTCCAAAAAGATTAGCAAAAGCCATTACTATTGTAATAATAGGAAGTGTAATACCAATGCCAGTAAGAGCTAGAGTTGATGCATTGGGAATTCTACCAATGTACATACGATCTACAATATTATAAAGTATATTTATAAGTTGTGCTAAAGTCATTGGTAAAGCTAGATTTAATATGCGTTTCGAAACACTTCCTTGAGTAAAATCATTTTTTTGTCT
>NZ_LT854639.1:0-152042 GCF_900184255.1 Haloimpatiens massiliensis | reverse complement strand
ATATACAATTTTTATATTGCTCATAATAAAGAAGTTTATGAAAAAGAGAAAAAATTTATTAGTGGTATGGATTTTTCTAAATGGCTTAATAACAAATATATTCCTAATCATCCTGACAAAGCTTGGATTAAAGAAGTGTCTTCCAAAGCTACTAAACAAGCCATTATGAATGGAGAAAAAGCATTTAAGAAATTTTTTAAAGGGGAAAGCGGCTTTCCTAAATTTAAGAAAAAGAAAAATCAAGATGTTAAAGCTTATTTTCCTAAGAATAACAAATCAGATTGGACTATTGAAAGACATAGAGTTAAAGTACCAACTTTAGGCTGGATTAGATTAAAAGAATTTGGATACATTCCAGTTAACTCCATAGTTAAAAGTGGTACAGTAAGCCAAAAAGCAGATAGATATTTTGTTTCAATTTTAGTTGAAGAAGCTATTAAAGTAGATAATAAACCTTATTCAGAAGGAATAGGCGTAGACCTTGGACTAAAAGATTTTGCAATTTGTAATAATGGCTTAACTAAAAAGAATGTTAACAAAACTAAAACAGTTAAAAAAGCAGAGAAGAAACTAAAACGTGAGCAAAGAAAACTTTCAAGGAAATATGAAAGTTTAAAATTAAGAAATAAAAAAGAGAAAGGAGAAGCTACTCGTCAAAATATCCAAAAACAAATAGTAAAGGTACAAAAACTTCATCAAAGACTTACAAATATAAGAACTGATTATATAAATAAAACAGTGAATGAGTTAATAAAACAAAAACCAAGTTTTATAACTATCGAAGATTTAAATGTAAGTGGAATGATGAAGAATGGACATTTAGCTAAAGAGATTGCTGGGCAAAAGTTTTATGAATTTAGAACTAAACTTATTTCAAAAGCTAAACAAAATGGCATTGAGATAAGAATAGTTGATAGATTTTATGCAAGTAGTAAAATGTGTAGCTGTTGTGGAGCATATAAGAAAGATTTAAAACTATCTGATAGAGTTTACAAATGCAGTTGTGGGCTTTCTATTGATAGAGATTTAAATGCTTCAATAAATTTAGCCAATGCTAAAGAATATAAGATAGCTTAATTAAACAAGCACTTATATGTGTACCCAAGGCTATTTGGGGAATTAACGACTGTGGAGTGCTATACAAACTGTAGTAGCTTAGGCAAGGCAGAGTACGTTGAAGCAGTAAGAATCTCAATATGGATACATTTGACCATATTTTGAGTAGCAGTGGATGATAGTGAATAAAAACACTAATAATAGAATTGGCACAGATTTGGGTAAAGCTCCCGTTGGAAAACTTCTTTTTAAGTTAGCTCTTCCAGCTATTATTGCTCAAATTGTAAATGTGCTTTATAACATAGTAGATAGAATATTTATTGGAAGAATTCCTAATGGTCATATTGCCATGGCAGGTGTAGGTATCGCCTTTCCAATAATTATTATAATATCTTCATTTAGCGCATTGATAGGAATGGGCGGCGCACCAATCGCAGCTATTAAGATGGGTGAAAAGAACGATGATAGCGCTGAAAAAATATTAAGTAATAGCTTCTCTTCTCTTATAATAATAGGAATTATTTTAACAATAATATTCAGTATATTTAAAGAACCATTACTTTGGCTTTTTGGTGCTAGTAAAGTAACTATAGATTTCGCTAAGGATTATTTAGGAATATATCTTATTGGAACCATAGCTGTGCAAATAGCACTTGGCATGAATCCATTCATTAATACTCAAGGTTTTACCAAAATTGGAATGGTAACTGTACTAATAGGAGCACTTATTAATATAATCCTTGATCCTATATTAATATTTGGTTTTAATATGGGCGTTAAAGGTGCGGCTTTAGCTACAATACTTTCTCAAACAGTATCAGCAATATGGGTTTTACGCTTTTTATTTAGTAAAAAAACCATACTTAAAATAAGAAGAAAATATTTAATACCAGATTTTAAAGTAATATTGTCAATAATTTCTCTTGGAGTATCTCCATTTATAATGCAATCTACTGAAAGCTTAGTTTTAATATCACTAAATAACCAGCTTTTACTTTATGGTAAAGATTTGGCAGTAAGCGCTATGACTATAATGAGCAGCCTTATGCAAATAACTTTCTTACCACTGACGGGATTAACCCAAGCAGCTCAACCAATTATCAGCTATAATTACGGAGCAAAAAATATAGAAAGAGTGAAAAAAACTTTTAAATTGCTTATTACAAGTTGCTTAAGCTATACAACAATTGCGTGGTTTATCATCATGTTGTGCCCAAAATATCTTGTAAGAATTTTTAGTAGTAACCCTGAATTAGTAGCATTTACATCTTGGAGTATGAGAATATTCTTTGGTGGAATTATTATATTTGGAGCACAAATTGCATGTCAACAGACATTTCTTGCTCTAGGTCAAGCCAAAATATCTGTTGTGTTAGCCTTACTTAGAAAAATAATACTACTTATACCTTTTATCTTTATATTTCCTGCATTTTTTGACGATAAACTTAAGGCAGTATTGTTGGCAGAACCCGTAGCGGATATATTAGCTTCTCTTTCCACTATAATTTGTTTTACATTTTTCTATAAAAAACATTTAAAAAATAGCGGAGTTAATGAGGTAGTTAATAAAATTTCATAATACGTATTTACTACGTATTATCTCTATCTACTTACTGACTTTAATTGCTCACTTTAAAAAAGTTTTCGATTAAATTATTATATAAATCTAATACAAACTAAAAAAACTTAATAAAAATCCAAGTCAATAAAATCATGGTATACTATTAAAGTAATACTACATTTTTTATTATCAAGGAGAAACACTCAATTCCATATAAAGCAATAACTCACTTCAGCATAGAAACTGCAGGTCACTTGGATTTAGACGCTGAACTAAAAATATGGATTTCAGGAACTCAAATGCCAATAGAAAAACAATTTAATAAAAGTTTAAATATATATGAACTTCAAAGTGTACTAGCTGCATATGTATTAAAATAGCAAGATATTTCAATATAAAAAGGTGTCGCACTAAAAATAAATACTATAATATATTTATTCCACCACAAAAGGTACAATGTGGTGGAATTATGAAATTAATCCTCCTGAGAAACAGCATTGGCCACTTCTGGTGAAGATACTATTAATTCTTCATTATCTACATGATATTCATGGCCAATCTCTTCTTTATCAGAACTCAATAAAGTTTTTCTAGAAATTAAAGTAGTAGCAAATAATATTATGGCAGTTATAGCTACACAAATCCAAGGCTGAATTTTATCAAATAAAATTCCATATACCATTTGCCCTAGTGGTACAGCTGCCATACATCCTGCACCCAATACAGCACTTACTCTCCCCATCATTGATAAGGGCACTACTTCTTGAAACATAATATTCAATGCCATATTTCCAATAGTTGTTATTAATGTAATTACAAAAGTAATTGATATTAAACTTATATATGGTATAAAATTAGTGCTAAATAAATTTAAATAAAATGCAGATGGTACTATTGCCATAATACCCACTAAAGCCGATTGAATTAAAATATCTAAGAATAAAATTTTACCATATTTCATCTTTTTACAAATAATACTACAAAAAAATGGAGCAATTATCATAGGAATTACTAATATAGCTTCTAAAATACCATATTGATAATCAGTTACTTTTAATACTTGCTTCGATATATAAGTTAATCCTACAGAAAATACAGGTGAATAGGCAAAATTAAGTATTACTCCTATAGTTATTACACTAATCATTATCTTCTTTTTCTTTATAAACTTAATTCCCTCTGAGAAATCAACATAAAAAGATTTTAAATTAATTTTTTCAGGCTTTTTGTTTGTTTTAGGTATATTTATGAACATCTCGCTTATAGATGATAAAGCAAAACTTATAGAGTTTATTACTAATATAATAAACAATCCATAAACTCCAAATAAGAATCCTGCTATGGCAGGTGCTACTAGATTACCTAAATTCATAATAAAAGAATTAATTCCATTGGCATCTACTAATTCTTCTTTTTTTACAATAGTTGGTATGACTGTACTTATGGCTGGGTTAAATAGTAATGATATTATTGACATGGCAATAACTAAAAAATATATATGTGTTAAAGTTAATCCCCCATTAACTTTATAAATAACAGCATATATACCAATCATAATTCCATTTAGCATATCCAAATATACTATTATTTTTTTCCTTTCAAACCAATCTGCAAAAACTCCAGCTATAGGTCCCAAAATTACCTGTGGTACTAGGGTCAAAGCTAAAACTGATGCAAATTTAGTAGCAGATCCTGTTATCTTTAAAACATATAAAGAAAGTGCGAAATTCTGCATTTGGCTGCCTATAAGAGATACTAATTTTCCCTGCATTAGAAGTAAGAAATTTTTTTGTTTTAAAATGCTTACGTTCATATTGTTTTATCCCCCTCTTTATTAGTGCGTTTTAGTTGACTATTATAGTGTACCTTTTTCAAGTATAGACTTGATTCATCCGGTTCAAGTATATTTTTTTATGTAAATATTTAATATATCATACACCTTCTCACCCTATTGCTTAGTAAATTTCTTATGCCTACATAATATTGTTTACTTTACATTTTTTCATCTCACTTATCATAAATCTACTATTACTTTCTAATTGATTTTTAATTATGCTATGTTTTCTATAACAATATATTCTTATAGTTACTTCTAGGTAAATATTATTATAAAAGTAAATATATTGATTTTGCATATATTGTATCATTTTACCTTTAGCAAGTAAACATTTCAATCCTTTATTAGAACATATTCCCAATAATATATATCTACAGAAAACCTAAACTTTTCTAAAAATAAATGGGAAACAATTGTATATAAATAAATTAATATAAAATAGGCTTATTATCTGTAACATCCAAGTCCATAAAATAGCATTACTCTAAAATTATCAAAAAAAAAATTAATGTGTAGAATATTAAAATCCTTACACATTAATCTTTATTAATTATTAGATAAATTATTTAAATCACCATACCATAAACATTACTATCATAAGCTGATTAATAAATTTAATAATATATGCATCTTATCATTCAACTTATAAATGTAAAAATATTAAATTTACTTTTTCTATTTTCCTTTTGAGTCTGGATCAATACAACTATTCATACCTTTTATCTCACTGTTAATGGATGTTAAGTTTTTAGATTCAGTACATATAGTCTTTGCTTTAACTATCCTTGTCCCATTATTTAAAATAGCTATTGTACATAGTGCTAATACCATGGTTTTCATTACTTTTTTCATAATAATCCCCCTTATATTTTAATAGTAAAATATAACTATTAAAGTAAATAGTTTGTATTTCACATATATTGTATCATTCATTTTAAAGCAAGTAAATAGTTTTCGTTTACTTTTATATTTTTTTTTATTATACTATAATTAGATTAATTATATAGTTAAGGGGGAATCTCATGAATACCGAAGTAGTTACAGTAGGTGAAAAACTTAAAGATATAAGAAAAAAATACAACATAAAACAATATGAACTAAGCGGCAATAAACTTACAAGAAATATGATAAGTATGATTGAAACTAACAAAGCTGGACTTACAAAATATACAGCTGAAATCTTAATAGAAAATATACATAAGATATGTGACGAACGCTGTATGGAATGTAATATTAGCTTAGAATACTTATTAGAATCATCTAAGTATCAAGCAAAAAAAATATGTACTGAACTTATTAAATTGTTAAATTCCACACCACAAAAAGTATTTGAAATTGAATTTCAAAATGACCTGGATGAAATTGAAAAATTACTGGATAAATATAAATTAAAAAAAGAAAAGACAATAATATATACAAAACTTGGTGAAATATTTAAAAATTCTCGTGACTTCTATAAAGCATATACTTACTCTTTAAGAGCTTTTGAAAGCTCAAATGATCTTTTTAATCATTTTAATTTAATAGGTTTAATTATTGATATCACCTATTGCTGCAACAATTTAAAAAAGTATAAAGAAACTCTAGATTTCAGTAGATTAGCTTATATTTACATGGACAACATTCCAGAAGATCAAGAATATAAACTTAAGTATAACAATATTATAGCTTATAAAAATCTAAAAGATTACAATTCAGCTTTAAAAGAAATTGAAGAAATTGAGCATAGGTTTAAAGATAAATTAAATTCATGCCTCTTTGAAAAAAAAGAGTTACTTATTTTAAAAGCTAATTGCTTTAAAGAAAAAAAATTCTATATTGATGCCCTAAAAATACACAAAGAAATATTAACTTTAAGCGAAAATGATATAGAAATGTATCTTGTTACATTGTGTAATATATTGGAAATTTATATTGAAATGAATGATAGTAAGAATCTTAAAGAATACATTGACAAGTGTATTTCTCATCTAAAACAATATGAAAAACTTCAAAATAAGAAATACTCTTCAGAAATATATAATGATATTGGTTTAGGCTTTTATACTATAAATAAATTTGAAATAAGTAAACCATACTTTAATAAAGCTATAAAGGAAGCAAAAAAATATAAGAAAGTAGACATCATACTATCCTCTATGGAAAAACTTTTAAATATAGCTGCAAATGATAAAGCTACAGATGAAGTGGATAATTTAAAAAATCAGCTAATTGAAATAATGTCTCTTAACTTACTACCTATAAACAACACTTTAATATTTGAATTTATCAAATACTATAATGATTTAGGTGATAGAGAAACTATTAATGACATAGTGAATTTTACAAAATGCCTGTTTTCTAAATAGCAATTTATTATATTGCTATTTATTTAAAGCATATACTATAAATAATTAAAAATTTCAACAATAAAGTGGTATTTTTTTAAATACCACTTTCTCTATTTTTATTTCTTTAGGGTACATGTATATTTTTATATAAATGTTTTAAACATCATACACTTTCTACTAACTTTAACAACAACCATTCTTATAGTTATATTCTATGGTTTAATTGACATAAGTAAAAATATTATTTTTACTTTTTAACTATCTTCTGAATCCGGATCAATATTGCTATTCATCCCTTTTACCTGGCTTGTAATGGATATTGAACTTTTTGACTGTTTATCTGTAGTTTTAACATTAACAATCTTTGCTCCATTATTAAGTAATAATAGCATTCCTAGTGTACATACCATAGTTTTCATTGTTTTTTTCATAATAATCCTCCTTGTATTTTAATATTAAAATATAGCCATTAAAGTAAACAGTTTGTATTTTACATATATTGTATCATTCACTTAAAAATAAGTAAAGATTTTTTATTTACTTAAAGATAATTCTTTAGTATACTTTAAATTAGATAAAATATTTAGTAAGGAGACGAACTTATGAATACTAAAGTCATTACAGCAGGAGAAAAACTTAAATATATAAGAAAAAAATATAATATAAAACAATATGAACTAAGTGGAGACAAACTTACAAGAAATATGATAAGTATGATTGAAACCGACAGAGCTGGACTCACAAAAGATACTGCTGAAATTTTAATAGGAAATCTGCACAAAATCTGTAAAAATCGCTCTATAGAATGTGATGTTACTTTGCAATATTTATTAGAGTCACCTTCTTGTCAGGCAAAAAAAGTATGTGACTATTTTATTAAATTATTAAATTCTACCCCCCAAAAGGTATTTGAAAGTGGATTTCGAAAGGATTTAGATGAAATCGAAAGTTTACTAGATAAGTATAAACTAAAAAAAGAAAAAACAGAAATTTATACAAAACTAGGTGAAATATTCAAAACTTCTCGTGATTTCTATAAAGCATATACTTACTCTTTAAGAGCTTTTGAAAGTTCTAATGATCTTTTTAATCATTTTAAGTTAATATACTTAATTATTGATATCACATACTGCTGCAACAATTTAAAAAAATATAAAGAAGCTCTAGATTTCAGTAGACTAGCCTATATTTACATGGATAAAATTCCAGAAGAGCAAGAATATAAGCTTGAATATAACAATATTATATCTTATAAAAATCTAAAAGATTACAATTCTGCCTTAAAAGAAATAGAAAAAGTAGAAGATAAATTTAAAAATAAATTAACCTCAGAACCTACAAGAAAAATAAAAGTACTTATTTTAAAAGCCAATTGCTTTAAAGAAAAAAAGTTCTATATTGATGCTCTAAAAATGCACAAAGAAATATTAATTTTAAGCGAAAATGATATAGAAATGTATCTTGTTACATTGTGTAATATATTAGAGATTTATATTGAAATAAATGACAGCAAGAATTTAAAACAATATGTTGATAAATGCATCTTGAATTTAAAAGAATATGAAAAACTTCAAAACAAAAGATACTCTTCTGAAATATATAATGATATTGGGCTAGGGTGCTATACTATAAATAAATTTCAAATGAGTAAACCATACTTCAATGAATCTATAAAAGTTGCAAAGAAACATAAGAAACCAGACATCATACTATCCTCCATGGAAAAACTTTTAAATATAGCTGCAAATGATAAAGCCACAGATGAAGTGGATAATTTAAAAAATCAGCTAGTTGAAATAATGTCTCTTAACTTACTGCCTATAAACAACACTTTAATATTTGAATTTATTAAATACTATAATGATTTAGGTGATAGGGAAACTATCAATGACATAGTGAATTTTACAAAATCTCTGTTTTCTAAATAGCAATTTCACATTGCATTTAGTAAAAATATTTAATGAAGATATTTAGTATAGATAATATAAAAACTTGAAATATGAAAACTACAATTAGATAAGTAGTTAAAAAATTGTCCTCTTCTTTTATTTTTAATTTATAGGGACAGTTAACAACCTTTTAATATTAAATATAATAAAAAGTTGTTAACTGTCCCTTTTTTCTTGTAAAATTATTTTCTACAGCAAATAAACATTCTTCTATGCTATGATAGAAAATTTGAAGTATTATACCAAATAAAAAAAAGCTTAACTTCTTAAATTTAAAAAGTTAAGCTTTTTGGGGTAAAAATGTTTAGGTATCATATTAGCATAACTGCTACAATAAATACTTAGTAAATTTACCAAGCATTTGATATTGTCACATAATTCATTAAAGTAAATGTAACTTCCTTGCTTTTATTAGCTTCCTATTGAGTCTGGATCAATACTATTATTAATGGCTTTTATCTGACTGTTAATAGATATTAAATTTTTAGATTTAGTATCTAAAGTCTTTGCATTAACAATCCTTGTCCCATTATTAAGAATAGCTATTGTACATAGTGTCAATACCATAGTTTTTATTATTCTTTTCATAATAATACCTCCTTATATATTTTATAATTAAATGCAAATATAAAAGTAAATTATTCTTTGTTTTACATATATTGTAACATTAAATTTTAAAAAAGTAAAGAATAATCCTTTACTTTTTTAAAATTCTTTAGTATACTTTAATTAGGTAAAATATATAGTAAGGAGAAGATCTTATGAATACTAAAGTCATTACAGCAGGAGAAAAACTTAAAGACATAAGAAAAAAATATGACATAAAGCAATATGAACTAAGTGGGGACAGGCTTACAAGAAATATGATAAGTATGCTTGAAACCAACAAAACTGGCCTTACAAAAGCTACTGCTGAAATTTTAATAGATAATCTACATAAGATATGTGAAAGACGCTCTATAAAATGCGACGTTACTTTGAAATACTTACTAGAGTCACCTAAGTGCCAGGCAAAAAAAATATGTAGTAGTTTCATTAAATTATTAAATTCCACTCCTCAGAAAGTATTTGAAAGTGAATTTCAAAAGAATCTGGATGAAATTGAAAATTTATTAGATAAATATAATTTAAAAAGAGAAAAAACAGCAATATATACAAAGCTAGGTAAAATATTTAAAACTTCTCGTGATTTCAATAAAGCATATAGTTATTCTTTAATAGCTTTTGAAAATTCTAATTACCTTTTTGATAATCTTCAATTAATAGTTTTAATTATCGACATCACCTATTGCTACAACAATTTAAGAAAATATAAAGAAACTTTACATTTCACTAAATTAGCCTATACTTACATGAATAATATTCCAGAAGAGCACGAATATAAGCTTAAATATAACAGTATCATAGCCTATAAAAATCTAAAAGACTACAATTCAGCTTTAAAAGAAATTGAAGAAATTGAACATAAGTTTCAAAATAAATTGACTTTCTACCTATTTGAAAAAATAAGTATACTTATGTTAAAAGCTAATTGCCTTAAAGAAAAAAAATTTTATTCTGCTGCTCTACAAGTACACAAAAAAATATTAACTTTAAGCGAAAATAATATAGAAATGTATCTGGTTACATTGTGCAATATATTAGAAATTTATATTGAAATAAATGATATCAACAATATAAAAGAATATATGCAAAAGTGTATTTTTCATTTAAACCAATATGAAAAACTTCCAAATAAGAAATATTCCTCTGAAATATATAATGATATTGGATTAGGTTTTTATGCTATAAATAAACTTGAAATAAGTAAAACATACTTAAAAGAAGCAATAAAAGAAGCAAAAAAATATAAGAAAATGAACATTATACTATCCTCTATGAAAAATACCTTTAAATATAGCTGCAGATAACACTGTAAATTTTACAAAATCCCAATTTTCTAAATAGCAATGCCACATATTGCTATTGATTAATTAAAGATATTTACTAAAATAATATAAAAACTTTAAATACCTAACTACTATTAAATTGTCCTCTCCTTTTATTTTAAGTTTATAGGGATAAGTTTATAGGGACGGTTAATAACCTTTTGATATTAAATCTAATAATGGTCATTAACCGTCCCCAATTTATTCTAATACTATCCTATACCTAATAAAATTTTTTAACTTCCTTTATTCCTTATCTTTAAAGCCTAGTAAAAAATTGTTAATCACCTCCTTTTTCTCTATTAAACCTACTGAAAAGTTATTAACTATTCTTCTACTCTTAATAAAAAGTTATTAAGAGTCTTAAGTTCTCTCAATTCCCTAGCGAAAGCTCCCAATATATAATATCATTTAGGAATAAACTATAATTAAAAAAACTTCATATCAATTGATAGATTTCCCCTTCTCCTCACGTATATATAAATGAGAAGCTTCTCAAGGAGGTACAAAATGAAGATAGACGACTCTAATTTTATTGAACAAATTAAAAAGAAAAACTCCAAGGCATTAGAATTTATAGTAAATACCTACGGCAATTTAGTATACAAAGTTGCCTATAGTGTTCTCTATAGAGGCAATGATATCGGATGCATTGATGAATGTGTCAATGATGTTTTTTTATGTCTTTGGAATAATATAGATAGCTTTGACCACAGTAAGGGTAGCTTTAAAAACTGGCTAATGGCAGTTACCAAGTACAAAGCTATTGATTATAAGAGAAAAATCTGTGGGCAAGTAAATTCAGAATGTATAGATGACTATTCATTGACAGACCATGAGAATACTGAAAAACTAATAATAGAAAAAGAAAATAGAGAAGAATTGCTTGCACTTATAAATTCCATGGACCCTGTAGACAGGGAGATATTTATAAGAAGATATTTCTTAGATGAAGAAATATCAAATATAGCAGCTAAACTCTCCATTAGACGTTCTGCAGTAGATAATAGACTTTCAAGAGGACGTAAATCCTTGAAGAAAAAGTTTAGTGTTTTAAAGGGGGAAGTAATATAATGAAAGCTAATATAGAAGAAAAAGATATATTGAATTTATTAAATGGCATAGAAATGGACGAAAACCAATTTAATTCTATAGATGCTGATATGAGCGAATTTTCTAAGAAGAAAATTATAAATAATCTAAAACATCAAATAAATAACAATAAAAATAAACACTTTAAAAAACTCAAATATGGCGCTGCAGCTGCGGCAGTAGGTTTTCTCTGCCTAATAGGAGTAGGCATTAAGAATCCAACTTTTGCAGACAATGTTCCTGTTTTAAATTCTATCATAGAGAGCATAAACAGCAAACTAGGTTACCAAGGAGACTACAGCAAATATTCTCAAAAGGTAGACAAAACCGTAACTTCCAATGGTCTTACCATCACTATACATGAGGCAATATATGATGACTCTGGTCTTATGATAAGCTATACCTTAAAAGGCGCTGATGTTAAAAAGCGTATGGAAAGCGGAACCTATGACTGGCCCTTCCTTGGAAATTATATTAATATGAACGGAAAAAAGTCCACTCTAGCTGGAGGTGCTAACAGCCAATTCTTAGACGAAAACACATTGACAACTATAGCTACCTTAGATACAAAAAATGAAAAATTGCCTAACAAACTAAATATAGATATAAATATGAAATCAATTTTAGGAATAAATGGACATTGGGATTTTAAATTTTCTGTTTCAAAAGATAGAATAGCTAAGCATACAAAAACCTTTAAGCCCAATAAAAATATAAAATACGAAAATAGTTCTATAACCATAGATAAAGTAGTTCTAACCCCTGTAAATACATCACTTTTTATCAGTGGTCATAAGAATAAATTCTTTAATAGTAATGATATTAATGACAGTTTCTTTGATCACGATACTTGGTTCATTCTAGACGATAAGGGAAATGAAGTAAAATTTAAAGGCAATCACTACAGTAGTAATAATATTTTTAAAGGATTTAAATACACCTTAGATTTAGATGCACTACAAAAAACTCCTAAGCATTTAACTATAATTCCTTGTGATTTCACTACAGAAAAATTTGTAGGGTCTGAAAATGGAAAACAAAAAGTAATCACCAATAGTTTTAAACAGAGCACCAAGCCGCTAAAAAGTACCTTACCTTTAGTTCTCTCTCAAGGTGAATTTGGCAAACTTACTATAACTGAAGTAAAAACTTCAAGCACCAAAACTACAATTAAGTACAGAGTGGATGGAAATTTCCCTGATTTTCAAAGTGAAAAACTTTATATAAAGGACTCTAAAAATAAATCACTTGAACCACTAAGTCCATACAATATTATAAAAGATAAAAACAATCCAAACATGTTTACAATGGAGTTTTCCCCTCTTAAAGCCAATGAGGAATACACTATAGGCACTAGCACTTTGGAAAACTACAAATTAAGAGAGGATTTGAAATTCAATATAGAACTTAAATAATTTACAGACTTTTTTTCGCAGGCTCATATAACATTTTTATAGGGTACTTCAAAAAGTTCCCTTAACTTGTATTTTAGTAATTCTTAAATAAATTATAAAAATATTAAATAAATTACAAACTCACAAGTTTAATTAATAAAATCACCAAAGTTATGTTTCAATGCATTTTTAATACCAGCATTTGAAGTAATTTTGGTGATTGTTTTGGTTTTAAATTACATTTCTTCATAATGTTGCATTGATTATCATTATATTATATAGTATAATTTTGGTAAACCATATGTTCCCAAATAAACTTAATGTTTTAAAATGCAGTCTTATATTTATAAAATAATTTAGGCATCATGGAAACTAAAGGAGGGATGCATAATGAAAATTGCTAAAAAAGGTTTAAAGTCATTAGTACGAGTAATGATAGTTGGAGTTATTGCAGTAGGATTAGCATGTAATAATAATCTAAATACCCCTAAGAATAATGCTGCCAGCAATAATAAAGTTTTGCTTTCAAATGTTCCAAAAGAGTCTACTAGTTCAGTAAAAAATAATAGTGATGACATAGACAAAAATATCTATGCACTATCCTATGACCCAGAAAAAATATTATCATTTAACGGAGAAAAAATTGAAAATTTCGTACCAGCTGAAGGTTTTGAAGATTCAAACAAGTTTGTGGTAGTAAAACGTGAAAAGAAGAGTATTTAAGATTCCACTGCAGATATAGCAATTATGGATTCTATAAATGACAGAACATATCCTGGTGCTCTACAACTTGCAAACAAAAATCTTTTAGAAAACAAACCGGATATAATTTCATGTGAAAGAAAGCCCATAACTATAAGTATTGATTTACCCGGAATGGGTGAAGACGGTAGAAAAGTCGTTGAATCCCCTACATACTCTTCAGTTAATGCTTCAATAAATTCTTTATTAGATACATGGAACTCAAAATATTCAAATAAATATACTATACCTACAAGGCTAAGTTATTCTGATGCAATGGTATATAGTAAATCACAGTTATCTGCTATGTTCGGTTGCAATTTTAAAGCTTTAAGTAAATCACTAAATATAGATTTTGATTCTATATATAAAGGTGAAAAAAAAGCTATGGTTCTTGCATATAAACAAATTTTTTATACAGTAAGTGTAGACAAGCCTTGTAACCCATCAGATTTATTTGGTGATAATGTAACTTATAATACATTAGCTTTAAAAGGAGTAAATAATAATAATCCTCCTGCATATGTATCAAATGTTGCATATGGCAGAACTATTTATGTAAAACTTGAAACAACATCTAAGAGTGCAAAGGTTAAAGAAGCATTTAAAGCATTAATAGCTGACCAAGATATAAGTAGCAATGCAGAATATAAAGATATATTAAATCAAAGTTCATTTACAGCTACAGTTCTAGGTGGAGGCGCAAAACAACATAATAGAGTTGTTACTAAAGACTTTGATAAAATAAGGAATATTATTAAAAATAATGCAGTATATAGTCCACAAAATCCAGGTTATCCAATTTCATATACTAGCACATTTTTGAAAGATAATAAAATAGCATCTATAAACAACAAAACCGAATATATAGAGACAACTTCAACAGAATATACTAGCGGTAAATTAGCACTTGATCACAGCGGCGCATATGTTGCTCAATTTGAAATAACTTGGGATGAAATTAGTTATGATAAAAATGGTAAAGAAATAATTGAGCATAAGGCTTGGTCAGGAAATAATAAAGATAGAACAGCACACTTCAATACAGAAATATGCTTAAAAGGAAATACAAGAAATATTTGCGTTAAAGCAAAAGAGTGTACAGGCCTTGCATGGGAATGGTGGCGAACTATTGTGGATGCTAAAAATATACCTCTAACAAAAGAGACAACTGTCTCAATCTGGGGTACAACATTATATCCAAGAAAATCAATTGAAGCTAAAAGATAAAACAGGTCTATCTCCTGATTTTAAAAATTTTAGCTTATTGCCAGAATACGAAAATATTCCTTAGCAGTTTAGATGGGTAACATAAAAATCTATCTTTGTTATATAAAAATATAAATTTTCTATACATGTATGAAAGAAAAGTAGGACTTAAATCCTACTTTTTCTTATATATAATAACTATCAAGTAAACCTAATATTAATATTTAAAAATAAATTGATATCTATCTTTATTTTCTCCCCTTAATCAAAAATAATGAATAATCAATTCTCTCTCCCTCTATAATTTTTTCACCGTGAAAAAATGTATGGGACTCTACATCACTAAACCCAGCTCTAAGTAAAATGTTTTTTAATTTTTCTTGATTAAATCCGTTATGTCCATCAAAATCAGAATATTTTTTATGAAAGCCACCATCTTCCTCATCCAAATCCACTATACACAAGTAACCACCTTCATTAATTAATTCATAAAACTTATCTATTATTTCCTCCGTATTATAAATATGATGAAGCACCAAAGAATTATAAACAACATCGAACTTCATATCCAATGAATTTTTAAAGGATATATCTACATTCTTTGCAATCATATTATTTACTTTATATTTATCAATCTTAGAATTCAATATATCTATCATTCCCTTTGATGAATCAACAAGAGTAATTTTTTTAAATTTATCATAAAGATTAAAACTCACAAGACCAGTTCCACACCCAAACTCCATAGCAGAATAGTCCTTGTGAATATCAATAGACTTACTTATCTCCTCAGCTACTACCCTTGCTCTACTAATTCTTTTTTCTGTATCCCAATTTTTAGCACATTCATCAAAACCCATTTTAACTTCCCCCTATTTGTTTATCAATTTTTCATTATTAATAGAAATTTTTAATCCATATGTATATTTTAATGTTTGTATGTTGGTAGTGTCAAACTATCTTAAACACATAAAATCTTTAAAATCTACTATAATAAATGTTATAATATTGATAAATTAATAAATTTTGGAGGAATAAGAATGGGTGATTTTTTAGAGAGTACTTTAATTGGGCTAATCTTTGGAACACTTCTATTAATATTAAGCTTAATTTTAAATCTCAAAGCAGCCTTTATGATATTAGGACTTATTTTAATCTTCTTAGGCATACTATTTAGCAAAAATATCAGTTTACACGAAAAATATATGAAATTATTTTCTAGAAACACTTATTTAGAGTATACAGGTATGGATGATACAGCTAAAAAATCAATAAGAAGAAAAGAGATTTCTTATTATTACCTTAAAAGCTTATTTTTCTTAATATATCCCTTTTTTTCATATTCTGATACATCAAACTCAGAAATCTATGAAATTTATATCATGCTTATAATTTTCTCAGCTCTACTCCTTAATTCTATAATTGGAATATGGCTATTTAAAAAGTTTAAAAATTCTAAACAATATACATTCTCCTGCATCATATTTTGGATTTTGTTTTTATATGATATGTACAGATTACTTTTATAATTTCATAATTCAGGTAATATAATACTTTTTGTGGGATAATCATAATTTATATTTTGTAATAATGGGGACAGTTAAATTGAAATGGTGGCAGGATTGCAGAGAATAAACTAAGGTATGATTTGAAATTCAGTATAGAGGTAAACAAAATCACCAAAGTTACGTTTCAATGGTTTTTAATATCCACAGTTGAAGTAACTTTGGTGAATGTTTTTAGAAATTAGCTTATAATTTGTTCCATAGGTTTTATGCCATTTGATATTTGTGTCATTATTTCTTGCCTATAAACAGTTCTGATCTCCTTATTAGGAATAGACAATCTAGCTACTGTAAACCCAAATTCATTTTGACGAACTTCATTTACCTTTAAATAACCTGCAAGAAGTAAAAAACTAAGCAAATAATTATCCTCTTTATAAATATCTTTATAAATTATATTTGTATCTATTACTTCTTCAATCACAGAACCTTCCATTAACCTTATAAGATTTTCCTGTATCCTTGTATTCGAATTTTTAATTACATCATGTATTACATCATTGCTACTAGTATGAAGCCAATAAGCTTGAGGATTACTACTTTTATTGTCAATATAATTTATTATGGACCAAGGATTATATATCTGTGTTTTCCCAAAGACATAGCCATTATACCATTGTTTTACTACTTCAAATTCTTTTTCTCTTTGGTAATCTCTTAGCATTTCTACTATTTCATCTTCTGTAAATCCAAAGTATTCACTGTATTGGTTATCCAATACAGTACGTACCTTAAGATTATTCATTCCACTAAATATACTCTCTTTACCAATCCTAAGTATCCCTGTCATAATTGAAAAACTAATGTGATTATTATCCTTTACAGCTCCACTTAGCCAATTACGTATAAATTCTATTATTTTATCATAAAAACCATTTACATAACCACTTTGAATTGGTACATCATATTCATCTAAAAGCAAAATCGGCGCAACACCATAGTGCTTATCTAAATACTCTGTTAAATATTTTAAAGAATTTTCATACTCACTTTCTTTAGCTATTCCTCTTCTTATTTTACTAAACATTTCCTTTTCAATTTCTGTTAGGCGCTCACTTTCTGCTAAAAAACCGAATCTATCATATTCCTCTTCTATGCATGCTTTAATTTTGCTATAAGTCATCTCCCATGTGCTATTTTTTATATCTTTTAAAGTAACAAATATAACTGGATATTTCCCTTGGTTTTTTATATACATTTCCCCTTGACTAAATATCTTTAAATCCTTAAACAAATAAGAATTATCCTTTTCCGTGTTTTCAAAGTAATATTTTAACATACTCATATTTATAGTTTTTCCAAAACGTCTTGGTCGTGTTAGTAATATTACCTTTGAACCATCATCTAATATTTCCTTAATAAGCAATGTTTTGTCTACATAATAATAATTCTTTTCAATTATTTCTTTAAAATTACTTATTCCAATAGGCATCTTCTTCACGTATAATCACTTCCCATTTTTGATTATATATTTAGTTCCTATACCTCTTCCATAAACTATATAGTATTATAAATTCTATGCTTCCTTAAAAATCCTATATATTAATTATATTACCACACATGCCACTAATTAAACATAGTAAATTAATAGTAGTAGAGTTACTCTGCTATAGATAAAAAAAGCAAGTTATCTAAGCTAAGAGAGTTTTTCCTTTCTGATGGTTCATGCAGAAAACTTATTCTTTAAATTTAGTTTAGTTTATGGGGACAGTTAACAACTTTTAGCTCCAAAAGTTGTTAACTGTCCCCTCATTCTACCCCCTTATAAGCCCCTTCCATGCTATTAAAATAAAAAAATAATATAAATAAACAATAATAATAAAGAGAATAAAATTAATAAAAATAATCAGCAAAATAATAGAAAAGATTAACATTAATTAAAATAATCATCAGCATAATAAAAAACTAAGATTAACTTTCAACAAACAAAAGTTAACATTAAAACTGTAATAAAAATACCTCCATGAGTTTTTAATAAAATATAGGCTAAAGATTTTGAAAAATTTTATTTAAAGTATAACAAACATTTCCTAGCAAGTGAGTTCTGATAAAACTTACTTGATTCTATTTTTATATTAAAAGTTTTAACTTCTGTTAATAGTAAAAGGTTCTAATAAAACTTATTTACTTTTATTTTTCTTAAAAGTGTAATAAACACTCCTTACTGCATACTTAGTGATTAAAGAATGAAATTTATTTTGAAGGTTTATTACGCCATCAAAATTTTAATTGTTTCTTATTTTATTAAAAAATAAAATGATTATCCCACAAAAGCATTACATTACTCAAATTATGAAATTTCTCTGGAATGACTTTCATAATTCCATGGCATTGTACCTTTTTGTAGGTTAATCATAAAATTTATTTGGAGGGATAGACATGGCAGTATTTAGAATGTTTTATATTAACTTTTGGAGAGATGCTTTTATAGTGGAACTTACCCCTGAGGAAAAATATTTTTATATATACACAATGACCAACCCTAATACCAATCAATGCGGAATTTATCAAATCTCCAAGAAAACCATGAGTTTTGAGACTGGCTTTGACGAAGCAGAAGTGGACAATCTTTTAAATAAACTCACCCAGTGTGGTTATATAGAATACTGCGAAAGTTCCAGAGAAATTATGATAACAAACTGGATAAAAGAAAACTTTATAAACAGCCCAAACAATATAAAAAGCTTAAATGGTGAGCTTAAAAAAGTTATAAATAAAGATTTTTTACAAAAATTCTACAATATTTGTGTGGATGAAGGATATCCTCTAGACAAGCTATTTCAAGGCACAAAACTAAATTTTTTAAGTTCTAAAGAACATTCTGCAAACAATTCAGTAAATAACGCTTCAGGCAATCTTCCAAAGACCATAAATACTATAAAAAGCAATACTTCAACCAATGTACCAACGGCTATAAATACTATAAAAAATAGCACTTCAACCAATGTGCCAAATACTATAGACACTACAAACAATACTTCAAACACTGTTACTGTTTCAAATACTCTCACTTTAAAATCTTCAGACAGTGCCAATGTTAAACTTAATAAAACTTTGCAAGCAAACTCTTGCCAGGATTCCACTAAAACTACTAATCCTGCTGTTTCCTTAGAAAAAACTACTACTGATAGAATCCAAGAACCTAATAATAGTTTAATGCAAGAAAGCCAAGCTGCTACTGAAGGCGAAAATCCTCTTATGACTTTAGAATCTAGCAAGGCCTTAGAGGAAATAGAACCTGAATTTAAAAACCTTATAAATGTATTTAGCAGTAACATCCATCCCATAACCCCATTGGAATATGCAAAACTTTCTGATTGGGCAAAGGACATAGAGCCAGAGGCCATAGAAATAGCTATCCTAGAGTCAGTAAATCACAATGCTAGAAGTATGAGCTATATTAATTGCATTCTAAACAATTGGATTTCTCTCGGCATTAAATCCAAGGCACAAGTAGAAAATTACCAAAAAGAGTGGAATGAAAAACAAAGTAAAAGTAAAGGTTTCAAAGATCCCTACTGCATTCCAAACGCAGCCGCCTATGACTATGTAGACTTCAGCGAATCTGAAAATAACAAACAAAGTGAAAATAATTACCAATAGGAGGCTAAAAAATGAATAAGTTCTATAACATTCAAATGGAAAGCGAACTTCTTGGAGCAATAATGCTAAAAAATGATTATATATTAGAGATTATGGTAACTTTGGAACCTGAAGACTTTTATGATGCCAGACACAAATTGATTTTCTCCGCTGCAGTTAAGATTTTTGAGGAAAACAAAGCTATAGAAATAACTTCCCTTTGCGAAAAACTAGGTTCATCCCTGGTAGATGCTGGTGGAATTTCCTACATAAGTAGCATAATATCCAGTGCCCTACCAACATTTAATATAAATCATTACGCCGCTACCTTAAAGGAAAAATCCACAAACAGAAAGCTAAAACTCCTTATGACAAAAGGCGTGAAGCTTATTGAAAAAGAAGATTCCTGCTCAGATAAAGTCATGGATTATATGGAAGAAAACTTTTTTAAATTAAAAAATGTAAAAAAGCAAGACCAAGGTGACCTTATACCTGCCCTAGAATCCGTAATTAACACCATGGAGCTTAGGTATAAAAAAGGCGGCGGCATAAGAGGTATATCTACTGGTTATAAAAACCTTGATTACATGATAGGCGGTCTTTCCTACAAAGATTTTATTTTACTAGCTGCAAGGCCTTCCATGGGAAAAACCTCCTTTGCCCTAAATATAGCTTTAAATGTAGCTTTAAGAAAGAAGGAAAAAGTTGCTTTTTTCAACCTAGAAATGTCCAAGGAGCACGTGCTTGAAAGAGCCCTTTCCATATGCTCCGGCATTTCCTGTGACCACATAAAGCATTCCACACTTACGGACAAACAATGGTTAGACATTATAAATACCACCGACTCCCTAAGCTCCTGTCCCCTACACATATATGACAGCATTTTTATGTTAAAGGATATAAAGCATGAATGTAAAAAATTAAAATTACAAAAGGGGCTTGACCTAGTAATCATAGACTATCTACAACTTATAGACTCCGGTGAAAAAAGTGAAAACCGCAGCATTGATGTGGGCAAAATCTCTAGGAGCCTAAAGCTGCTTGCCAAGGAACTAGATGTAACCGTAATAGCCCTCTCTCAGCTATCAAGAGCCCCAGAAGCCAGACTAAACCACAGGCCCCTTCTTTCGGACCTCAGGGAATCCGGCAACCTAGAGCAAGACGCAGACGTAGTGATGTTTCTCTACAGAGACTCCTACTACAACAAAGACAGCCAAGAAAAAAATATAATAGAAAACATAATTTCAAAAAATAGAAATGGAAAAGTGGGGACAGTTAAGCTGAAATGGCAGGAAGATTTGCAGAGAATTAGTTAAAAGAATGAATAGCGAATAATAAATGAAGAGGATAAATAGAAAGGATGAATATCAAAAACTGTACCAATAATATTTTTGGTGTTCATCCCTAATTTCTATAAAGACATACGATAAGGGAACCCTTTAGCTACTTGAATGATTTTCATACGCTAGATCAGATAATACTTGTAATACTAGGACCAGTTTCAATTAATCTTACATAATTCTTATAAAACAAGGTTCTTTTATAGATCTTTGTATTTTTTATGGATAATTAGATATGTTAAAGTAATCCAAATACAAACTGTTATATATACAAAAATTTTTATAAGTGGTGTAGCTTAACTATTAATTTAAATACAGCTTATGTTAATGTTCAACAGAAATTTAATAAATTCTATACAATTCATAGATAAATTTAAATACATCCCATGTTAATGTTCAACCCAAACTGCACTAGATTAACGGAACATAAATATAAATTTAAATACATCCCATGTTAATGTTCAACAATGAATGGTGATGTAATAAAAGACATCGACACCAGATTTAAATACATCCCATGTTAATGTTCAACGCGACAGCAGGCGGAGTTGCATTATATAAGCACAATTTAAATACATCCCATGTTAATGTTCAACTGCCAGCCCCATTAGTTTCTAATGCTATTTTATTTCCATTTAAATACATCCCATGTTAATGTTCAACGAATATGCTCGTCTATTTTTCCTCTAAGGTCTTTAATTTAAATACATCCCATGTTAATGTTCAACGAGTGATTCATCTATAAGAACCCTTACTGCTCCAAGATTTAAATACATCCCATGTTAATGTTCAACCTAAAGTCATTTTAGAGTTATCTATTTCTTTGTTAATTTAAATACATCCCATGTTAATGTTCAACAAGGGTTTCCTGGCAGAATTCGAGGAAGAACTTACATTTAAATACATCCCATGTTAATGTTCAACATAAAAGAAAGAGATTATTTAAAAACGATACTTGCATTTAAATACATCCCATGTTAATGTTCAACAAGGCAGATAATAAGTCTACGATACATTAACGGATATTTAAATACATCCCATGTTAATGTTCAACTGACAGATGGAACGCTCTTTCAAGTGCGCAAAAGCTATTTAAATACATCCCATGTTAATGTTCAACAATTAACAATACGTAAACTGCCAATTAGATTAGCTATTTAAATACATCCCATGTTAATGTTCAACATTTATCATAACGGCTAATACTACTAAGCAGGCCAGATTTAAATACATCCCATGTTAATGTTCAACTTAGCACAGTTAGAAAATTTTACTTTAATGTTAGAATTTAAATACATCCCATGTTAATGTTCAACTGCAAAAAAGAAAATAAAAGAAAGCGTACCATTTAATTTAAATACATCCCATGTTAATGTTCAACAGCTAATGGATTAAAACTAGTTGGTAAAGGTGCTTATTTAAATACATCCCATGTTAATGTTCAACGTTATGCCAGGTCAAATTGTAAAGATAAATAAAACTAATTTAAATACATCCCATGTTAATGTTCAACGATACGCAATTGGCTGAAAATGTGCAACAAATATCATTTAAATACATCCCATGTTAATGTTCAACGAAGGGTTTTTCATTTAATACTAGACACAGTTTTAAATTTAAATACATCCCATGTTAATGTTCAACGGAGTTGAAGAAGTAACTTTTAAATTTCCTAACAATTTAAATACATCCCATGTTAATGTTCAACCTAAATCTCCATCAAACCTTGATACCGTCAGTTTCCATTTAAATACATCCCATGTTAATGTTCAACTAAATGCTTTTCTACCGCATCTACATTCACATCCGGATTTAAATACATCCCATGTTAATGTTCAACCTAGTTCCTTTACATAGAGGACATACATCAGAAGTATTTAAATACATCCCATGTTAATGTTCAACTTCTTCCTCTAACCTTGCAAGTTCTTCTGCTACATCATTTAAATACATCCCATGTTAATGTTCAACACATTTGTTTATTTAAGATTTTTAATATTCTACCTATTTAAATACATCCCATGTTAATGTTCAACATATAGGAGAAATATGTACTTACAAAATTAGTTTATTTAAATACATCCCATGTTAATGTTCAACGATTTAATGCATGCCCAAAATGAAAAAGTTGTTAAATTTAAATACATCCCATGTTAATGTTCAACTTATCTGGGTGCTGATAACTTATGTTTTTATTTGATTTAAATACATCCCATGTTAATGTTCAACTATTTTACAGCTTAGTCAATATACCTATCTTTTATATTTAAATACATCCCATGTTAATGTTCAACTTTTAATGTTTTGTTCAAGTTTTGTAATTACACATATTTAAATACATCCCATGTTAATGTTCAACTGTGATTGCGATAATGGAATAATTATAGAAGGTGCATTTAAATACATCCCATGTTAATGTTCAACATGGAAAAATACCCTAATATATTTGTTGGAAATAGATTTAAATACATCCCATGTTAATGTTCAACTATCCCTCCTAAATTAACTGTATTTGATAAACAATTATTTAAATACATCCCATGTTAATGTTCAACGTTAAAACTTTTAATTGATCCTTTGCTCCTTTTAACATTTAAATACATCCCATGTTAATGTTCAACAGATTAAGAAGTGTTAAAAATTACTTTATAAAGCAATTTAAATACATCCCATGTTAATGTTCAACTTCTCAATTACATGGTATATAATGTAATTGAGAAGGATTTAAATACATCCCATGTTAATGTTCAACTATTTTCAATACCAGCCATCATGTTTTTCATCATGTATTTAAATACATCCCATGTTAATGTTCAACTTTCCTTCCCAATTAATAATAGATTCTCCTTGTATTTAAATACATCCCATGTTAATGTTCAACCTTCTGTTTTACCAGTTAAACTAAATACTTTTCCTATTTAAATACATCCCATGTTAATGTTCAACCTAATGCAGTTAATAAGCATATTGTATATTCTGTAGATTTAAATACATCCCATGTTAATGTTCAACTCCATTCTGCATATTCTTTTGAATTTCTCTCTTCTATTTAAATACATCCCATGTTAATGTTCAACGTGCATGCGTATGTTTTGGTATATCGACTTTATGCGTAATTTAAATACATCCCATGTTAATGTTCAACGTAATTAGAGCCAACTTTTAAATTAATAGGTTGTTATTTAAATACATCCCATGTTAATGTTCAACAATATTGGTTTAAATATAAGCTTCGAGGACTACAAATTTAAATACATCCCATGTTAATGTTCAACGGATTATACAGTAAATCGCGAAAACGCGAAAAACTCATTTAAATACATCCCATGTTAATGTTCAACCACCGCCTTCCGGTGCCTCTCCTGTCTCTTCTTCTATTTAAATACATCCCATGTTAATGTTCAACTTGATATAAAAGTTAATGGTAGCAATATTACTGGATTTAAATACATCCCATGTTAATGTTCAACATGCAAAAGAAACTCTTAATACTGCTATAGATGCAAATTTAAATACATCCCATGTTAATGTTCAACTCAAAAGAACTCAATGTAAAAAGAATAAGATTTCAATTTAAATACATCCCATGTTAATGTTCAACCACAGCAAACAAGCCATTTCTAATTTCTATAATATACTCAAACCTGCCTAAAATCAATGGTTAAATCAATTTAGTACCAAGCATAATGTGAAATTATAAAGTTTGTTATGAATAGGCCCTTACCTATTGAAAATAGGCAGATTATAAAAATTTTATATAAATATAGGTTGGTAAAAATGTTTTAAATTATAATTATATTATTAAATCCTCACCTGTACTATTTTGGTTAATACCTAGTATCTCTTCTCCATAAACATTATTATTCATTAGTTTTATTATACATATAAAATCCTCATTTTCATCTATAACTTTATTCAATTCTTTTTTCAATAAAATAAGATTGGCGGGAGTTAATTCTCCTCTAAAAACAGATTTCTGAAAATGAGCTAGATATTTTTTACATATTTTAAACACCTTATTTACTCTTTTCTCATTAACATCATAAAAAAGAAACGCATAATTAAAATTAAGTTTTTTACTCATTACATTTTCTCCTTTAAACTAAAAGGTTTAAATTCTTTATTCTCCAATATAAATTTAATAAGTTTGTAGCAATCTAACTTTATAGCAGTTCTATAGGTTACTTTTCTTTTAAGCTTTGGATGTATAAATACGCTTTCCAATCTCTCCTCAAAAGCAGTTATAAATATCTTTCTGCCCTCTTCGTTTAATAAGCAATAATTAAGTTTCTTATCAAAATGCTTGGACACTTGTAATTTTCTATTGTTAACTAGGTCAAATATAGTTTTAAAAACCACTACCGGTTTAAAAACTTCACTCATATCTAAACTAAGAGAAAATCTACCTTCTGATGGTTCATGCAGAAAACTTATTCTTTGATCTAAATGAGTATTATATATGGCTGTTATAGTTTTTCCATATAATAATGTATTTCCAAAGGATATAAGTGCATTTATAGGATTATCCGGTGGTCTCTTAACCCTCTTATTCATAATGAAATCTTCTGGAAGTATATATTTAAACTCACTATAAAATCTCTGCCAGATTTCTCCCTCCACCTGCATTATTTGATTAATATCAATTGCCTTATCTAAATTCACTGGCATATCATTTTTTATCCAATCCAAAGTTTCCTTAACTTCCTTCTTATCATGCTTGTAATAGTGATACAATATTTCATATATATTCTCGGTAATACCCGAAACTATAGCCTTCGCTATTACCAATCTTTTATCTCTGTATGCTTCTACCTGTTTAACTAACATTTTTCCGCTATTATAATGTTTCCTTGGATAAAAAGTACCGCTATATCCTTCATAATAGTTAAAGAAATGCATAACTACATTATTCCTAGATAAAAAATCTAAAAGCTTTGTATTTATACTTACTTCCGAAAGGCAATAAATTTCTTTTGTATTTTCAATAGGTATGTATACATTTCTATTGTTTTTTCTAAAACATATGGAATTATCCTTTCTTGTTAATTCCCCCATGGATGTTATATATCTAGTACTCCCCATATCTTCCTCCTATATATAGCAATATTCAAAATATGCACATTTTTTACATCTAGGTTCATTTATAACCTCTGGTGCTTTTTCTTCTAGTAGCAAACTCTCTATATCCTTAATTATTTTTTCTAACTCTAATAAATTTTTATCATCTAGCTCAACAATAACTGTATTTTTACTTTTATTCTTTTCTACAAACTCTAGTCTTCCTTTTCTCTCAATGCCTTTTTCCTTTAATACCTTAAGATATAAAAGCACTTGCCATTTAGCAGCTTCTATATCTGCATCGGATTTTTTTACTTCTGTTAAATAGTCTTTGGTAAGTCTATCAATTTTTACATTGTCGATACTTATTTCTGTTTGCTTATTTTTTTCACTTTTAACTTCATGAATGGCTTTTCCTATTTTTACATCTTGACTATTATCTTCTAGGTTAATTCTATTTCCATGAAGCCAGCATTGTCTTTTGCAATGAAAATAATAATTAATTAATGTGCCATTTACTCTCATATTTCCTCCCTCCATGATCTTTTATTTTTTAACATTATCACTTATATAAAATCCCCTATACCCTTATTAAAATTTTCTCTGTCAAACTTACCTTCTACAAAATATTTATCTCCATCTTCAATATAATACATATCTCCAATTCTATCTTCATAAGAAAAATCATTTTTACTTACCTTATATATAAAGTAACTTAGTTTTGATGTCACCATGGATAATTTAACTTTCTTTTCTGCATAATCTAAACTATTATTTTTTAATAAATCAATATATTCTTTCCAGATCACTTTTCCATCTAAAATCTCATCTTTCTCAGTTTGAAGCTCATCTTCACCGTCTAGGCACTCATATTCCCGTTCTATTATCCTGCTTAAAAATACACTATATTCATAACGTTGATCTATAAGTTTCATTCTTTCTTCAATTTCCTTAAAATTTAACCTATTTACACATTCATTAATAAATTTATTAAAATTTTTATCATTTAGTTCACCTGCATGCTTATTTAATTCCTTTAACACATAGTCATAAAAGCATGAAAAATTTTTATTAACAAGTATTTCTCTTATATTCTCACGTGTTAAATTTAAATTTTTCTCCTTTCTAATATCATTTTTATATATATTAGATGCAGAATCCAAATCAAAAAAGTATACTTTTCCCCCTTGTTTCTTATTACAAGAACGGTTAATTCTACCCAAAAACTGTTCTTCTGAGTCTAGCATAGATATATCTTTATATCCTATATCCATATCTATGTCTACCCCTGCCTCTATAACTTGAGTAGCTACTAAAATAATATTTTTATTTCTTTTAACCTTGTCTATAATCTTATTTCTCTCTATGCTGTTGTCATCTCCTGTAATTAACTCAACCTGTCTCTTTTCAACATCCGTACAATTACTATAATGTTCTTGTAATTTTTTAAAAAAACTTAGCGCTGTATTCTTTTTTATAAATTCGATCAATATATTGTCCTGCCCTTTTTGAGCCTCATTAATAACATGTTTAAATAATTCATCAAAAACATTTTCTTTCAATTCCAACAAAGAAAAATCCGGAATTACCCTATTTTTAAATATTGCATTGCTAAAATATTTTTCTCTATTTCCTATTAAGTTTACTGTGTATATTTCACCATCTACAAGCTTATTCAAATTTGGCAATGTAGCAGACATTATTATAAATTTTATGTTCAAAAGCTGAGAATAATATTTTAAAAATGTTATTATTTCCTTCCATATGCTGTTTTTATAACTTTGTATTTCATCTAAAATAACAATGCTATTTGTCATCTGAGCTAGTGGAAATAAGTTATTCTTTGATGAGCCAAATAAATAATTAAATACACTTACATGAGTTGTCAACACTATTGGATAATGTAAAAACTGTCTGTCTAGTAAGGAAGTCTCATAACCTTTATCCAAAACATCGCTATACTCATTTTTGTCTATATTTTCTTTATGCTTTTCCTTGATTTTTATTGGAACTACTGAATTTATTACTGCTATCTCATTCATAAGACTAGTATTATCAAATGTTTTCTGAAGTGTCTTTATATTTTGTTCGATTAGAGTGTTGAATGGGTATACATAGAATATCTTATTTATAGCTTGAAATTTTTCTACCATTTTAAAACTTAAATTAAAGGCCACATTGCTTTTTCCACTTCCAGTAGGCGCCTCCAAATAAAATATGTTTCTGTCTATGTTTTTTAACATATTCTTTTCTGCATCAAGAAATAATTCATCTCTTAATATATTAATATCTTTTATACCGCTAAAGTCTTCTATTTTTCCATAGGATTCCTTTTCGTATTTTCTTATGCTTTTATAAATTTTTGTATCCTTAAAAGCTCCATAAAACTTTTCTATATCTTTTATTTCTCCAAAATCATTTATTTCCTTTCCATTTTTAAAACTAGAAGTAGCATAATAATCACAAGCTAATAATATAGAGCTTAGAAACCTTTCGTAAATATAAAAACATATAGAAACACATTTATTCTCTTCTTCCTTATCTCTTAAAACCTCTTCAACTTTATCAAAAATTCTCTTTAGTAATTTATTTTTTTCATTAAACACTATTTTTTCTGCATAAATCTTATTATATATAGAAAATTGTTCTTCACATAATTTCTTGCCTTCTCCATCAATATCTAAAAATTTTTCTCTAAACTTATCAAAACTATCTAAATCCCCGTGATGCTTTGATATTATGTATGCATTTAACAACATGAACACTCTTAAAATCTTGTTTTCACTTTTAACCTTATGTTTCTTTATTTTAGTAAAATAATGATTTAAATATATTAATGAAGAAAGCATTGAGTGATTTGAATTATTAAATTGTAAGCCCTCATAATCTTTAAAAGCCATATTTTTCATCCTATTATATTGAAAATTACAATTTATTTTTCCTAAATCATGCATATAAATAGTATTCATTAACATTTCTCTAAATAAGTCCCTACCTTCGTCACTAAATCCTTTAATTAGAGCATTTTCAAAATTAATAAATACATTGTCTAACTGCTTACTTTCAACTATTTTATTTAAGTATTTTAATGATAATTCTATATGTTCCTTTAATGTTTCTTTTCTAGTATCCTTTTCATCATCACAAATATGAGCATATATTTTATCACTATTAACTATGAAATCTTCTAAATGAAATTTTTCTATGCCCTTAAAGTACATTTTATCCTCCTTTAGAAAATAGGAGGGTTTCCCCTCCAGAATTAAAAGAAATATATTACCTTGGCATCGCATTTATATATTAAAGTTTCCTTCAAACACATTAGCTTTGAATTAGTATAAACAAAAGTTTCTAAATCATATTTATTTGTCTTTTCTTCTAAAGCTATTGGGAGTCTCTCTTCATATTTATATATCTGAATATACTCGCTATCACTATCTATATCATCAATGTCATCTTCAACTTTAACCATCTTAAAATCATTCTTTATAAATACACTGTGTATTTCGTCTATATTATTTACTTTTTCAATATCCCTAAGCATCTCTACATTGCTTATATTAGCTACATGATCATTTTTACCTAAATATGGTATATATTTAAACCTTGAATTTAATATTCTGTCTGCCAATTCTTCTTCCATTTTTCCTTGAATAAGAATATATATATCCCACTTAGGTTCTTCTAGCCACTGCTCTTTAACTATAAGGTTTCCACCCTTCTCTTTAGAAGCGTAGCCTACTGAATTATTAAATACTTGAATCTTTTTAGAAATATATCCATTGCTATTTTTAGGAACTATTCCCACCTTTATATCTTTAAGTTTCTCATAAAATTCGGGATATACCATTTCCTTTTGAAATTCCTGCTGATTATATCCGCCATAACCATTTATGGCACCCAATATACCTAATAAAGCCACCTTATGGATGCTTCCATAGGTAAAATAATAATAGGTATTAACATCTGGCTTTTTGAAAAAAGCTGTTTTACCACTTAAAGTAAATTTTAAAACATTCATATTTATGCCTCTTCTTGTTTAGTAAAAATATTAAACTTTTTAGCTTTTTCTATACTATGTTCAATAACCGTAGTATATGGATTATAATATATCTCTACATTATGAATTCTATCTTTTAGTTCATTAATTAACTCATTGCATTTAATTATTATCTTATTCTTTTCTTGGCTTTTTTGAAAATCCACATATTGAGATAAATCCGGTAAATATAAATCTTCTACTGTTTCTACAAATAATGCAAATTCATTTTCACATCCTATTTTGGCATTGGTACTAAATGAAGTAGCTGCTACCATTGCCGCTTCTTTAAATTTTTTATAATCCTCTTCTGTATAACCTTCTGTCACTTCAATTTCCTTGAATTGATCATATGCAGATGGATTTATAGCAAAAGGATAGAAGTAATGTGCTTCATTACTAACTATTTTAGTTCCCAATGTAGACGATTTCGCTTCTTCTTTTTCTTCATTCTTTTTCTTTCCATCCTTATCTGATGCATCTCTAAATGGTGAAAGTATTTGTTGCTCCTCTGCATTGGTTTCATCATATTTATTAAATCCTTGACCAATCTGCACTGCTCCAGTTATAGAAATATTATTTCCCTCTTCTGCAAAGGTAGCTCCAAAATTTTTAACGTCAGTGGCACTAAATAAATTAGTTAACACTGCCTTACTATCCTTATCCTTTTTTAAATCTTCTACATTAAAAATATATTCATATCTTTCTTTCAAAGATCTTGGTAAAAGTTCTGTTTCTCCCTTTTTATTTTTTTGTAACTTTATAGACTTAATATATAGAACCTTTTCCCCTTGTTGTTCCCACATTTTCTTTATAGGATATTTAAATGCCTTATCACTACCAAAAACATCTCCAGAAGAAGTAGTCTTTGGATATCCCGTAAAATCAGCATTCCAGTTGCTCATACGTGAAGCTATACCTAAAATTCCATACACCCTTTTATTCATTGACTTTATCCTCCTTATCACTATTAATATTATCCTTATCCGCTTTTTCATAAATTAAATTGCTATGCAGATACCCTGCTATAATCAAATCTTCTTCAACTTTGCCCTCTGGCATATAAGATGAAACCATAGCAAATAAATTTCTAAACCTTCTATTTCCAGTATTTATAGTATAGTTATATTTCTTATACAACTTTTTTAATTCATCTTTAATCCTTTCATCAGTCTTAGCATTAATAATTGGATTAGCTAAAGAATGAACCTTATTCTTGCTCTTACTTAAAGAAATAAAGTAATTAGCTAATTGACCAACTGCAAAATAATATTCTCTATCATTCTCTATAGATGATGTTTTCTCTTCGTTTAGCTTTTTCCTTAGTAAGTCTTTAACGTCTTTTAAAATATCAGCCATGTTATGCCCTCCTTCAAAATAATTTTTAAGTGCGCATCTTAAATTAAACTGATCACTTGCTTTTAGTAAATATCCATTGTTTATATTACCTTTAATTAAATCTAAGCTACTTTGATTTAATACTTTCCACACATTATTGCCATTTCCCTTATAGAACCACGTAAATAAAGCTGTTCTTGCCATTAACAGATTTCTTTTTAAACTATTGTCATTTATGTTTAAATCCTTTGCATCAGTAAAATAGTTTGTGGTCAAAAATTTACTAAAGAATACTTCATTTATAATATTTCTCAAGCTTTTTAAGCTATTTATCGAAGTATACTCAATCTTTGATTTCTCTATATTTAAGACATTTACTAATTTCAATGGCTTTATCTTTGCCTTATAAATCCCTATAGTATCAAAATCATGAATTTCTACTTCCTTACCTTTTTTTATTCTTAAATAATAGCCGCTAAAATCATCCTTTAGCATTTCATCATTACTAAAGGTTTTAATTTCTTCGTCATCTATATAAATATTGGTTTTACCTGCTGAAACTTGGTTCATTAAATAATCAAAAAATTTCTTTTGCATTAAAACTTCTTCTTTGGATAATAAATAAGGTACTTTTGTTTTTCTACTTTTGTTTTCTAGATATGGTTTTTTAGAGTTTAAACCCATGTTGTCATTAGGTAAACCATAGATTTGTCCATTTACAGTCATATTATAATCGTTACTGTTGTATATATTGGTTAATACGTATTTTTCGCTCTCTTTAATATATTCATCCCAATCATACTTAAAAAAAATTTTTAAATACGATTTATCCTTGCTATCCTTTTCCACTAACTTATATATGTTGTTCTTTACCCATTCTTCAATCTTATCTATCCTTCTACCATAAGCTTTACCATGTTTTTTCTCAATTTCTTCATAAAGCTTTTTTGCTTTAGGTTTACTATACTTACTCAATGGATTTCTTAATGTATCATAGTACTTTTTTATAATTTCATCAGTTATTTTTCCATTATGAACATTTTCCTTTTTTACAAAAAAGGTCATATAATTATTGCTGTGTATATTTTTATCACTTAAAGCCTTATTGGAATCTAAATATTTACTCATATAATCCGCCCTACATATAAAATCAAAATATGGGTTGGTTCTATCTACTTCTCTTGTTTTCTTATCTATTTTAATAATGACCTTATCCAATATTTCAAACTTATCTTCATTAGGCTGAACTATTATATATTCTCCATCTGCAGGAATATACGAGCCGGTTATAAATTTGTCACCATGCATTTTGTATTGTTTTTCAAAAGTTTTTATAACATCAGATAACACGCTCTCACCTCCTTATAGATATCTATAATTAATAAAACCATGTCCCCTAGCATTCATTTCTCCTATTCCTGTTCCTAATGCCAAGTATGCTAATGTCTGCGCAGTTTCATTTTCTGCAATAGTTATGGTTATTTTGTCACCTAATACATGTATTTTTTTATATTTGCATGAAATAGGCTTTTTATTATCAAATTTCATCACATGAAAAAACTCAAAATCTTCTTCTAATTTCTTATTGAAAAATGCATTATACTTTTTAATAAGGTTCTCCTTAATCCTTTTTTCAAATTCATCTAAGGATAAGTTCCCCTTCCAGTATCCATTGTCTGTCTTCATTATCATTGGTGTTAAAGAATAAATTCTTTCAATATATCTTTTGTTTATATACCTACATTCTACCGTTAATACTTTTATAGAATCTGTGTATTCGTTTACAAGATTGGTTTTAAAAAATTGTACCAACTTTTCATCTATAGTTCGTATTTTTATAGAGTATATATTCCCTTCCTTGTAAATTTTATCTTTTTCTAACGGAAAGAAGGAATTAAAAGTATAATTCTTGAACTTATTACTATTATGAAAATTTAAGAATTCTTCTTCTTTGGCCAAAGATTTATCTATAAGCTCTGATATTTTTTCTAAAGCTTCTGTACTATGAATATTTCTTAGAAGAAAAACTTTAAATATCATTTCATAAACTCTCATTTTTTCACCTCCTATTTCCAATTATAATACTAAATTCTGAATTGTCAATAAATTATTATAATCTTTATTAATGATGTTTTTTTACGTAAAATAAATAAACTAAAAAGTTTAGTTTATTTACTACATTTAATGTTACGGTTACAAATTGGAAATAATTATAATCTTAATTAAATTTAAATGCATAGAATGCTATGGTTACTTGTTATAAATAGTACCACGTTTTAATTATATAGTAAAAATATTTTTATTTCTTACTCGTTAATGATTTTACTTCACTTACTCTATAATGTCTATTCCCTAAATAATTTTATTTAAGCACATCTCATGTTAAGGTTCTAAATAACTTAAAGAAGATACTCCACCAAAATAAGGATATTTAAATACATCTTATGTTAATGTTCAACTATGTGGTCTTATAAAGTAGATGGTGAGCAGGGAAATTTAAATACATCTTATGTTAATGTTCAACGCATTTCTCGCTTCATTACAAATTCCTTGTTGCAATTTAAATACATCTTATGTTAATGTTCAACTAACTTATCTACTCCACCATCATCATCCACTTTAAATTTAAATACATCTTATGTTAATGTTCAACTACAATTTCTTTTACTATTATCTCTTTAGTTTCTTATTTAAATACATCTTATGTTAATGTTCAACTAACACTGCAGTTGCTATGGTCACGGAGTGGAAAGGATTTAAATACATCTTATGTTAATGTTCAACGGCATATTAAAATGTTCAAAATGTGGTTCTCCTAATTTAAATACATCTTATGTTAATGTTCAACTAGAATTAGATAAGGTTAGAAATTTCCGTTATGGAAATTTAAATACATCTTATGTTAATGTTCAACTTTTTTCTTAGAGCTAATTCTTTTTTAGTTCTATGATTTAAATACATCTTATGTTAATGTTCAACTGTAGTGCGTCAAAATATAGCTTTTGAAAACTGCATTTCTAAGTCAAATTATAACTATAACTCCAATAACTATCCAGTAATTAAATGCATTTTAAATAATCATATTATTGCTAAATAAAACCTCCTAATGACTTGACATCATTTGGAGGTTATTTTAAGCTTATTATAAAAACTAGAGAAAGGAAAGGGAAGAACCCCAAGCCGTGCAAAGCGAAGGTTCTTCCCTAAAAATAAGAGCGTAAGCTCTTACAACCTATTATTATGATAAGATTATTTTCACAACTATGCAAGTGTTTTAAACAAATTTCTTTTGAAAATGAGATAAATATTTTTGAAGAGTATATGAAAACGGTTAATTCAGAGGCTTTGGTATGTCCATTCTGCGGATCTAAACACGATCTATCCCTATTTGCCTCTTATAAACGCCATCTTGTGACTTATGATAATAATGAAGTTCACGATAATATAATAACTATCAATAGATATATTTGCCCGTCATGCGGACATACTCATGCTATCCTACCTTCGGTAATTGTGCCCTACATGTCATTTAGCTTTAAATTTACTGTGTCTATTATTCATGATTATCTTGTACATAAATTTACCTCTGTAGAAGCTATGTGTGAACATTACTGTATAGCAATATCTACATTCTATCGAATTTTAAATAAATTCAAAGAACATAAACAACTATGGCTTGGACTTTTACAAGACAGGCTTATTTCTAACTTAAGTTTTATACAACGTGTTATAAATAGTACCTTTATTGAAATTGAAACCTTTATAACAAACTTTTTTAATAGAAATGGATTATCCTTTTTTCAAGGAACATCATAATTAAGCTATAGCTATATGCTTTTAATTTTATTTTATATATACCACTCAATACGATAATGGATATTATAATTTCTCCATGATAGCATTTTTATAGAGGTGATGTTGAAATGAATAACAAAGAAATGATTGAAATAGCTTCTATTAGACTAGCCCTAATAGCTCCAGCTATAAATAACACTTATACCGAAAGCTCCAAAATTGCTTATTATAGGCGTGTTGCAACTACTCCTGTAAAATTACCTAACGGTAAGTCAGTTTTGTATAGTCCTGGAACACTATCTAATTGGGAATCAGATTATAATAGGTTTGGTTTTGAGGCCCTTCTACCGAAGACGCGTAGCGACATAGGTAAAACCAGAAAATTAAATGATGTAGCCATAGAACAGATATATATTCTAAAAAATACATTTCCTAAAATTAATGCTACTCTTATATATCATAAACTTATCGAAGATGGCCTTATCAATGAAAAAAGCATATCCTTATCTACAGTTCAAAGATTTATAAAAAATAATGATCTTAAATCTGCTAGATGCATAAATATGAAAGATCGAAAAGCCTTTGAAGAAGAGTTTGCAACTGGTATGTACCAAGGTGATACATGTTATGGCCCGTATATTACTGAAAATGGCATACGTAAAAGAACATATCTAATTATGCTAATTGATGACAAATCAAGGCTTATCGTTGGCGGAAGATTTTTTTACAATGATAACTCTTATAATTTTCAAAAGGTACTTAAAGAATCTATTGCTAGATACGGCATACCTAATAAACTTTATTTGGACAACGGTTCTCCTTATAAAAATGAACAATTAAGTCTTATCTGTGGATCCCTTGGAATAGTAGAACTGCACACCATGGTAAGGGATGGAGCATCCAAAGGAAAAGTAGAAAGAAACTTTAGAACATTAAAAAGTAGATGGCTAAACGCTCTAGATACAGAATCTATATCTTCCTTAGCGGAGCTAAACGATGAGCTATTCGCATATATAAACAAGCATAATGTAACAGTACATTCAGCTACATCACAACGTCCTATCGATAGATATAAAAGCGATTTAGCTCATGTTAAAGTAGCTGCTGATAGTGAGTGGTTGGATAATTGCTTTATGAATCGCATACAACGAAGAGTTAATAATGACTCAACAATAAGCATTGATAAAATATCCTATGATGTACCTATGCAATTTATAGGACAAAAAATTGAAATAAGATATTTACCTGATGATATGGATAATGCATATGTATATTATGAAAATGTTAAATACAGTATTAGAAAAACAAATAAGGTTGAAAATGGTAAAACTAAGCGTAAGAATGCATTTACTATAAATTATTCAAAGGATGGTTTTAAAAATGTTTAAACAATTTTATGGTATGACAATGAATCCATTTGAAAAAGGTATAAAAGAAAAAGATGCCTATATGTCAAATGATCTAAAAGAGATGATATCAAGACTTGAGTATCTTAATGAAGCTAGGGGAATCGGCTTATTTACAGCTTCTCCTGGCAGTGGAAAAACCTTTGCCTTAAGATGCTTTACTAAAAAAGTAAACCCTAATTTGACAAAAGTTATATATCTTTGCTTTACTACTGTAACTACTACTGAGTTCTATAGACAATTTTGCATCTCCTTAGGAATTGAACCTTCCTCTCGTAAATCTGATATGTTTAAGAGTATAAAAGATTATATGGAAAGTATGAGTACAGATAAACGTGTGCACTATATATTAGTTTGGGATGAAGCACAATACCTAAACAATGATATTTTAAAGGATTTAAAGCTACTTATGAACTTCTCCATGGATTCAAAGGACTGTTTTTCTTTAGTTTTGATAGGACAACCTGTGTTAAATAATATCTTAGAAAAACAGATACATGAGGCATTAAAGCAAAGAATTATAATAAATTATAATTTTGGAGGACTTTCTGAACTTGAAGCTTTAGAATATATTAATTCTAGATTATCATTAGCAGGGGCTTCGCCAGAAATATTTGATAACAATGCTGTTTTGGCTGCATATAGAAGTTGTGCTGGCTCTATAAGACGCTTAAATATGATATTAACTAAAGCTTTAATAATAGGTGCGCAGCACGAAAAAAACGTAATCGATACTGATATAATAATGGCTGCCGCCAATGAAATATCATTGCATTAAAATCACAAGGAGCGCTAGCTCCTTTTTCTTTTAGGTGCAAAATGATTTTTCATTAAAAATAAAGTGATTTTGTAGAAATAATTTGACGTAAATTGTACAATAATTATAGAAATAAACTGACGTTTAAATTAGGAGAAATTTGACGTTTAACATTCAACTAAAAATGAATGATATTAAAGAGATAACAGTAAGATTTAAATACATCTTATGTTAATGTTCAACCTTATTAGTTGCAAATGCCTCTGCAATAAAAGGTAATTTAAATACATCTTATGTTAATGTTCAACACAACTTGACCTATAATTTGTGTTCCTTTGGCTAATATTTAAATACATCTTATGTTAATGTTCAACGATTAATGATAAAGGGGTTCTCTTTAAAGGGAACGTATTTAAATACATCTTATGTTAATGTTCAACGGAAAATATTCAACAGGAAATATTGGAAAGAATAGATTTAAATACATCTTATGTTAATGTTCAACTTATTTTTTTACAGTAAGATATAAATTCATCTTTTGATTTAAATACATCTTATGTTAATGTTCAACTCAATAGGTTTATGCATATAAAAAATAATTAGAGGAATTTAAATACATCTTATGTTAATGTTCAACACTGAACTTTATTTAGAAGATGGTAAAACAGTAGCATTTAAATACATCTTATGTTAATGTTCAACTGATATGCTAAAGGAAATAAAGGAAGACAATGTTATATTTAAATACATCTTATGTTAATGTTCAACTAACACTGCAGTTGCTATGGTCACGGAGTGGAAAGGATTTAAATACATCTTATGTTAATGTTCAACGGCATATTAAAATGTTCAAAATGTGGTTCTCCTAATTTAAATACATCTTATGTTAATGTTCAACTAGAATTAGATAAGGTTAGAAATTTCCGTTATGGAAATTTAAATACATCTTATGTTAATGTTCAACTTTTTTCTTAGAGCTAATTCTTTTTTAGTTCTATGATTTAAATACATCTTATGTTAATGTTCAACGGCTTTTATGCAAATAAGGATCGTTGGGAAGATACATTTAAATACATCTTATGTTAATGTTCAACTTGAATATATCAAAAACTTATCGACTTTCAAAGAAAAATTTAAATACATCTTATGTTAATGTTCAACAGTCGTGCGACTTATCTTTTGTTGTTGGTTCGGTATTTAAATACATCTTATGTTAATGTTCAACTACACCCAATAAAGAAACTATTACAATATGTTTTAAATTTAAATACATCTTATGTTAATGTTCAACATCTATGGTTCATGTAGGAAGTAGTTTAATAATGTAATTTAAATACATCTTATGTTAATGTTCAACAACAAACAAATATAGTAATTAATAAAATAAGGGATAATTTAAATACATCTTATGTTAATGTTCAACTTAATGGTACATCCGGACTTGATGTGCCCTATGGAATTTAAATACATCTTATGTTAATGTTCAACTTAAAAGCGTAGAAGTTACCGTAAATACTTATAGTCCATTTAAATACATCTTATGTTAATGTTCAACAAAATGTATGATTTAAAAAATGGTTACGTAGATGTATTTAAATACATCTTATGTTAATGTTCAACTATAATGTCACATAAATTTATATCTAACACATATCAATTTAAATACATCTTATGTTAATGTTCAACCTAAGCAAACCTGATGATTGGAAATGCCAAGTTAAATTTAAATACATCTTATGTTAATGTTCAACTTTAAAGCAGCCTTTTCATTTTTTATTTCTTGTGATTATTTAAATACATCTTATGTTAATGTTCAACGAGGAAAATCTAAATGAAAAAAAAGATTAATGCTGGATTTAAATACATCTTATGTTAATGTTCAACAGTACTTACATCTTCTGTATATTCTCTTATAGCTATTTAAATACATCTTATGTTAATGTTCAACTGACCTCCACCAGAGAATCTCTTGTGATGTTTATTAATTTAAATACATCTTATGTTAATGTTCAACTGGTTGCTAAGATACAGATAAAAAATAATCTTAAATTTAAATACATCTTATGTTAATGTTCAACAGGAGATGAAATACTAGAGAATAAGACAATAATAGTATTTAAATACATCTTATGTTAATGTTCAACTCCTCCTTTTCTAATTTTTCTATATTGTCAATTCTAATTTAAATACATCTTATGTTAATGTTCAACAAGAGAAAGCAGTCTATATTATTTATGGACCACCAAATTTAAATACATCTTATGTTAATGTTCAACTGGATAAATTATTACAATTTCAAGGAACAATATAATTTAAATACATCTTATGTTAATGTTCAACTGTCAGCTAAAGTAAATAACGTTGTGTTATAGTCTGATTTAAATACATCTTATGTTAATGTTCAACATTTTGACCTATTCTGTGTACCCTATCCTCTGATTGATTTAAATACATCTTATGTTAATGTTCAACAAGCCTAACATCACAACCTTGGTTAATATCTACAAATTTAAATACATCTTATGTTAATGTTCAACTTGATAATTTTAAGCTGTGCAAATGGTAAGAATTATTATTTAAATACATCTTATGTTAATGTTCAACAGTTAAATATTTAATGAATGAGTTAAATGTACCTATATTTAAATACATCTTATGTTAATGTTCAACAGTTTTCAAACTCTACTTCTACATCACTATCTAAATTTAAATACATCTTATGTTAATGTTCAACCCGATTATATCTAGTATAGCATACTAACTTAATTAATTTAAATACATCTTATGTTAATGTTCAACCCATACTTGGTCGCAAATTTTTGCATAAGTAAAGCTAATTTAAATACATCTTATGTTAATGTTCAACGATTAATAAATACTTCCATTGTTTGCTCCACATCAATTTAAATACATCTTATGTTAATGTTCAACAAAAATGTTCTATATCATTATCCTTTTCACATTGAATTTAAATACATCTTATGTTAATGTTCAACAAAAAAGAGAAAAGTTAAATAACGTTTATGCCATATTTAAATACATCTTATGTTAATGTTCAACCACTGCTTGTCTAATTTTCTTGGTATTCTCTTATCATTTAAATACATCTTATGTTAATGTTCAACATTTATGGGTTAGACGAAGATATAAGAAATTATAAATTTAAATACATCTTATGTTAATGTTCAACAAGTTGCATACGATAATCATAAATGTTTTTATACTTATTTAAATACATCTTATGTTAATGTTCAACTAGTCTTCTAGCGTAAGTCTTTCTTAAACTATGTCCATTTAAATACATCTTATGTTAATGTTCAACTAACAATGAAATCAGTTTAATTGAGGTGAATAATTAATTTAAATACATCTTATGTTAATGTTCAACTTAACTATTGGTAAATCATAATCCAACTTATTTAGATTTAAATACATCTTATGTTAATGTTCAACTCCATTAAGCTGGGATGAGTTAATGAAAGTATATGAATTTAAATACATCTTATGTTAATGTTCAACTCTACATATTCCAGTTTGTCTTTCAGCTTCCATTGTATTTAAATACATCTTATGTTAATGTTCAACAAAGATAAGAATAATGGCGATAGCGCATGGAATCTATTTAAATACATCTTATGTTAATGTTCAACGGTAAATTTATTGAACAAATAGAGCCTAGAGCCTTATTTAAATACATCTTATGTTAATGTTCAACTGGAATATTACATATACATTCGGGAGGGAATAGTGAATTTAAATACATCTTATGTTAATGTTCAACTGGGTCTTTCCATTCCCCATCACCTACATATATCATTTAAATACATCTTATGTTAATGTTCAACCAAATCCGCTGTAGATAATTTAGATTTTAATATACATTTAAATACATCTTATGTTAATGTTCAACTCTCTAGCACCATGGAGCCCACCCCACCCAAATACAATTTAAATACATCTTATGTTAATGTTCAACAAATCCTATGCAATATGTTACTATGCCAAAATACCCATTTAAATACATCTTATGTTAATGTTCAACGACCTACAGCCGTTTTTAATATATAAGTTTTTGTTATTTAAATACATCTTATGTTAATGTTCAACATATTTACAAGAGAATAAAATTATGCTAGAAAATGATTTAAATACATCTTATGTTAATGTTCAACCTGTACCATCCGCACACATAGCTGCTACAAAAGCCAATTTAAATACATCTTATGTTAATGTTCAACATGGAAGGTTGTGCAGTCGTTCGATTAAGAGGAAATTTAAATACATCTTATGTTAATGTTCAACGGATTCGTTCTGTGTAGACCTTCCACGCTAACAACTATTTAAATACATCTTATGTTAATGTTCAACTGCAGCATATTTTATTTAAAGTTTTATCCATTACTTGATTTAAATACATCTTATGTTAATGTTCAACTTATTCATGTTTTATCGTAAATATTTTGTTAAATATATTTAAATACATCTTATGTTAATGTTCAACAGGAGTACACAGCATATTGTTATTTTAGTTTCTATAATTTAAATACATCTTATGTTAATGTTCAACGTCTAATGGTTGTTATTACAAAGGGTATAATTGGATATTTAAATACATCTTATGTTAATGTTCAACTTCTATTTGGCGTAAATTATAAACAGATACTGCTCCGATTTAAATACATCTTATGTTAATGTTCAACTAATAGTCAAATGGATTTACTATTAAAACGAGATCATTTAAATACATCTTATGTTAATGTTCAACATTTTACCTTCTAATATGTGCGGAGCTTCTTTATCATTTAAATACATCTTATGTTAATGTTCAACTCGATATTGTTTAATCTATTACCTATTGTTGAGAAATTTAAATACATCTTATGTTAATGTTCAACTACACAATATAATACTTCCCAATTTGAAATTGTGCCATTTAAATACATCTTATGTTAATGTTCAACAGGTGTTGCAATACCGGAAAAGTTAAAAAACATGTATTTAAATACATCTTATGTTAATGTTCAACTCTTTTGCAAATGTTACTTGTGCTTTGCTCATATAATTTAAATACATCTTATGTTAATGTTCAACGCATTGCAGGCTCTTTTAATTTTGGAGGTGCAAAAAATTTAAATACATCTTATGTTAATGTTCAACATAAACAGGCATTTAAACAAAGCCTTAGTGGCGATATTTAAATACATCTTATGTTAATGTTCAACAAAGATTCTAAGATTAAAATTTACAATGTTTGGGGATTTAAATACATCTTATGTTAATGTTCAACTAAGGTCATAAAAGGAGAATTAAACAAACGATATATATTTAAATACATCTTATGTTAATGTTCAACTTACATGGTAGAAAATATAGAGCGGATAGTAAAGAATTTAAATACATCTTATGTTAATGTTCAACTTTCTTCATCTGTTAAATCGTAAGACTCTAAAAATATTTAAATACATCTTATGTTAATGTTCAACAGTAGATGGAATAAAAGGATTTTACAAGTTTATTACATTTAAATACATCTTATGTTAATGTTCAACAGTTGCAGATGACTTCTATATTTTGTTTTTTTCCTCATTTAAATACATCTTATGTTAATGTTCAACAGAAGTAGACAAAGACTTACTTAAGGCTGCAGTAGAATTTAAATACATCTTATGTTAATGTTCAACTTTCACAATTATTCTACTTTACAAAATTACACCAAATTTAAATACATCTTATGTTAATGTTCAACAATGAATGGTCTTATGAAAATGAATGGAGAATAATAATTTAAATACATCTTATGTTAATGTTCAACTGGGTAGCCACCATGTAAGTACTTTCTTTTGTTTTACATTTAAATACATCTTATGTTAATGTTCAACAGACCAGAGCTCATAATAAATCAAAAGGAATGTTTATTTAAATACATCTTATGTTAATGTTCAACCTATTTCTAACATATCAATCCACCCTAACTTATTATTTAAATACATCTTATGTTAATGTTCAACCCTATACCATCATATACACATATTACATTCGCTGGATTTAAATACATCTTATGTTAATGTTCAACATTATACCTAAAACAGCAGCGCAAATATAAATCCTGATTTAAATACATCTTATGTTAATGTTCAACCAACTTCTATAGTTGCAGGCTCATAATTTTCTTTTGATTTAAATACATCTTATGTTAATGTTCAACAAAAACCCTTACAAATGGCTTGTACACTAGGGTTGATTTAAATACATCTTATGTTAATGTTCAACATGGAATAGCGAAAATCCTATGGAAAAATATCCGTATTTAAATACATCTTATGTTAATGTTCAACAAAAAAATAACTTAACTCCCCCAAGAAGCTAAGTTAATTTAAATACATCTTATGTTAATGTTCAACAGATAACAACACTAAATAAAAGAAAGATTTTAATGATTTAAATACATCTTATGTTAATGTTCAACGTCCAACTAGCTACTGGATCATTAGTCTCATATACTATTTAAATACATCTTATGTTAATGTTCAACTAGATTTCCAGATAAAGATCTTTTAATACAAATTGCATTTAAATACATCTTATGTTAATGTTCAACATAGGAACAGATGGTAAAGGTGGAATACTTGCTAGATTTAAATACATCTTATGTTAATGTTCAACATGGTGGGTAACAAAAGGTTATGCGGAAGATTTAGTATTTAAATACATCTTATGTTAATGTTCAACTAATAACTGTGGTCTCTTTTTTCCTTTTAGTACTGCTATTTAAATACATCTTATGTTAATGTTCAACTTATAGCAGTAGAAAAAGCATGGAATAGTCCAGAAAATTTAAATACATCTTATGTTAATGTTCAACTTTCTTGCCTTGTTATTCCTACATAATATTTATCATTTAAATACATCTTATGTTAATGTTCAACATAGTAATGACTTAAGAAGTATGCTGTATCCTTAAATTTAAATACATCTTATGTTAATGTTCAACTTGTATATCCGTCTATTTTTTGTTTTTCATTATTAATTTAAATACATCTTATGTTAATGTTCAACAAAAATTACTAGCTGATTCTATAGTACAAATGGGATTTAAATACATCTTATGTTAATGTTCAACTGTAACTGTTAATATGTATTCTCCTAAGCCTCTTTCATTTAAATACATCTTATGTTAATGTTCAACGATAAATCCCCTTATCTAAAATGTAGAAAGGAGAAATTTAAATACATCTTATGTTAATGTTCAACCACTGATTTTAAGCCATTCCAATCTTTAGTAAAATACCTCCATTTACTGATATACAACGATTCCCACGAAAATTTACCAACCGTTTCTTAATTTTATTATATCACACACTAAATATAGTGCAACGCCTCTTATATCAATACCTTACACACTACTCATTACAATTTTCACCTGGTAAATATCTTTACTAAATAATTTTGTATTATTCTAATCTAATACATTTTGTGTATATCCACATAAAATTTTAACAATTATTTAAATGCATCATTATAAAAATTGAAAAGCATAGTCAACACTTTATCTTGTTAACTCGCAATGTGTTTTTTTCCCCTTTGAAGTACCATCTCTCTACTCACTTCACCACTACCCCCAACATCTTCGCCAAATCCGCTGCCTGATACATATTTACAACTGCGCCCTTTAACTCTACTGCTTCTGAGGATATAACGATGCCCTCCAGCTGGCTTGAAGTAAAATCAATTCCTTTTAAAGATGTTTTAAAAAAGTTTGTTCCAATAAATTGAACCTTATTAAAGGAAGATGATTTTAATTTGCACTGAGTAATCAATGATTCCGTTAAGTCACTTTGCGAGATGGCAATTTTATCAAAATTTACAGAATCAAAATTGGAATACTTTAGATTACTGTCTATAATTGATACATTAAAAATGCTGCTTTCTATAAAATTTGTACCCATCCCTTTTATATCAATAAACTCACAACGATTAAAATAACCATTGCTAAAATTACTATTAGACAAATCACAGCATTTAAAAACAGTATCCATAAATGTACTTTTATCAAAAGAGCATTGTATTAATCGGCAGTTCTCAAAAATAACCTGTTTAAAACAAATGTCAGAGAAATCAACCCCCGAAAAACTTACTCCCTTTATATGCTTATAGGTAATATCTGATTCATCAATTTTGCTTTGTGATATTAACTTCAGTAGATCGTCGGTATTTTCTAACCCCTCAGCAATCCTAGGTTTTATAATTTTCATTTTTACATTTCCCCTTTTATCTTTTTCAGTTTTATAAGTATGATTAACCCACAAAAAGTATTTCATTACCTGAATTATACCTTATTTTGAGTTAATCATAAAATAAATATCTCCGTGGCGCAACCAGAGACATTTATTAATATATAAGTATCTTCATATTTTATTCCAACGTGATTTTTTTTATCATTTCTAAAGTTTTCCTATAAACCGTATCATACTCACTCCTAGTTATATCCTGCAGTCCTGATTTTAGAAATTTTTTATAATCTTCCAAACTTTGCTCTATATAAATATCTGGCTCAGTATGGATTTCCTCGTTCACTGTACCATCGTCACTTATAGTAAAAGCTGGTGGCATTTGTACTACTAATTTGCTGTTTGGAAGATAACTAGTATATATATTTTTCCTTTAAATTTTATTGAGTCTTTATATGGCTCAATATTTTGCGTTTGTTTAAATACTTTAAAGCCCTCTAAGTTATAATTATTCTTAGGTACTTCTGATGAATTAATCTGCCTTAAATGATTATTGAAATAGGAATTATGTTTCTTTTTTTGATTGTATATAATCATTTATTTCTTTTCCATTAAATTTGGTAATAATGCTGCCCACCGGTATATCTCTATTCCTAGACTTATCTACTATATACTTCCCCTCAACATACTTACATCTAATATCTGGAATATAAATACTTTTAACTACCATATCTATCCAATACTCCATCTTTTTCTCAACATCTTCATTTTTTAGTTCTTCTAGGAAATACGGATCATTAGTAATCGCAGTATGTGCATTTTGTAATGAACATATTATCTCATCTATATTTTTATAAAAGTCTAAGTCATCCTTGGACCTAGCTACCTTCCTTATAAACTCCTCCTTATGATCTAAAAATTTATAACCCAAAACTTTTTCCTTAACCTGAAAATAAGGATAATTATCCTCTAAAAAATCTAACAAAAATACCGCATCTTCCTTATAACTTTTATACATTTGGTACCTTTTATATCCGTAAAGTCCCCCTGCAATTAAAGCTATAACAGCTATAATTATTATTACTATCTTATATATTTTCTTCATAGCCCCATTTCCCCCATTCTATGTACCAGTAAACACTTGCTTTATTTTATTTTTTTACATTTAATACATTATTTACTTCTATATGTATTCTTTTTTCCCTCCTAAATTCCATTATGAATTTAGTTTAATTGAAAACAACGTCTCCCATCTCAGCAAACTTTAGCCAACAAGTAACAGTTACTATACCAATTGATTAAAGCGTATTAATAGGATAAAATATTATTAGCTATATATACTAAAAAATAGGAGGGATTTAAGTGAAAATATATCACGGCAGTGATGTTATTGTTGAAAACCCCAAAATTTTACAAAGTAATAGATTGCTTGATTTTGGCATAGGCTTTTATACAACAAGTAATAAGGAACAGGCCATCCGTTGGGCAGAAAAGGTTAGTTTAAGAAATAATACTGTTAAAAAATTTTTGTCAGTATACAACTTTGATATAGAAAAAGCACAACAGGAACTTAAAATAATAGAATTTAAATATGCTGATGAAAAATGGTTAGATTTTATAACCGCAAATAGAAGAGGCAAGGAAATTTCTCAGGAGTATGATGTTATAATTGGCCCTGTAGCTGACGATAATGTATATCTTACTGTAAAATTATTTGAAACTGGTGTATTAGACAAAGAAACTGCCTTAAAAAAATTAAAAATAGAAAAACTTTTCAACCAGATACTATTTCATACCCATAAATCATTGAAATACTGTTTATTTGATTATTATGAAGATTTAGGAGGTAATAGAAATGGATAAAATTAAGTTTAATGCGGTACTTCCAATAATATCGGCAGATCTAGTAGAAAAAATTGCTATAAAATTAAATTTATCTGATGAAGGTGCCATCGAAAAATTATATTCATCCCAACTATATGAACTATTAGAAAAAGAGGAAACCAAACTTTGGCAATACAGCACTGAAAAACTTTTAGATATGTTTTTAGAAGAATTACACCAAGGGAAAATAAATTTCCCTGAAATATGAGGTGATAAATAATGAAGAATATTATAGATTTTACAGTATTTTGTCTTGAAAGTTATAAACAAGCCCATAATATAAGTGGTAAGTCTGCACTTAAAATTTTTAATGAAAATGGAGTTTTTGATTATATTAAATCTTTTTATGATATACTTCATTCCACTGGAGAAGCATATATTGTAGAGGACATCGACATGTACATTAACTCTCACAAAAACTAGTTTTACAATCTCCCACCTATATAACTACCAGCTAGAACTTATAAAATGTAATAAATAAACTCCAGAAAATGTACCACATTAATACTGCTTAATGCTGCACTTTCTGGAGTTTATAATCTCTAATAAGCAAAATAATAACTCTCAACCAAGTACTCCCTCTCATACTTAACCGCCAATTTATAAAGCTTTTCCTTCACCTTTTGAGGGTCCTTATATTCATCCATTAAATTTAAAAAATCCCTTTTTTCCTTATCTGTAGCACAGTCTTTGAAATACCCCCATATATGAAAAGCTGTATTTTTGAAGTTTTTTTCGTTATAGGGCATTGAAAGGCACGCATCCACAAAGGAATAAAACTCCTTTAGAGAACAGTTTTCTCTCACTAGAGAACTGCATTTTTTATAAAGGGCGTATGCTTTTTCCATCACAAGATATTTGTACCTTGCCCACTCATCATAAAGCACACCCCTCTTGCCCTCATTAAATATTAAATTTGCACATTTTATGGCAGAAATATCCTTGTCTTTCACCTCTAACATTATGTCCGGCTGATATTTTTCTATTTTTTTATAGTAATTAAGGAAGTTTTCTGTTAGAACAAATTTGGAATGAGATCCACCTTTTTTATCCGTATCTTTATCTGAGTAATGTATTTTCATGGCACCATCTTCTTCCTTCCAGGTGGCCTTAATTCTTTTAAATATATCATCTATATAAACATCGCTAAATCCTGATACATATGTGTTATTGTTTATATCACATTTTATTTCAATGGCACTTTTATCATTTCCTGAACATTTGCCTGTATTTTTACTATCTGGATAGTTTTTTAGTCCTTCTCCATTTGTATCTTTAATGTCTGATTGGTTTAGATAAGTGTCATGGTAGGTACATTGGTTATAACGCCTTTTTCTCTCTTTAGCGTCTTCACAATTTACAGGTGGGTTCAACCTATGATGAAGATTATCAAATACCGCAGGTATGTTTAGTTTATTGCAGATTTCTAAAACTTCTTCTATGTTGTAGGACTTGTCATCATTTTCCAGTATGAGTCTTTTCTTAGCACTTGGCGATAATTTTTGAAAGTTATCCACAAATCTTTTCATGGAAAGCTTTTTATCACCATAAACTCCACCTATGTGTAAAACTATTTTGTGGGTATAATCAAGCTTTAGGGAATCTAAAAATTTGCAATGATACTCTATGTCTCTTAAACTATTATCTAAAACCTCGCTGGAAGGTGAATTTAAAACTGTATACTGACCTGGGTGCATGGAAACCCTTACCCCCTGCTCCTTTATATACTGCCCTATTTCACTTAGCTGCTTTTTAAAAATCTCCCACCACTTTATATTATTTATCTTGTGACTTCCAAAGGGAATTATATCTGAACTTATCCTAAAAAGATATATGCCATTTTTCACATTACACTGTAATATGTTTTTTAAATCCTCTATATTTTCTGAAACACACTTATAGAATCTATCCTCAGAAAAGTTTCTTATCATAAAGCTCCTAGTAGTCTTGTAAGGCACTGTTAAAGGAATACAAGCATATCCTATTTTCATGTAACTCAACCCCTTTTCATTGCTCAATTTTCAATGCTCAATGATCAATTAAGTTTCACCCCTCTAGTCTCTCTTAAAACCCCTCAACTCTCCACCTGCAATTTATATTTGATGTTTGATATTTATTATTTTATATTTATTATTTGCATCCTACCCTCTCCGCTCTTACTTATCACTTATTATTTCTTACTTATTACTTATTACTTATTACTTATTATTCCTTACTTCTTACTTCTTACTTATTACTTCTTACTTCTTACTTCCCTTCCCCTTCAAAAGACACGACCTAGTAACCACATCACTGCCATACTTTTCTTTAAGCTTATCTAGGGCACTATCCAGCGCCTTTTGTTTTTCATTCTTCTCAATATCAAAAAAAGATGGCTGATAATATTCATGGTCTGTTAGTTCTGAAAGATATATGCCTAATTTTCTAATGGGTGCACCATCCCAAAGCTCATCGAAAAGCTTCAGTGCCACGTCCATTATGGTCTTGGTGGAATCTGTAGGGGTAAAAAGCTTCTTTTGTCTTGAAAATGAAGTGAAGTCGCTTAGTCCTATATTTACTGAAACCACATAGCAGCGATTTTCAGACTTTCTAAGCCTCACGCAAAGCTCCTCACAAAGGGATATTAAAATCTTGTGTGCATTTTCTCTATCCTGCACATCTGAAGCAATAGTGGTAGAGTTGCCCATTCCCTTTGACTTCACTCTAGAATTCTCATCTACTGGTGAGTTTTCAATGCCTCTAGCATAATTCCAAATGGTAACTCCATGACTTTTAAGCTTATCTCTAACTAAATTTACATCATATTTAGCCAAATCCCCTATGGTGTGTATATTCATTTTATGTAGCTTTGGCACTGTGGCTTTTCCAACCATAAAAAGCTCCTCTACAGGAAGAGGCCACATTTTTTCTTCTATTTCTTCTGGATACAAGGTATGCACCCTATCTGGTTTTTTAAAATCCGATGCCATCTTAGCCAAAAGCTTATTTGTTGAAACTCCAACATTCACAGTAAATCCTAGTGCATTTTTTATATGGTCTTTTATCTTATAAGCTAAATCTAAAGTTTCATTTTTACCTTTTACCATGTTTGTAAAATCACAAAAACACTCGTCTATGGAGTATCTTTCCACTAGAGGAGTGTAACTTTGCAATATTTTCAGCATATCCCTACTGTATCTAAGATACATTTCATGATGCGGAGGAACTATTATAATGGAAGGACATTTTTGAACAGCCCAGTATAGGGGTTCTCCTGTTTTGATGCCAAATTCCTTAGCCATCTGAGACTTAGCAAGTACCACTCCCCTTCTACTTCTAGGATCTCCTGCTACCACTGAGGGAATTTCCCTTATATCCTGTCCTCCTTCATTCTTAAGCCTCTCCACCGCCTCCCATGATAAAAAGGCGGAATTTACATCTACATGAAAAATCACTCTATTCAACGCAAATCCTCCCTTTACATACCCTCTATTATACATATTTCACATTTTTTAATGCTAAAATGTCATTTTACTTATGTTTTTTAATTATCAATAATCTAAAACTTTAAAAAATTTTAACTCACAGCAAATTTTACATATAAAATTGTTAAATGTTTTAGCTACCTATAATTTCTACACATCATTACTCGCTGATCTGTCTGAACATAATTACATTACTAGGTTTTAGTTCTCTATAAGTTCTACGCATCCAAATCCTTGAGAATTTTTAGCTCCTATACCTGCTTGGTAAGCTAAATTTAAAAGCTCTTTACTGCCCCTCATTACAAATTCTCCACTCCAGCCTTTTATCACTATTCCCCTATATATAATTACACTTTCCTTAGGTTTTTTCCTACTTAAAAGTTCTATAGAGAATCTGTTGTCCTCTGGCAACTTGCCATAATATGATTTATACTTATTTATTAAATTTTTTCTTATTATTTCGCTGAATTCTTTTTCATAAGGACTATAATAACGTGTTTTGTTTTTTTCCTCTTCCTTAAATGTACTATATACAGTTACAGGTGATTTTGTATACACCCTTATTTCCTCTCCAGTTACAGAATAAAGTGAGGTTTCTATGTTATCTATTTTTATTTCTTGATTTAATACATTCATACTTTCCTTCATTACCAATGAATTTACTATATTTGAAAGAAATTTATCATCGTAAGAAGATATAAGTAAATTCACTCCACTATAATAAGTTATTTTTTTATTCTTAACGTCCATAGTAAATTTTCCTTGAAGCTTTGAGAAAGTATATAATTTATGATTTTTCACATTTTTTTTAAATTCTTCATCATGAATAAATTTGTTCTCTCCTACATTTCGTAACCAATTCAATATAGCTCCATTTATTATATGATTGTACTGAATAGGTAGCTTTATAGGTTGTTTTAATTCTAAGTTTATAGTAGCTCTCATCTTAATCCTTCCTTCACTTAAGGTACATGAAAAAAATAACAAATCAAAGATGCTGGTATATTTTGTGCCAGACAAGGAAGCAGATTCCGCCTTTGGTGATAATGGGCGGGTTCTGCTGATGCAGTATGACGAAAAATAAACTAGCATACTAACTTATTATTTATTTGAATGTGCCTAATTCATTATACTATACTTTTAATCATCCATAATATCATAAGATGCACAGGATAAAATCCATAAAATAGATATTTCATACTTCTACCTCTTTCACCATTATATCTTTTTATAAAAAATAATGATACTAGAGAAACTGCCTGCATACTCACTCCTATCAATGTCATAAAAATCCACGTGCCATCTTTTCCTTTATTAAACGCACTTAAAATAGTTATTAAAAATATAACTGACACAAATATTACATTTAAAAACACCTGTTTCTTTGCCATAGTTTTAAAATCTTCATGGTATTTATAAAAAAGGTATATAGTAAATACTCCATATAATCCATAGTCTGTGTTAATTATTTGTGCCAAAATACCAATAATCCATATAATACTTATACTTCCCTTTTCGTCATAAACTTTTATAGCATAAAGCCCTAAAAATAACGTAAAGAATATATTTAAATAAAGTACATTTTTAAAAGCTAAATAAAAAGGTATTTGAGATATAAGTGCAAACACAAGGAGCCTTTTTTGGTATTTTTTAACATTACTTGTTTTTATATACCCTTCACTTATGAAATAAGCAAAAATAGGGAACGCTAATCTTCCTATGACTCTTAAAATGCGCACTTTTGGAAAAAGCAATGCTCCTGTGTGATCTATTAACATAATTATTATGGCCATTAATTTAAGTTGTGCCCCGTTCATAATTTTCCCCCACTTTTAATTATTATAACTAAAAACAAAACAAGCATTTGCGGGTAGAGATATAACCTACAAATGCCTAGTTGAACTCCCCCTTAATTTATAACGCCTAAGCGAGAGATTCTTGGTATATCCAATAACTTTTTGTAATTTATAAATTACCAAGCACACAAATAGCAGTGGTTTTAAAGAATACCTTCAAAGCAGTGAGTTTATATTTTAATTTCTTTTTAAAATTATTCTGCTCCAATCCCATTTATACTTTGGCTTTGCCAGTTCTCTTTTAAATTCTATTTTAAAGTTAAATGTCAATAAAATTGTTGCTAGTAAGCATCCATATCCTATAGATATAGTCTTTATCATACTCTTTATCATTTTCACTATGTTATTATTAAGCATCTTTATAGTTCTATCCTCTAAAAACTCACCTTGAAGCTTTATTATTTCCTTTAACTCATTAGCTTCAGCACACTTCACAACACCATTTATGCTTAAAAGCAAGCAAGCCACTATCAGTCCTATAAATAATATGTTTTTGATATCATTATAGCTAGCTACATATTTTATTATAAAACTTCTAACAAAAAATACTATGGATACCAGTATAAGAATTAAATTTAAAATCATCAAAAGATCAATCATAAATTTTCACCCCAATCACTATGAAAAACCCTTTTGTATATATAATATATACATTTATTTTTTATCATTTATTTCATCCCAACGCCACTTTTTCTTTGGTTTTCCTATATTGTTCTTTATCTCTTTTTGAATATTTTTAAATACACCATAGCTAACAACTAGCGAAACAAATCCAACCAAAGTACTTATAATAATGCTATTTTTTCCAAATTCTATGTGGGATTCTATAATTATTCTTTCCTCTACGGGTATCTCTTTAGTAATTTTCAAATAATCCATTTGCCCTTTAGTAGCACTCCCCTGCCATACGCCGTTTAATGTGCAAATTAAAGCCACTATTAAAAACCCTATATATACCATATTTTTAAATCCGTTATCACTGCCTTTAAATTGAAATACAAATTTTTTAAATATAAAAGTAGCACATATAATAGCCAAAATTACATTTAGTACTATTATAAAAGTTACCATAGAATCCCTCCAAAATAATACCCATTTGTACTATTATACCACTTTTGAATTTTTCTGAATATTAGGAATTAATAATTTTCAAATACTTTTCCTATGTTTTCATAAAAATTCTATTTTATTTTACCTTATATCTCAATTTTAACATAATTGTATGAAAGTAACCATATTCTATAGGGGTTTATGATACTTTTTTCTACTCTATTTCTGTTAAAATTTCTTTTTCTACTTCTTCTATATTTGGAAGATAACTTTTTAAAAGTTTCATTTTCCCCTTTAAAGTGTAATCCCCAAGGAAAGCAGGTATTAAAATGCTATCTCCTTGTTTTATGTTTTCTTTTCCTTCTTTATATAATATTTCTCCATTACCTTCTACACAGGTAAAAGCAAAAAATCTTTCTTCATTACTTTTTTCCATACATTGTTTTTCTATATTATATAACTCTAAAGAGAAATCTTTGCAAAGGCATAAATAGGTCTTTTCATACCCTTCTTTTTTAACTTTTATTCCGTCTCTTTTCTTTCCTTGTAAGTTTAAGTCTATAACATCTAGAGCTTTTTCTATGTGTAGCTCTCTTCCTCTGTTGTAGTCATAGACTCTGTATGTAGTATCACTGTTTTGCTGTATTTCAGCTATTATAACTCCTTCTCCTATGGCATGGATAAGTCCACTTTTTACAAAGTAAACCTCTCCTTTTTTAACAGGTATTCTGTTCATATATTTGTCTAAGTTTCCATTTTCCACAGCCTTTTGAAACTCTTCTTTGGTACAGTGTTCTTTTGTTCCCACTACCAAATTAGCTCCTTCAAAAGCCTCCACCACGTACCAAACTTCTGTTTTTCCCATTTCACCTTCTACTTCTTTTGCATAAGTATCATTTGGATGTACCTGTACAGAAAGTTTATCTTTTGCATTTATAAGCTTTATTAAAAGAGGAAACCACTCTTTATGAATTTTGGTTCCTATTACTTTCTCCTCATATTTTTCTATAAGTTCATCTAGTCTGGTTCCTTTAAATTCTCCATTAGCTACTACACTAGTACCGTTTTTATGACAAGCTATATCCCAGCTTTCACCTATATTTCCTTCTGGAAGATTATCTCTAAATTTTTCAAAATCCCTTCCACCCCATATTTTTTCATAATATAAATTTTCAAATTTTAATGGATACATTATCTCTCACTCCTCGTATTGTATCTATAATTATATTATACTATGATTAACCCACAAAAAGCATTATATTACTTGAATTATGAAATTTCTCTGGAATGACTTGCATAAGAAGCGAAGGAACTGTTTAAATTTATTGTTCCGAGCTTTTATGCAAGTCATGGAGGAGAAATTTCATAATTTCACTACATTGTACCTTATTGTGGGATAATCATACTATAATATCATAAAACTTTTACTAAGACTCTAAAAAAGACTCTAAAACAATTATAAACTGAAAAAAGGGGCCAGAATTTTACTTCCAGCCCTTTCTTCAAATTATTGACTATGCTAACCAGCCAAGTTTGAATCCTATTATACCTATTGCAAACAATCCAAATATTATCCAAATTGGATTTACTTTTTTCTTTAAAAGTTTCATACATAAGAATGTTAATAGTAATGGTACTAATCCTGGTAATAATTGATCTAGTATACCTTGAACTGTAGTTTCAACAACTTTACCTTGTTGATTAGTTATTCTTGATATGACTACTGGTATGTTTACAGTAGTCCATTTACTTACTAGCGCTCCCATTACGAATAATCCAAGTATTGAAGCTCCTTCTGTTAATTTTTGAAGTCTGTTTCCACCCATGTCTTTAACTATATCAGTACCCTTTTTATATCCATACTCTATTCCATACCATCTAAATCCTAAACGAACTACGTTAAATAATAGGAAGAATAGTAAAGGTCCAAGTATGCTTCCACCCATAGCTATTGATGCACCAAGTGCTGCAACTACTGGTCTTAAAGTTCCCCAGAATATTGGATCTCCAACTCCTGCTAAAGGTCCCATAAGTCCTATCTTTACACCATTTATAACACCATCGTCTATGTCAGCTCCATTAGCTCTTTGCTCTTCCATAGCTGATGTAACTCCAAGAATTGGAGCTGTTACGAATGGTTGCGTATTGAAGAATTCTAAGTGTCTTTTTAATGCTTTCTTTCTCTCTTCACCTTCGTATAATCTTTTTATTATTGGTATCATTGAAAAACAATATCCTAAAGCTTGCATTCTTTCAAAGTTCCAAGAACCTTGGTGAAAATTTGAACGAATGAACATATTTATACGATCTTTTTTAGTTATTTTCTTTTCTAAATCCTTATAATTTTCCATTCTAAACCCTCCTTCTTCCTAATCTAATTCATCGTCTAAATCATCATCTAAATTTGATTGTACGGCTCCCGCTGGCGCTGATGCCACTTCTACTTTGTTGTATTTTGGATTTAATTGAATATATACTATAGCAAACACTGTTCCTAAAATTCCTAGAGCAACTAAGTTAAAGTTTGTAAATGCTGCCACTACAAAACCTAAGAAGAAGAATGGCATTAAGTATTTTGCTTCCATCATATTTATAACCATGGCATATCCAACAACTACTATGAATCCACCGGCAACCCCAAGTCCTCCAGTAATCCAATCTGGTATTGCACTAAGCATATTTTGAACTACATTTGTTCCAACGAACATAGCTACTAAAAGTGATGGTATTGCCACACGTAATGCTTGTATTAATAAAGCTCCTATATGACATCTATCTATTCCTGCAAGATTCCCTTCTTCAGCATATCTGTCAGCTCTGTGCTGGAATACGACTGTTATAGTTCTTGCAAATATAGTTAAAACTTGACCAGCAGCTGCTATTGGAATTGCTACTGCTATACCAGCTCCTATGCTTTGCTTTCCTGCTATAACTATTATAGTGGAAATAATACTAGCAAGAGCTGCATCTGGTGCCATAGCCGCTCCTATATTCATCCAGCCTAAAGCCATCATTTCAAGAGTTCCACCTATTATAATACCTGTCTTTAAGTCTCCCAATATAAGTCCTATTAATGTACACGCTACTAGCGGTCTATGGGTTTGAAATTCATCTAAAACACTACCCATACCAGCGATACATGCAACTATGAATACTAATATAATTTGTATAGTGCTAATTCCCATTATTTAGCCCTCCTTTTATTTTTGAATTGAATTTTATATTAATTTTTTATAAACTTAAATTTAGTAAAAACCTTTACACATTAATAGTTACACCTTAAATATATTGCTCTTTTACAGTTTTTCTTTAATTTATTAATTTGACTATTAATTAACATTATTATAAAATTTATTTTAGAGTAAATGATTGAAATCATTTCTTTTTTTGGTATAACTTCATAATATGTAGGGCATATTATGAAGTTATACTTTTTTATAGGAATACTTATACAGCTAACTAAAGCTTTTGTATTAATGGCATTATGTCTACTTTTGAATCTGTAGATACCTTTCTTATTTCAAGTTCTATTCCTTTTTCGTTAAGCTTTTTAAATGCTTCTATATCTTTATCATTTACAGAAACTGCTCCTGTTATTTGTTTTTTTCCTTCTTTAAAAGACATTCCACCTATGTTTACACTTTTAATATCTACTCCATTTTCTACTAGAGTTAAAACATCTGATGGATTTGTGAAAAGAAACATAACTCTGTCATTTTCATACTTAGAATTTTTATAAACTCTAACTGCTTTTGCTAAATCTACTACGTGTGCCTTTATTCCTGGAGGCGCCACTTGTGTTAATAAAGTTTTTCTTATTTCATCGTTTGCCACATCATCATTACAAACTATTATTCTTGAGCATCTAGTTTCTTTTGTCCATATAGTTGCCACCTGTCCATGAATTAATCTATCATCTATTCTTGCTAATACAATGTTCATTATAGATCGTCCTCCTCTTGTGAATTCATTACTTCTTTAAAAATTTTTATACTTTCCATTCCACTATTTTTAGCTACATTAACTAGTTCTTGTAAATTTGAAAAACTTCTTGAACCATAAACTTCTAAAAGCATTGGTAAATTTACACCTGTTATTATGTCCATATTTTCTTTTCCTAATGCGATTCTACTAGCTGCATTAAATGGACTTCCTCCAAAAAGATCTACCATGAAAAGTACTCCATCCTTAGTATCTAAGGTATTTAAAAGCTCATTATACTTATTAATAAGATCTTCTGAACCTTCGCCTGGCTTAAAAGTTACATATCCTACATTTTCTTGCTTTCCAAAAATCATTTCTGATGACTTAAGTAGTTCCTCAGAAAAATTACCATGTGTTCCTATTATTATGGCTGTCATTATTTTTCCTCCTTTATATTAACCTACCTTCTACTTTTTACATATTATTTTTATAGATAAATTATAAATTGCTTTATATACTTTTATACTTACATTTCAACTTTATTTATCTCTTAGTTTGTCTAATATTTAAATTTTATTGTCTTTTAAATTTATTTTTGCTTACTTTTTTAAATTTATGCTTTGTTTAACCCTTTACTCCATATTAATTCTTTCTTGTACATATATATAGCAAAGTCTATGCCAAAAAAGTGTATCAAAAAAACGTCCTTAGTAAACCTTTTGAAAAACTTACATAAAGACGTCTTATTTTTTTAATTTTAATACTTTAATTAAAATTTTGATACACTGTTTTCATTTTTAATACACTTATTACTTCCTTTAATCACATTACATTTCACTTTAATACTGCACTACCTATTACCTCTTACTTCTTACTTCTTACTTTTTACCTCTTACCTACTCTACAAATTCCTATTTTACATTCTAAATTTTAAATTAAAACCCTTAGGTACATGAAAAGAAATAACAAGTCAAAGATGCTGGTATATTTTGTGTCAGACAAGGAAGCAGTTTCCGCCGCTAGTAAGACTATCGGTGGAAACTGCTGACGCAGTATGACGCAAAATAGACTAGCATACTGACTTATTATTTATTTGAATGTGCCCTACATAAACATTTCCACTATATAATAAATTTCATCTTCTGTCAGTTCTAAATTTATATTTTCTTTAAATATAACACAAGCAGATTTTACTTTTGTAAGTTTATCTTTATCCAATTTTTCTTTATCATATTTATACTCTAAGCCATCTTTTATAACCATTCTCTCTAGTGCACAAGCAACATGCAAAATTATTCTTATTTTCATGGAGTTTGAAAACTCTTTTTCCATGACTTTTTCTAATACACTTACAAATTTTATTAATACACTTATTATTTTTTCTGGGTTTAAGTATGTTAAAAACTGTTTTAAACTATCTTCACATAGCTCTCTAACCACAACATTTTGCTCTTTTTCAGTTTCATTTTCTTGTTTATTACCCCTTATTATATTTCTAATTACTTTTTCTCCGTCTCCATTTATTAGTGATTCTAATGATATAAAAGGAGCTTCTATTTCTGGATTTACTGCTCCTACTGTAGCCAAAATAGGTTGTTCTTCAGATATTTTTTCTAAATCATCTTTCATGTTTTTAATTCCAATTGGTATTATATTCACTGGTTTTTCTGATATGCTTACTACAATATCCTCTACTAACTTTTTAAGCTTCAATGCAGCTCCTTCTCCTGTGGTACACAAAGTTACAATTACTCCCTCACCAGGTTTAAACTTTTCTTGAATTTTATTAGTGTATCCTTTAAAATCTTTTAAGGAATTGTATACACTTTCTAAATCCATATCAAATATGTTAGATTTTCTAACTGCCTCTAAAACTATAGGAGTAGATACCATATCTATGGTTTTAGTTTTTATGCCTGTTTTTTCAGATATAATACTTCCAAATCCCGTAAGTGAACCCATGTCTACCAGTATTAGAACTCCTTTTCCTCTATCTATTTCCTTTACCTTTTGAGTCATTTCCTCTAGAATTTCTTTAGGGCTTATTTCTAGAGGCATATCTATGGCCTCTACATTCTTCTCTTCTAAAAGTTTTTGAACTACCCCTACCATGCTACTAGCAGTGCTGCTACCGTGAGCTGCCACTATAACTCCCACTCTACCAGTATTTCCGGTGTCCTGAATTGAATTTAAAAGCAGAGTTAGGTATATAACCTCCACCTTTGGAACTTTTATTTTATATCTTTCTTCTATCATGCTCTTGACTTCTACCGCAACCTTGTACTCCATAGGATTATCTTTTATTATACTTTCTACATTGGTATATTTAAGCTCTGTTTTTTTATTTATTCTATTAAAAAATGCGCTTAAATGAAGACTTAAAGCATATAAAAATCTATCATTAAATTTTTTATTTAGTCTTTCCTCTGCAAGCTTTTGCACTTCTTCTGAGAATTTTAATATATCATCATCCACTATCTTTAATATTCTCTCTCTATTTTTTCCGTCATTTTTAAATTTATCATAAAAACATTTAATATGTACATTTATATCTGTAGTTATAAATTTATTTATATTTTCATCATCCATGCCTTCTTCTTTTAAAATAGCTGCTTTATCTTCTATTATTTTATAAAGATTAAATGGAGGTTCATAAGGATCTTCTTCTATAAGTTCCTTATATCCTTGTGGTTTTATTACCATATCTGAAGGCATAATTCTCCATAGTTCCTCTGAAGCTTCTCTCCTGGCACCCATGGAAATAAGTCCGTTTTTCATATTATTAGGCAAAGTTTTAAAATCTATTTTTATATAGTTATCTGTATTTATGCTATTTAAAAAACCTTTGGCACATATAAGCTGAATATTAGATTTAAGCTGACCTATATTTCCATAAGAAGTACTTCCTATCAATGCCTTCACTGCTTCAGAAGTGATTTTAATAGGTTTATTTACTCTGTGGGCTTCGTTGGATAACAGGTGTTTTATTATGTCCACCTTATCTTCCATAGGCCTTTCGTCAAAGTTAGGAATGGTAATAGTGATAGGTATCCTTCTTGTAAATGTTTTTAAAAGTGCTGAAGTAGGGTCTTCTGTAGTAGCCCCTATTATGAATACATTTGCTCTTCTTTTTCTTTCTGTTTCACCCAATTTATTATAAGTTCCTGTATCCATGAAATAAAATAACATTTCCTGTCCCTCTGGGGGCAATCTATGAATTTCATCCAAAAATAACATCCCACCATTAGCCTTTTCCACCAAGCCCTGTTTTTCTGTATCCGCTCCAGTAAAAGCTCCTTTAATATATCCAAATACATGGGATAATAAAAGCTGAGGATTATTATAATAGTCTGCACAATTGAAAACTACAAAAGGCGCATCCTTTGGCAATTTATTTATGTATCTGGCATAGTTATACATCATATTTGCAAATAGAGTTTTTCCAACTCCCGTTTGACCTACTATCAATGTGTGCAAGCCATTAGGCGGATATAGTATGGCTGCCTTTGCCTGTTCTATTTGATTTTTAAGACTACTTTCAGCTCCTATAAGATAGTGAAAAGGAGATTTTTGTTCTTTATCTTGGCTTTTTCCCAAAATTTCATTTATATTATCCACTTCTAAAAGCTCTTCAGGGATTCTTTTCTGTATCAAACTTTCAATACTTTTTCTATGAAAATATAATACGGGTCTGCCTTTTATTTTAATAAGTTTACCCATTCTACAAAGTTCATTTAATTCTTTACTAGCGTTGTTTCTAAGTATATCTAGCTGCTCCCCTACTTCTTGAGCACTAAATCCACCTATTTCTTTAAGCTCATCCAGGGAAGTGTTTTGTGACTTTTCTTTTATATAATTGTATATTTTATCTATTCTTTTCACCAAAATTCACCTTCCTCACAATAACTTTAATACACTAATAATACTCTTTCAACCCCTAAACCTGAAAAATTTTTATTTATAGTTTTTTGATATTTTATTTCGGTATCATTGTCTAAACATTACAATTAACTATACCTTATTCCTAGTATCTAGTGCACAAGCATGCACATAGGTATTAGTACATAACTTATACACTTTTTAAATCATTCTGTAGATTTTCCTCATTTATATTATTTATATGTTAATACAATTTTAATACACTAAAATATAAAATTCAATAAAAGCAAAAAATGCAAAAAAATTTCCAGAAGCTTTGGGGTGCTTCTGGAAAACATTCGGGAAAAGGGAGATAGTGTATCGAACATTAAATTCGTTCTACATTATCTTTCCTAATTGGTGTAGCAAATTTGATTACCTATTTAATATTATACTCAAAATAAATTTTTTTGAGTTACAAAATAGTATTAAAAAGGTTACAAAATTATTAAAAACTTTACCATATATGTTTTATAAAATTTTCTTTTTACAAAATATCAAATTTCCCATAATATTTTGTAAATTTATATTTATTTTTACATTATTTCCTTGGAAATAGTATGTAATTATCTAATTCTATATTTTCAACTTACTTTTATCTACAAACCTTCTCAACAAAATTATAATAAAGTACATGTTGCAACAAAATATTTCCCTGGAAAAGTTACTAACTGAACTTTCGCAGTTATAAAATAAAAACTCCACACTCTACACATTGATATTCAGAAGGCTATGATAAGAGACTATATTTTAAAAACAATGATTATTTTCTTTCAAAAAATCCCTTTATTCTTTTATTCACTGTATTTCTCATTTTCTCAGGAGTTGAATCCTCTAATATTTCTCCCTTGTCCATAAATACCATTCTGTTACTTATTTCTAAAGCAAAGGCTATTTCATGAGTTACTATAACCATAGTTTTACCACTTTCCTTAGCAAGTTTATTTATAACCTGCAGAACTTCTCTAACAAGCTCCGGATCCAAAGCTGATGTAGGCTCATCAAATAAAAGTATATCTGGATTCATAGCAAGAGCTCTTGCTATAGCAACTCTTTGCTTCTGTCCCCCTGAAAGCTCACAAGGATACGAATGCTTTTTCTCTAAAAGTCCCACCATGGAAAGAAGTTCTTCGCCTTTTTTCTCCCCTTCTTCCCTTGATATCTTTTGTACCACCCGTGGAGCCTCCATGATATTTTCCATTACCGTTTTATGAGGAAATAAGTTAAAGTTTTGAAACACCATACCAATACTTTTAACATACTTATTTAATACATCTTTTTCGACTTTTTCCTTTTTCCCCTGCTTTATATTAACTATTGCTTTTTCCTTAATTTCTATTATACCTTCATCTATTTCTTCAAGTTTTATTATTGACCTTAACAAAGTACTTTTACCACTGCCTGATGGTCCTATTATACTTACTACTTCTCCGGATTTTACATTTAAATTTATACCCTTTAATACACTTAAATCTCCGAAGCTTTTACTTACATTAACTAAATTTATAGCATTCATTTATAACACTCTCCACAAATCTATTTTTCCTTGCAACAGCTCCAACCTTCATTTTGCATTCTAAATTTCAAATTAAAAACCTTTATTCACCTAATGTAGAACTTGAAATTTATATACGAAAATTCAGTAACTAAATACTTTATTTAGAAGTAGCTAATTTATTATTTTTCTCTAGCCTTCTAAAGAATATTACAATCAGCGAGCTTATACCTAAGTAAATAATTGCAGCTATAAAAAAAGGTACTATAGTAAATTCTCTAGTTACTATTTCCTTAGAGTTTCTGAGGATTTCTCCCATACCTATTACCGTTACTAGAGCAGTATCCTTTACTAAATTTATAGCTTCATTGCAAATAGAAGGTATAATTCTTAAAAATGCCTGAGGAAGTATTATTCTCCTCATAGTTTGCATGTAATTCATGCCTAAAACCTTAGCTCCTTCATATTGACCTTGGTCTATGGACATGACACCTCCTCTTATTATTTCTGCAAAATAAGCTGAATAATTTAGTATAAAAGTAATTAAAGCTGCTGAAAACTCCGTAAGCTTTATACCCAGCACTGGAAGTCCATAGTATAAAAAGAATAGTTGCAATAGTAAAGGTGTCCCCCTAAAAATCCATGTGTAAATTCCTAGTATCTTTTCAAAAGGCTTAAAAGTTTTTGCCAGGGCTATTATAGTACCTAGTGGAATTGATAAAACTATAGTTAATACATATAACTTTAAAGTAACAATGCTGCCCTTTAATATATAAATTATCATCTTATCCATTAAAAATTACATTCCTTTCAATATCATGATTATTCTACAAAAATCATTACATTACTTAAATTATGAAATTTCTCTGTAATGACTTTTATAAGAAGCGAAGGAACTATTTAAATTTAATTTTAGAAATTCTTCTTTTAGACAGATAAAATTATCGTAAGCCTGGCAAGGACGCCAGGCTAGTGAACCTGAGGCAGGACGCTGAATGTGAGCGTTAGATAATTTTATATGGCTAAAAGATTAGAATTTCTTAAATTAAATTTATTGTTCCAAGCTCTTATGCAAGTCATGGAGGAGAAATTTCTACTCTTCTCCAAACCATTTTTTATATATGTTATCCATGGTTCCATCTTCTTTTATCTGCTTTAGAGCCTTGTCTATTTTTTCACCAAACTCTGTATCATTTTTTCTATAGCCCACACCATATTCTTCTTCTCCAAAATTGTCTTCTAATATTTTGTAAACCCCTGGCTTTTTGCTAATATAATATCTAGCCACCACTTCATCTATAACTACTGCATTTACACGATTATATTTCAAATCCATAAGAGCCTCTGTGTTGTTTGAGTATTTCTTTATTTCCTTTATTTCCTTAACTAAATCCGCTTCCTTATTTAAAGCTTCATCACTGCTGCTGCCCATTTGAACTGCTACTATTTTTCCATTTAAGTCTTTTTTGCTTTTTATATTGGAGTCCTTAGACACCACAATTATCTGTCTGTTTTTTAAATAGCTTTCCGAAAAACCTATCTTTTCTTTTCTCTCCTCAGTTATAGTAAGTCCATTCCATATAAGATCAATGTCTTTATTATTTAAGCTTAAAAGTATTCCATCCCAATCCACTGGCTTAAACTCCACTGAAAGGCCTGTCCTCTTAGCCACCTCTTTAGCTAAATCTATGTCAAATCCAACAATTTCACCATTTTCATCTCTAAATCCCATAGGAGGAAAGCTGTCATCCAATCCTACTACAAACTTATCTTTAGTGCTTTCTTTAGAGCTGCTATGATCTTTTTTCACCCCACAACCTGACAATGCACTTACTAATAAAACTCCAACTAATGCTAATACTATTTTTTTCATCTTTCCATCCCCTTTCGGTAATAATTAATATTTTAAAATTTGATTCATGTTTTTTATTATACTTTATCATGCTAAAGTTGTAAAGTATGAAATTGTAGAAAAAAGCACCTAAGTGCATTTTTTTGCTACTAGGTGCTATATTGCTGGTGTAAAAAATCCTTTGCCCTTTATTTCCTGTGCTTGTGATATGGATATAAGAGCTGATGAATCTAAAGATTCTGTTAGTTTTTTTACCTTATTTAGTTGACTGTTAGTCATAAGACAGTAAATTATTTTCTTTTGGTTGCCAGTATAACCACCTTCCCCATATAGATAAGTAGTTCCTCTACCTGTGGCCTCCATTATGGCATCAGACACTTCCTTTGCTTTTTCCGTAACTATTATAACTATATTTTGTTTATCAAAACCCTTCATTACCTTTTCCATAACTACACCAGTTACATACATTAATACTAAAGTGTACAGTGTATTTTGTAGTCCTATAACAAAAGCCCCTAGCAACACTGTTATGCCATTTATTAAGAAAAATAACTTCGACACGTCTGCTCCAGTACTTTTTCTTATAATAACCATAATTATGTCTGTACCACCTAAAGACGCTCTATGTTTAAATATTAGCCCCAGTCCATAACCTGTAATTATAGAACCAAAAAGTGTAGCTATATTTATATCTTTTACAATTACATAATTTGATAAATCCTTTGTTAAAATTAAAAAAACTGATACGGATACAGCACCTACAGCACTATACAATATAAAATCCAAATCTATTTTTCTACATCCAATTATAAATAAAGGTATATTTATTATAAATATCCAATATCCTGAAGGTATTTTAGTTATATACTGACCCATAAGGGACATTCCTGCAACCCCTCCACTTAAAAGTTTATGTGGTGTAATAAATATGTTAGTCCCTACCGCATATATAAAGGTTCCTAAAACTATAAAAAACATTCTAATAAAAAACTTTTTATCCCTCACCCCGTCTCCCCCCTTTAAATTTAAATACTTCTATACCTGCTAATTGTATTTCAGAAATTCATAAAACACAAATCCTTCATACACCAACAATACATAAAAAGGTAATATTCTCTCGTGAAATCTCGTTCTTTTTATTTAAATCACGCTTAAATTATTTTTGTTTTATTTAAATATACTTAATTTTTTTAACATATACTAATATGGAATGCTTAACATATTGTTTTGTACATACTCTAAAAAGTATTTCATATTTATCTAAACCTAGAACTTAATTAATGAGATAATTATGAAGGTTAGGCACATTCAAATAAATAACAAGTCAGTATACTAGTCTATTTTGCGTCATACTGCGTCAGCAGCAGCTGGAGACTTTGGGCTGGGAGTATAAACTGAGGATTGGATTATAGGATTGATTATAAAAAAAAGCACCTCCATATATGAATACAGAGATGCTGTAATTGGTCAGTAGTTGGAAAAGAAAACTTTAAATCTTTTACAATTTATACTTAATAAGTTGGGAGTAAGTTTTTTCTGACCAATATTATAACTTGCTTTTATATAAAAAACCTTAATAGGCTTTAAAAGGCTTATTTAAAAATATTAATATTGAGCTTTATCATTTATCATGTACAAATTTTAAAAAATAGCAAAATAAAAAAGACTTCTTGTGAAGTCTTTACAGTATACAATAGTTTTGTGATAATATCTTATATCTTAAATGCACAGATATAATTATTCTAAATAATGATATCATAGTGCATAAATGTTACTATCATATTCCTGAAATCCTTCCCACCGAAAGATTATTACAGAAGTTCAAGGCAGGTCTCCTGGCTCTAGTTTCTTTCTCCTCTTGCCTTCCCAGTTTTAAAACCAGTGGCTATAAGATTCGTCCACTATTACAGTAGCGGGGGCTGCTGTGGTATCTCACCACATTCCCTTTTAATTTCCTAAAAGAAAACCAAAAACTTATTAATTCATTATTTAATTTTTGCTATGAACTAATTGTAATACTTTAGTGTGCATATTTCAACATCCGTATTATTCTTATATAACACTAATAGTTCAAATAATCCTATTTAATCTCTATCATAATAGGATTCTCTTCAAATTTCGGTCCACTATGTCCTTCCATTAAGGTCATTATAGCTCCATTGAAGGTCCACTGTAAAAATATTTCTTATATATAGCCCTTGTATATTTCCAATGCACTGCTTTTACTACATATTCTTAAAGTGCGGAGAACTTTTTAGTGAATAACTAATATCATGATTATCCCACAATAAGTATTACATTGCTTGAATTATGAAATTTCTCTGAAATGAGTTGCATAAGAAGCGAAGGAACTATTTGAATTTATTGTTCCTAGCTCTTATGCAAGTCATGGAGGAGAAATTTCATAATTCCATTACATTCTACCTTATTGTGGGTTAATCATATCATTACATTACAGACGTAGTTTTCCTTTTTCTGTTATCCTTATAAAATTTACATTAGAATTATTAGAAGAGCAACAGCAGGATTTTGCACAGCCCTTGCATCCTCCAGCACATGCCTCTTCTTTTACTCTTTCTATATATCCTATTCTCAGAAGTTGTTCTACCATTTCCTCTAAAAAACTTTCCGTTATACCCAGCTCTCTAGCTATAGCACTTTTAGAATAAAATCCCTTATTTCCTATTATCTTTAGTAATTTCATCAACACCCAAATCGCCTCCCACTTAATTCTGTATTCTCTATTACCCAATTATATATTTCTATATTTTATTAACCAGCTTTTGCATATAAAATTCAAGCCTACTCTACAATCTCTTTTCTTCATACCATTACTTACACAAAATCAGCACTAACAAAAACTATTGTCATGGTTGAACCATAAAAGTCACAATATGGTTTAATTATTAAATTTATCCTACATGACTTGCATAATAGCTCGTAACAATAAATTTACAGATTAAAATTAACCCTTAGAAATTAAAAGCTAAAAATTAGGAGCCTATAACTAGTAATTGAGTACTGAAGCCTGGGGATTAGGGACTAAAATTAAAGTCCCATTAATGTTCCCACTTGGAATATAACTACTGCAAATACCCAAGCTATGACAAAGCTGTACACTGCTGAGAAAATAGTCCATTTTACAGAATTAGTTTCCTTTTTTACTGCACCTAAGGCTGCAGCGCATGGTGTGTATAGAAGATTCATAACCATGAATGCATAAGCAGATAGTGGAGTAAATACTTCTTTTAATGCCATAGCTAGCTTAACACCTTCATCTCCTCCAGCGTATATACCTCCTAAGGTAGTAACTACAGTTTCTTTTGCCAATATGCCTGTTACTAGAGAAACTCCTGCTTGCCATGTGCCAAAACCTGCTGGTTTGAATATAGGCGCTACAAATCCACCTATTCTTCCAAGTATGCTTTCTGCACTTGCAGGCTCTACACCCAATGGGAAGTTACTTAAGAAGAATACTAATATTACCACTCCAAATATTATTGTTCCTGCCTTTTTAACAAAAGCTGATGCCTTTTCCCACATATGAGTAAGTATACTCTTTGCTGTAGGAATTCTATATGGAGGTAGTTCCATTACAAAGTATGAATTTTCACCCTTAAATAAAGTGCTGCTTAAAAATTTTCCTGCTACTATAGCTACTATAATTCCCAATGCATATAATGAAAATATTACTATACCTGCCCCTGAAAAAGGTCCTACATTAGTATCACCAAAGAAAGCCCCAGCAAATAGTGCATATACTGGAAGTCTAGCACTACAAGATACAAAAGGATTTATAAGTATGGCAACCATTCTATCTTTCTTGCTTTCTAAAGTTCTTGTAGACATTATTCCTGCTATGTTGCAACCTGAACCTATTATCATAGATACAGCTGTTTTTCCATGAAGTCCTATGGAAGTCATAAATCTATCCATAACATAAGCCGCTCTGGCCATATATCCTACATCTTCTAGTAAGGAAATTAGTAAATACATTACTAATATGAGTGGTACAAATGGGAAAATAGACCCTAATCCTCCTATGACTCCTTCAACTATAAATCTTCCAAACATATTATCTGGCACTAAGGTACTTGCCCATTCTGATAAAGCTTCAAATGCAGTTTCTACATATCCTCCCAATAAATCATTACCAAATTTCATAGTAATTTGATAAACAAAGAACATAATTACTGCAAATATAGGTATTCCAAGCCACTTATTAGTTACAACCTTGTCTATCTTATCTGTTATTGTATCTTTATTTTCATCTTTCCTTAAAATGGCACCCTCTGTTACATTTCCAATAAATTCATACTTTTTATCTATTATAAGTGCTTCTGGTTCATATCCAGCGGCTTTGGTTACAATGTCCACTCCATTTTCAACCTTTTTTAATATTTTATCTCCGCAGGATTTTGATTTTATAAGTTCTACTATTTTATTGTCATTCTCAAATAACTTTATAGCCATCCAATTTAAAGGATAAGAATTTTCCTCTACACAAGCTGAAATTTCATTTTGCACCTGCAATATTTGATTTTCCATATCCTTTCCATAGTCTATCTTAAAGCCTTGTTTTTTCTTATTCTTACTTAGTTTAATAACCTCTTCTATAAGTTTATCTATACCTTCTTTTTTTGTTGCAACTATTGGAACTATTGGTACTCCTAATTTCTTAGATATCTTATTTATATCTATTTTTATGTCCTTATTTTCCGCTTCATCCATCATATTTAAAGCCACTACTACATTAGGATTTATTTCTAATATTTGAGTGGTTAAATATAGATTTCTCTCTACATTAGTGGCATCTACTACATTTATTATTACATCTGCATCTCCATCCAATATAAAGTTACGAGCCACCACTTCATCTTCTGAATAGGCCCCAAGGCTATATGTCCCTGGTAAATCTACAATATTAAGTATTTCATTTTCTCTTTTAAGTTTTCCTTCCTTCTTTTCTACTGTTACACCCGGCCAATTACCCACGTGTTGTCTTGCTCCTGTAAGAGCATTGAAAAGGCTAGTCTTTCCGCAGTTAGGATTTCCAGCTAACGCCACTACTATTTCCTTATTCAAGTAAATCACACCCCTTATCTATAATAAATTTAGTTCATTATTCTAGATGAACATTTTCATTCACATTAAAATGAAGCTTGAAATTAACATTGATATTCATTCTCAATGTTATGTCAAAAAAAATATTCTTTTTCTTTATTCTAATAAATAAAATTTAATAAATTTCCTACCCTGCTGCCACCATTATTTTGGTAGCCATACTTCTGCCTATTATAATTCTTCCATCGCCTATTTTTACAATTATAGGTCCTACATCATTTCTCATAACTTTTATTTTGCTTCCGTTCACAAAACCCATTTCCTTAAGCTTTTTACACATACATTCTCCACCGTTTATATCTGTAATAGTTAGGTTTTGTCCTATATTAGCAAAAGTTAAAGGCATTCCTTTCATATGATTCACCCTTTCTTCTCTTAACTTTAATTTATATAATATATAGCGACTCTATGAATCCAACTCCCATGAAATTAAAATGATATTAAAATGATAATCACACAACCCTTAATAAGTTTTTCTAAGCTGTAATTTCTACTAAAATATCACTGGCTTCTGATTTTCTTAAAGTAAGCTTATACCCTCTTAATTTTATCTCTATAGGATCTCCCATAGGAGCTTTTCCTTCCACTGTAAGCTTCGTTCCTGGAAGTATTCCCATGTCCATTAACCTTCTTTTAACTGAGCTTTCTTTTGAAATTCTAACTACACTTCCCTGTTCTCCTATAGAAAGTTCATCTAAAAATTTACTTTTCATAAAATATTTCCCCCTATCCAATTTTTTAAAAATTTAATATCCATTCTTAGGATTAGTGTTTAGTTTTTTAATTGTTAGTTGTTCAATCAACTATAATTTACTCTCTTGTGCTAATAAATTATTTTAACATAATTTACATATAGAAAAGCTAATTTAACTTTTTAAATCATTATATTAAAACGCTAATTGTTTACTGCAGAGTACCTATTACTTATTATATAATATTCATTAAATAATTTATTGATAATGATTTTCATTACTATCTACTTAATCATTATATCACGTATTTTCATTTTGTAAATAGCATTCTATGATTTATTCCACAAATAAGAGAGGGGTAATGCCCCCTCTCTTTGTCTAATTAAAACTTAATTTCTTCAACTGTACTGCTTATTATTTCTGCTCTATCCTTCATTACAAGATCTCCAGCAGACAATTTAAATATATTCTTTTGGATTATTAAATCCATTAATCCCTCTATCTTCTCCTGTGTCGTATCTTCCTTTACATCTTTTAACCTTAAAGATACTTTTTTTCTATCCTGATCTATAAAGTACATAACTAAATCTCTAGCCATTTAAAACTCCTCCTTATTCTTAATCATATAAATATTTACATTATCCATTTATTACTGTGCTAGTATCTTCTCTTAATATTTCCTTAACTGGATATACTATAATCCCTGTCATTGCCTCAGCTACATCAAATATATCCTGAGCTGTAGCTGTAATTTTTACTTTAGAAAACCTTTGAGTTTTACAAACTTCTTTTCCCTCTAAAGTAGTTGATACCACTTTTCTTAAAATTATGGAACTTCCTACTTTGTTCTCCATAGCTGCCATAGAATCATCCCCTTTCAATATTTAAATATGCCTATATAACCTTTTTTACACTTAAAATGTAATTTGCATTATATGATTAAATCACAAAAAGCATTACATTACTTAAATTATACTTTTTTGTGGGTTAATCATTATATGATATTCCACCAAATAAAAAAATTGTAATTTAAGTCTTTTAGCTTTAAGCTAAAAGGCTCAAATTACAATCTTTACTACACCCTTATTTTATTTTTAATTTAAACTCTGTATCATATAACTTATACCATGCAAGATAATTTATACCTATATGCTCTCTTATCCAAACATTATTGAATTTAAAGAATCTTCTTAGTATATAGAATATCTTAATGCAATTAACCCAATCATCGTGAGAAATATCAATTTCCTCATTGTTATTTTGCTTATTATACATATCTAAAGTTTTTATCATAACTTCTCTTAAATCTTTTTTTATATTCGGATCCTTTTCTATTTCAAATTCCTCTATAATCTGCCCTAAAAATCCTATCATATGTTCTTTAAGCCATGTGGATTGTTCTGCTACGTCCATATCAAATCTATTTTCTATAGTTTTAAGATCATCATTTATAAATACGGAAGCTGAAACAGGTCCAAAAAGCTCCTCTATTCTTTTAACAAACTCCTTATACATATCATAACTAGAAATTTGAGTTAAACTTACCACCAAGCTTTGATAATACCATTTTCTTTTTTCATATCCTTCTTTATATCTGTCCCAAACTTTATCGCCTATTACCTTGTATTCATCCTGCATCATCTTAACATTACTCAATCTATCTGCGCAAGTTACGAATTTAAACTCTGGAGAAGCCTGTTCTCTTAAGTAATCTAGAGTACGTTTCTTTCTAGCTACATAGTCTTCTCCTTCCTGATATTTATCTGCTATATATACCTTTTCCACTATTCTCTTAACCTTAGATCCAAATATCCCTTCCACTTCTTCTAGTGATAAATACTCCTGCTCCACCGCATCATGTATTATTCCTGCTATTATTGTATCTTCATCCATTTTATTTCTTGAAAGAATTACACCCACTTCTATAGGATGTACTGCATAAGGTATATCTGTACCAATTCTCTTTTTATTTTCATGAGCTCTTAAAGCGATTTCTATAGCACGTGTTACCATTCAAATACCCCCTTATTTTATCATTTTCTTATTTTTCTATAATAATTTTCATTTAATCTTATACGCATTTAAAATTAAAAATTTTGTTTATTTTATAATTTTCCCTACTATATTTAAAATATGAAAATGAATATCGCATTATAAAAACTTTCAAATTTCAATTTGTTTTAGAATTTTCTGATTATTTATATTGTAACATACTTTTTAATATTTTTCACAAAAATAATTTTTAAAAATTTGTAAAATACTAATATTACTTTTATTATATATTGCTATTCTAAATTGTGAGAATATACTATATCAAAATCATTTTCATTTACAACAGATAACTCCATCCTAACAACCTTCCCTTTAAACTGAATAAATTTTTTTGACATTTCTCCAATAATAGGACTCAAATCTTCCGTTTCACTGTGATAAAGAGATATATGAGGCATCCAAAGCCCAGTATCAGCCTTTGTCCACGTATTACAATAAGAATCAAATTCTTTATGATATTCCTCATAATATTTTAACAAATTACCTGAAGTAGAAGGTATGCAAGCTATACAGTTAGTTGTTAAAAATCCCAATGCTGAACAATTAATATCAAATGATTTTTTCCCTTGTGAAAATTTCTTAGTATATTGCAAAATTTCATCCACATCAACATCCATAAAACTTGCAAAGGTAATATGTCCATAGAGAGGATTATATTCGATACTAAATGTTTCTAAAACTTTTCTAAGTTCTTCTAATTTTTTATTAGTTGTTTCGTCTAATATCCAAATAGCGCATACTTCTTTACCCATTTTTACCTTCACTCCTTTATTTAATTAACGCTTATGCCGCAAAACTACACCATGATATATAAATTTATACCTTGTATTCATACTAGTTTAAACTATTGTATATTTCTCTAAAATTTTTAACTTCATCATCATTTATTTTATACAAAAGGCCATTTTGTATCATGATCTTTTCCTCATAATCATTGACTGAAAATGTCGGTTGTCTCCTGTTTCAATTGTTTCAAAGCTAATTAACTCAAAATAATTTGAAACAATCTTCTTTATATTTTCATCTGTATAAGAGGCGAAGAATCGATTTGGTGTATAAACATCACCCTAGCCGTTAATTCCCTAGCCTTCTTATTTTACCATAACATATAAATTTACAATTTCTCATTATACTAATTATACCATTTTTCTCAACAAATTCACGGTAAAGTGAGAGATATTTTTTTGGAAATTCACATAAATTTTTGCACTTTCTAATCTACAAAAATACTGTAGATACTAAGTTGAATGTTCACACAATTTTTTCTTACTGCATTTGTTTGTATCTAATAATATATCTAAGGATTATGTAAAACATTACCTTACTACAAAATATATTAAGTTTTATTTATTAGTTCTATTTTAATAAATAGTATATAATTTTCAAAAGGCTGTGCCTAAAAGATTTTTAAAATGCTAAACAAGAGAGCTAACCATTCCATATAATAGAATACACCTAGCTCTCTTACTATAACTTTTAATTAAAAATTTTCCATAGCCAAGAGAAGGGAAATCCACCTTTAGTAGGCCCTCTTCCCCCACAAAGCGAGTATTCTGTAACTGAAAAAGCTGCCTTTAATGGAGTGATAAAATTGAAATTTTGGACTATTGAACTATCTTTAGAACTTCTTAGCGTACTGTTCACAGTCCAAAATTTCAATTTTATCACGGAATTAAAGGCAGTTTTTTCCTACGGCACTTACTTTATCTTCATTCCATGAACATTTTCATGTCATCTTCTACGTTAGTTATTCCACCTATTCCAAAGTTGTCTACTAAAACCTTAGCAACATTTGGTGATAGGAATGCTGGTAGTGTTGGTCCTAAGTGAATATTCTTAACTCCTAAGTGTAATAAAGCTAGAAGAACTATTACTGCCTTTTGCTCATACCAAGCTATATTGTAGCTTATTGGAAGCTCATTTACATCATTAAGTTCAAATGCTTCTTTTAATTTTAAAGCTATTAATGCTAATGAATATGAATCGTTACATTGTCCTGCATCCAATACTCTTGGAATCCCTCCAATATCTCCTAGGTCTAACTTATTGTATTTATATTTAGCACAACCTGCTGTTAATATTACAGTATCCTTTGGTAGAGCTTTTGCAAAATCTGTGTAGTAGTTTCTTGACTTAGCTCTTCCATCACAGCCTGCCATTACGAAGAATCTCTTAATAGCACCAGATTTAACTGCCTCTACTACCTTATCTGCTAGTGAAAATACTGTATTGTGGGCAAATCCTCCTACTATTTCACCTTTTTCTAATTCTGTAGGTGGAGCGCACTTCTTAGCATTTTCTATAATAATTGAAAAGTCTTTTGATTTTCCCTCATTTCTTTCTTCTATATGTTTAAGTCCTGAGAATCCAACTGCTCCTGTAGTGTATACTCTATCTTTGTATGAATCCTTTGGGGGAACTAAACAGTTTGTAGTCATAAGTATTGGTCCATTGAATTTTTCAAATTCTTCATTTTGCTTCCACCAAGCATTTCCGTAGTTTCCTACAAAGTTATCATATTTCTTAAATGCTGGGTAGTAATGAGCTGGAAGCATTTCACCGTGAGTGTATACATCTACTCCTGTCCCCTTTGTTTGCTCTAATAAATCTTGTAAATCCTTAAGGTCATGTCCGCTTATTAATATAGCCGGGTTATTTCTAACACCTAAATTAACTTTAGTTATTTCAGGATGTCCATAAGTAGTAGTATTTGCCTTATCTAAAATAGCCATGCCATCTACACCAAATTTTCCACATTCTAAAACTATAGCAACCATTTCATCCACAGATAAAGCTTCTGTTGTGGATACTAATGCCTTTTTCATGAAAGCATATATATTTTTATCTTCATAGCCTAGAGCATAAGCATGGTGTAAATAAGCAGCTAGTCCCTTTACTCCATATATTAAAAGCTCTCTTAAAGATCTTACGTCTTCATTTTCTGTAGCTAGTACCCCTACAGTTTTAGCTTTGACTTCAAATTCTTCTACAGCATTTGCTGTCCATAATGCAGCGTCATGATTTACTAAGCTTAAATCTACCCCTTTATCTCCTAAAACCTTTCTTAAATTCTCTTTTACTTCTAAAGTTTCTTTAATTCTTTCTATAAAGAATTCTCTATCAAAATTAGCATTAGTTATAGTAGTAAACAAGCTATCCATTATTAATCTGTCTACAGCTATATTGTCCATGCCTATTTCTTCTGCTTTCATAGAATACATGCTTATTCCCTTTAAGTTATAAATTAACAAATCCTGTAAATTAGCCACATCTGCAGTTTTTCCACATACACCTCTATGAGTACATCCTTTGCAGCCTGCTGTTTCTTGACATTGATAACAAAACATATTAGTTGTATTTTCCATCTTAACCCTCCTAATTTCTTTTGCTTTGTCTATGCTTTATTTATCAGGGTTTTATCCCTGTTGTGATTACATTGTACCTTTTTAGTCTAGTTTTTTCGGTAACCCTTGTTACCAATAAAAAAAAGTTCAAGTATTTTTTATTTATACCTGAACTTCTAAAAAATTTATTCTTCATATTTCCCCACTATACTAAGTAACTTTCCCACAAATTTAGGATTACCGTATATGGTGAACCTGCCTATGCCCTCTTCTTGTAAAAACATGTACTCAAAATTTACCCACTTTCTCAAGGAATCATTAGCATTTATAGCTGTCATAAGCTCATTGCAAAGAGGGCTTAATTCCTCTGGGCTCTCACTCTTCACATTTATTATGGAACATACAGATATTTTCTTATCCTTAATAGTAAAATTCTCTGTAAAATTTTTAATTTTATCATTAGACTTTTTAACATTGATACTTTTGTCCAAAAGCTCTTCTATTGAGGAAGACGATATGCTCCATTTCCCACCTATTTTACTTGCCACAATTTTTCCTTCCTTTATGTATCTTCTTACGGTAATGGCATGGACATTAAGTATCTTTGCAGTTTCTTCTATAGAATACATTTTGTTTTTCATAAATCATATTTGGTAAAAATTATATCATGATTAAACCACAAAAGGTACAATGTAGTGGAATTATGAAATTTCTCCTCCATGACTTGCATAAGAGCTTGGAACAATAAATTTAAATAGTTCCTTAGCTTCTTATGCAACTCATTCCAGAGAAACTTCATAATTCAAGCAATGTAATACTTATTGTGGGATAATCATATAATAAATATAAATATTTTACCTTAATTTACCTCCTCCCTTTTAAAATCGTATCTAATATTTATTTCTATAATACTGAAAAAGCATCTTTTCTATATCTTCCAATGTAATATGTTTTTCTTGAATTTTATTAAATACATGAGACTTTTTTATTTTATCTATATATTCGCTAGTACTAAATTCTAATGAATTTCCTATTTCCAATCCAAAATTGTCTCTCATAAATTCAATAAAGAATTGAGCTTTTTCTATAGGCACCTTTTCTGCATTATTGTAATATATGTGACCTGCTACACAGTAGAATTGCCACCCTAAAGCAGTAACTTTTAAAATACCCTCTTTATTTTCTATAAACCCACACTTCAATAAAGTTTGTATTTTTTCTTTCAAGCTATCTTCTGAACATTTTAATTTTAAGCTTAGTTCTTCTAATGTAGCTAATATTACCTTATAACATAAAAATTCCAATATATTTATTATATCTACATCCATAAGCTTTTTATAATATTCTATCATACTTTCCTTATTCTTTAATACTTTTGGCAATATATCTGGTGTTATAGTCGTTGAGTAAAAAGAAAAATTTTTCTCTCTGTTATTATGATTATAGCCCGCTATAACGCATCTTTCATTCACATCCATCTGCTTGCACCAAGCTTTTAGTGAATCTAATATTTCATCATGACCACAAAAGGAACTGGTACAAACAAATAAACTTTCTTCTTCCTGCAAACTTTGTTTAGATATTTCCCTAAGTCTTTCTTTTAACCTTTCAATTTCTTGTCTAATTTCTAATGCTTCTATATTCATATGATTCCCCCCAATTTATCCAAATGGTTTTATCATATTATATCACTTTTAATCATTTTTTATCAATACTATTTATAGTTAATCATATTAAGTACATCTATAAAATTACACTTACTTTCTTTATTTACACTTAAAGAAACATATGAGCCTAAAAACCCTATATAAAGTTGAATTTTTTGGCAAACATTATACCAATTTATATCTTAAATGGGTTATAATATAGTTACTCCTCTTAAAATCCATCTTATTTTTTTCATAAACTCATATATGATTATTATATTTATAATTAGTGGAATACTATATAAAGAATTTTTATTATTCACTCATAAAAAAACAACATGTGCAAATTTCAAATAAAGTCACATAAGAAAATTGGCTAGAAAATAACTATCTCAACTTTCGCAGTTACAAAATAAAAATGCAGCCAACCAAGCACATGCAAAAAAACAAAATTTGTAAAATTTAAATTTATTATATATAGAAAGGGGTTATAATTATATGCAATTAAATAAAACATACAGCGGCTTTAAGCTACTAGAAACAAAAGAGCTTAAAGATATAAATTCTACTGGAATGATTTTTCAACATGAAAAAACCGGTGCAAAACTTTTGTTCTTAAAAAATGAGGACGATAATAAGGTGTTTTCTATTTCTTTTAGAACTCCACCTGAAAACAGCACTGGAGTACCACATATAATAGAGCACTCCGTTCTATGTGGTTCTAGAAAATTTCCTGTTAAAGAGCCTTTTGTAGAACTTATAAAAGGATCCTTAAACACATTTTTAAATGCCATGACTTTTGCAGATAAAACCATGTATCCTGTGGCAAGTAAAAATGATAAAGACTTTGTAAACCTTATGGATGTTTATCTTGATGCAGTTTTATATCCTGATATATATAAGCATCGTGAGATATTCATGCAAGAAGGCTGGCACTATGAATTAGAAAATAAAGAAGACGAATTAAAATATAAAGGCGTCGTTTACAACGAAATGAAAGGTGCTTTCTCATCACCAGACTCTGTACTTATGAGAAAAATACAGGAATCTTTATTTCCTGATACCACCTATGGAGTGGAATCAGGCGGAGATCCTGACAATATTCCTGAGCTTTCTTATGAAGAATTCATAAACTTCCATAAGAGATATTATCATCCTTCAAACAGCTATATTTACCTTTATGGAAATATGGACATAGAAGAAAAACTTAAATTTATAGATGAAAACTACCTAAAGGATTTTGATAAATTAGAAATAGATTCAAAAATTCATTCACAGAAACCATTTAATAGTACTGTTGAAACTGTGGTTAATTATCCTATATCTCCAAATGAAAATCATGAGGATAAAACCTTCCTAAGTTATAACTTTGTAACTGGAAGCTCCACAGATCCTGAAGAATACCTAGCTCTAGATATTTTAGAAACCATTCTTCTTGAAAGTGAATCTTCTCCACTTAAAAAAGCTCTTATAGAAGCAAACCTTGGAAAAGACGTTTATGGCTTCTATGACAGAAGTATTATTCAACCTTTATTCAGTATAGTGGTTAAAAATTCCAATGAGAATAAAAAAGAAGATTTTAAAAATGTAGTAACAAATACTCTTAAAGACTTAGTGGCTAAAGGCTTAGATAAGAAGTTAATTGAGGCTTGTATAAACAGAAAAGAATTTGACCTTAGAGAAGCTAATTATCAAAGTTTACCTAAAGGACTTGCATATGGTATTCAATGCATGGACAGCTGGCTATATGAAGAAAGTCCATTTATGCACTTAGAATTTGAAGATACTCTTAAAAAAATAAAAACCGCTCTTACTACAAATTATTTTGAAAAATTAATTGAGAAATATCTTTTAGGCAATACTCACAGTTCTATACTTATAGTAAAACCTGAAAAAGGGCTTACAGAAAAAAAAGATGCAAAAATAAGTGAAGAACTTAAAAAGTATAAAGAAAGTCTAAGTGAAGAAGAAATAAATAAAATAATAGAAGATACTAAAAATCTTATGAAAAGACAGGTAACTCCTGATTCTCCTGAAGATTTAAAGGTTATACCTCTTTTATCTTTAGAGGACATAAGAAAAGATTCTGATGTGCTTCCTTTAGTAGAAAAAGAAGAATGTGGTGTTAAAGTTCTTCATCACCCTATTTTTACCAGTGGCATTGGATATTTAACTATGTACTTTGACATGGGTGAAGTCTCTAAAGATTTAATCCCTTATGCGTCACTTTTATCTGCTATTTTAACTAATATAAGTACAAAAAACTATAACTATGAGGATTTAACCAACGAAATTGACATAAATACAGGTGGTATGAGCTTTAGCGCTGCATGTTACAGCAAGTTTGATGACTCTAGCACTTTCTACCCTAAATTTAATGTTAGAGCTAAAGTTTTAATAGATAAACTTCCTAGACTTATGGAACTTTTAGGAGAAATAATATCAAATACTGAATTTGATGAAGATAAAAAGATAAAAGAAATGATTCAAAAAATAAAATCAAGACTTGAAATGTCTATGTTTGATAGAGGTCATATGGTAGCTGCAAAACGTGTATGCTCCTACTTCTCTCCTTCAACTAAATACAATGAAATGATAAACGGTATAGACTTTTATAAGTTTATATGCACTCTTGAAAAGAATTTTGAAAATAGATGGGATGAACTTAAGTCTAATTTAGAAAAAGTATATACTATGGTATTTAACAAGGAAAACCTTATAGTTAGCTTTACTAGCGCGGAAAAGGATTATGATAAGTTCAAGGAAACTTTCTGCAATCTATATAATGATTTAAATGACAGTAAAGCTGCTTGCTGTAAACCTAATTTTAATTTCAAAGCAGAAAATGAAGGTTTCATGACTTCTGCGAAAGTTCAATATGTAGCAAAAGGCTATAACTTCAGAAAACTTGGATATGATTATACTGGAGCTCTTAAGGTTTTGAAAACTATAATAAGTTTTGATTACCTATGGAATAAGGTACGTGTTCAAGGTGGAGCTTACGGATGCATGTCACACTTTGAAATGAATGGTAACCTATTCTTTACCTCCTATAGAGACCCTAACTTAAAGGAAACTCTAAATACCTATAATGATATTTATAAATATGTTGAAATATTAGGTGTAGATGAAAGAGAAATGACTAAGTATATCATAGGAACCATGAGTGAAGTAGACTCTCCATTAACACCATCTATGATGGGAGATGCCGCTGCAGTTAACTATATAAGAGGAATTTCTCAAGAAGCTATCCAAAAGGAAAGAGATGAAATATTAAACTGTAATATAGAAAATTTAAAGAACTTAAAAGCTCTTTTCCAACAGCTAGCTAAAGAAAACTATATCTGCGTAATTGGAAATGAAAATAAAATTACAGAAAACAAAGATTTATTTAATAAAACCCTTAATTTATTTGAATAATAAAATTAACACTATGAAGATTTATAAACTCTACCAAATCTTCATAGTGTTTTTTGCTTTTGTTTTCTATTTACCAAAAGCATTTATATACATTTGCTTTATTTCTTCTATTAAAGGATATCTAGGATTAGCTCCGGTGCATTGATCATCAAAGGCTTGCTCTGACATAACATCTAAAGTAGCAAAGAAATCTTCTTCTGAAACTCCTGCTTCCTTTATGGACATTGGTATATTTATTTTAGCTTTTAACTCATCTATAGCCTTTGTTAGCAATGTTACTTTTTCATCTGCTGTTTCTCCACCTAATCCTAAGTAATCAGCAATTTTTGCATATCTTTCTTTAACATTTGGATATTTATATTGAGGGAAGGCAGCTTGTTTTCTTGGATTATCTACTGCATTGAATTTTATAACTTCATTTATTAGTAGTGCATTGGCAATTCCATGTGGTATATGGTGTGCTGATCCTAGTTTATGTGCCATAGAGTGACATGTACCTAGGAATGCATTGGCAAAAGCAATACCAGCAATAGTTGAGGCATGCGCCATTTTTTCTCTAGCTTCCACATTAGTTGCTCCTTCATTGTATGCCACTGGCAAATATTCGAATATTAATTTTATAGCCTCTAGTGACATGCCATTGGTAAAATCTGATGCCATAATTGATACATAGGCTTCTATAGCGTGAGTTAGAGCATCTATACCTGAAGCTGAAGTCAATCCCTTTGGCATATTCATCATAAGTTCAGCATCCACTATAGCTATATCAGGAGTTAGTTCATAGTCTGCTAATGGATACTTAATCCCTGTTTTTTCATCAGTTATAACTGCGAACGGAGTAACCTCTGAACCAGTTCCTGCGGATGTGGCAATACATATAAGATTTGCCTTTTCTCCCATAGTAGGAAATTTGTAAACTCTCTTTCTTATATCCATAAATCTCATAGCTAAATCTTCAAATTTCACTTCTGGATGCTCATATAGTACCCACATAATCTTAGCTGCATCCATAGCCGAGCCACCACCTAGGGCTATTATGGTATCTGGCTTATAACTTTTCATTTCTTCTGCACCGTTTATAGCTGCTGAAAGTGTTGGATCTGGCTGTACATCTGTAAATATTTTATAGTTTATATCTATTTCATTAAGTACAGACGTGATTTTATTTGCATAGCCTAATTCAAAAAGAACTCTGTCTGTTACTATAAATGCCTTTTTCTTATTTAAATCTTTTAATTCCTTTAGTGCAACTCCTATACTACCATATTTAAAGTAAATTTTTTCTGGCACCCTAAACCATAGCATATTTTCTCTCCTCTCAGCCACGTTCTTAATGTTTAATAAATGCTTAGGTCCCACATTTTCTGATACAGAGTTTCCACCCCAAGAACCGCAGCCTAGAGTTAAAGATGGTGCTAATTTAAAGTTATATATATCACCTATAGCGCCTTGGGATGAAGGCATATTTATTATAGTTCTACCGGTTTTCATCCTGTGACTGAACTTCTCTATTTTTTCTTTACCCTTGTTAGTATCTATATAAAGGGAGGATGTATGACCAATTCCTCCTAACTCCACAAGTCTTTCTGCCTTATTTAAAGCATCGTCGAATTTTTCAGCTTTATACATTGCAAGTACTGGTGATAACTTTTCATGTGAAAATGGCTCTTCTAGTTCTACTGATTCTACCTCTCCTATAAGGACTTTGGCATTCTCTGGCACATTAACTCCTGCTATCTCAGCTATTTTATATGCCGGCTGACCTACTATATTAGCATTCAGATTTCCATTTATTAAAATTATATTTCTTACTTTATCCAGTTCATCTCCATTAAGTATATAAGCACCTCTGTCTAAAAATTCTTTTTTAACTTTATCGTATATTGAACTAATTACTATTACTGATTGCTCAGATGCACAAATAACTCCATTGTCAAAGGTTTTTGAAAGAAGTATTGAATTTACTGCCATCCTTATATCTGCAGTTTCATCAATAATTACAGGTGTATTTCCCGAGCCAACACCAATAGCAGGCTTACCTGATGAATAAGCGGCTTTAACCATTCCTGGACCACCTGTAGCCAAAATCATATCAGATTCTCTCATAACTACCTGTGAAAGTTCAATAGATGGCTCATCAATCCATCCTATTATTCCCTCTGGTGCTCCTGCTTCAACTGCTGCATCAAGTATGATTTTAGCTGCCGCTATAGTACACTTTTTTGCTCTTGGGTGTGGTGAAAAAATTATACCATTTCTTGTCTTTAATGCTATTAACGCCTTAAATATTGCAGTGGATGTAGGATTTGTTGTAGGAACCACTGCTGCAATTACTCCTATAGGTTCAGCAATTTTGCATATACCAAAGGCTTCATCCTTTTCTATAACTCCGCATGTCTTTTCATATTTATACTTGTTATACATATATTCTGAAGCAAAATGATTTTTAATTACCTTATCCTCTACAATGCCCATACCTGTTTCTTCTACTGCCATTTTGGCAAGATTAAGTCTATTACTATTTGCTGCTATTGATGCCCTTCTAAAAATCTCATCTACTTGTTCCTGACTATAAGTTCCAAATTTTCTTTGAGCCTTTCTTACTTCTTCTATTTTGTCCATCAATTCTTGAGTATTAGTTACCTTCATAAAAAACTTCACTTCCTCTCCAAAAATCAAACCATTAATTTGATATTTTAAAACACAGAGTAGTTACTCATTGATGTTTTCATACTATATTTATTATTGCTTTTTTACACTCTATTTATCCGACATTCATAGAAAAACTATACCTTAGAAATTAATACTTTAACTTGCACAATTATAAAATTTAGAATGTAAAATAAGCTTTAATATAACACACTAATGAAATTCTATGAGTTTATGTGACCATTAACAGCATTATGTTCGTATTTTTTTTAAAAATCATAAAATTAGTGTTATACTATATATATATATTAATCAGTATTTTCAAAAAATTAATTAAAATATGAAAGGAGTAGATTTATGCAAGTTTTAATAATGGTTCTAAATAAAACTAATTATTTAGAGGATATAATAAAAGAATTAAATAATTCTGGTATAAGAGGTGCAACTATAATTGATAGTACAGGTATGGCTAAAATACTTACCTCTTGCGGAGAAGATGTTCCAATGTTTGGATCTCTAAAAATGCTTTTAAATGAAAAAAGACCTTTTAACAAAACTATTTTTACTGTTTTAAAAGATGACCAGGTAGACATAGCTATCTCTGCTATTAAAAATGTAGTTGGAGATTTAAAGAAACCTGGAGTAGGCATAGTGTTTACTTTACCAGTAAACTACGTAGAAGGACTTTGCCTATAATTTTTTAAGAACTGAGAAAGGAATGATGCAAAATGCACTCTTTATATTATGTTGGGATTATACTTATTTCAGGATTAATAATGGGAAAAGTTATATCCTACTTAAAGCTTCCTAAGGTAACTGGTTATCTTATAGCTGGCCTTATAATAGGTCCTTCTATTTTAAACCTAGTTCCCTCCACTGCCGCTGCTAAACTCTCTGTAATTTCTGAAGCAGCTTTAGGATTTATTGCATATAGTATTGGAAGCTCTTTTAATTTTGATAATTTAAAACAATTAGGTAGCGGAATTATAATAATAACCCTATTTGAATCTTTAACTGCTGTTATACTTGTAGATTTTGTAATGATTGTAATTTTAAAACAACCAGTACCCTTTAGTATAATGCTAGGAGCTATAGCTGCAGCTACAGCTCCCGCAGCCACTATAATGGTTATAAAACAATATAGAGCCAAAGGCCCTCTAGTTAATACGCTACTTCCTGTTGTCGCTATAGATGATGCTGTTGGAATTATGGCTTTTGGAATTTCTATGACCATAGCAAAATCATTAATGGACACTTCACAAACCTTTAATGTTAAAACTCTTTTATTACCTATTAAAGAAATACTTTTAGCATTTATAATAGGTATTGCTATTGGATTTGTTTTATCATTTATTTCAAAATATGCAGAAGGAGAAGATCAGCTTCTTACCATAAGCTTAGCAACTGTTTTTATAACTGTTGGAATAGCTATAAAATTGAACATATCTCCACTTTTAACCTGTATGGCTATAGGTGGTACTGTAAGTAATATAGCTCCTAACAGCACCCGTGTTTTATCTATTGTGGATAAATTTACTCCACCTGTTTTTGTTGCCTTTTTTACTATAGCAGGAATAGAACTTAATTTGACCATACTTAAGCATGTAGGCTTCTTAGGAATTGCATATATATTATTTAGAGTTGTAGGTAAAGTTCTAGGAGCATACATAGGTGCTAAACTAGCTAAATCCCCACCTGTTGTTCAAAAATATTTAGGTCTTACTTTAATTCCACAGGCAGGAGTAGCTATCGGACTAGCTATGGTAGCAGAAACCGCTGTACCAAAGTTTGGCGCAGCCATAAGGACAATAATACTCTCAGCTACAGTTATTTATGAACTTATAGGACCTTTACTTACAAAAATAGCACTATTCAGTGCAGGGGAAGCTCACGTGGAAAAAAACAGGAACTTAAAAGTAAAAAATCAAGAAATTCAACTAAAACATTAATAATATGAAAATGACAATAGAACAATTTAAGTATTTAAATATAAAACAATAGAGCAAAATAAAGAGGTTATTGATATTTTATCTTTATCAATAACCTCTTTAATATCTTCTTTTATATTATACACAAACTGGTATAATTATTACTTCTTACTTTTTACCTCTTACCTCTTACTTCTTACTTCTTACCTCTTAACTAAACCTTAAACCTCTCCACAGCTCCTTGAAGCCTCTTAGATAGATTTTCTAAATCCTCTACTACCACTTCTATTTGTTGAAGTCCTGAAGCTTGCTCTTCTGTGGATGCACTAACCTCTTCTGTTGTAGCGGCTGTTTCCTCAGATAGAGCTGATATGTCTTGTATATTTTGTACTACACTTTCCTTATGTTCTGATATAATGCTTAGGGAATTGTCTACTTCCATTATAGCATCTTGAAGCACTTCTATTTGCTTCATAATATCCTTGAATGTAACTGAAGTAGCCTCTACATTTTCCCCTGTTTTGTTGTTTACTTCCAATGTTCTATTTATTTTTTCCATAACAAGTTCCATACTTTTATATACTTCATTTATAACTTTTTCAATACTAGCTGCTTCATTAGAAGACTGTTCTGCTAATTTTCTAACTTCCTCTGCTACTACTGCAAAGCCTCTTCCAGCTTCTCCTGCCCTTGCCGCTTCAATAGACGCATTGAGCGCAAGAAGATTTGTTTGTTCTGTAATTTCTTGAATAGTTCCTGTTATATTTTTTATTTCCTTAGATTTTTCTCCCAAATCTTTCATTTCTACTGCCAATTCCTCATTAGCTCTAGTATTATCATTAAATACTTCTTTTAAATCACTTACTACTTCCATACCCTTTTGAGTAGCATTTCCAACTCCTTGAAGTGCCATTATCATATTTTGCTCACCAGCTACAGAGTTGTTGATTTCTTTTTCTAGTTCTGTAATTAAGTTTACACTTTCCTCTAATTTTGAGGACTGATGTGTTGCCCCAGCGGCTATTTCTTGAACCGCTGAAGATATTTCCTCTCCTACTGAACTAGATTCCTTAATAGAAACCGCTAAAGTTTCTAAAGATTTATGCATTTCCTTATAACCATCTTGTATATTTCTAACTATATCTAATATATTATCTTTCATTTTATTAGCATAATTATTTATACTATTTAACTCTGCTATAGAAGTATTTCCATCCAGCTCTATAGACAAATTCCCATTTCCTACTTCATCTAAATAGGTTTCTACTCTTTTTATAGGTTTGTATATCTTTTTTGCAAATAGCGATATAAGTACTATAGCAATAACTACACTTACTACGGTTATCAATAAAGAATTTACTATAACAGTCATTAGTTCTGTAGTCATTTCAGATTTTGGTAATATGCAAATAGTACTACCTTTAGTGTTTGCATTAGTAAGTTTATATATAAAATACTCATTTCCATATATTTTCTTATAAAAACTAGATTTACTTTCTTGTAATATATCTTTAAGCCATGAAAGCTGTTCTTTACCTTTACCCACAAGCTTACTATCTTTATGAGATATTATTTTGCCACTTTTATCTACAAACATAGCATAGCCTTTTTTACCTATCTTTATATTAGAAATTTCTTTAGTTAATAATTTTATATCTACATCTAAACCTAATACACCTACTACTCCTGAACTACTATCCTTTACTGCTTTAGAATAAGTTATAGTATAGGATCCTTTATTACCATTATCTTCATAAGGTTCAGACACTACTACTTCTCCATCTGCTTCAACTGCATTTTTATACCACTGCATTTCAGTAGGGTCATATCCCTCTGGCAACTGAACATTAGTTGCAGTTATCATATTTTTATTTGGAGTACACATGTACACTTGTGAAACCTCATCATTAGCTTCTTTATAGTATAAAAGTGATTTTGTAATTTTGTCCTGCAACTTAGAGTCTTTACCAATATTTATAAATTCTTCTCTCTTAGAAAACATGTCTAGTATTTCCCTATTTTGCTCATCCATACCTTCCAATGCCTTCTTTACTACTTGTGAATATCCTGACATCTCTTCCTTAAACTTGTTTACATTACTCTTTTTCAATTGTACATAACTAAGCATACTTATACCAAGAATAGGAATTAACAAAACAATTATAAATATTCCCATTAACTTGGATTTTATCCCCCTACGTTTTTTCGACATATTGATCCTCCCCCAAAATTATATTTTTATAACTAATTCTATACTATAGTCCTATTTTCGTCGAAATTACTGTTTTCTTAACAGTTACTGCGTATATTGCAATTTTTTTGAAAATACTATATATTAGGTGATATAAAATGATAAAAAATAATTTACAAAATAACATAGACTATATAATAGATCAATTAGGTTCTAAAAGCACTGCTATTGTTAGAACTTTTAATATAGGCAAAGGCCCTACTCCCATAAATGCAGCCTTAATATACATAAATGCTTTAGTTAGCAAAGATCTTTTAGATAGAGATGTGTTAAATCCTTTAATGCTTAAAATAGACGAGGATCTATATTCAAAAAAAGATTTATCCAGTTATATCTGTGAAAACTATATACCTGTATGCAATACCTTATTAGAAAATGACTTAAATAACGTGGTTACTGAAATTAAGACTGGCAAAACCGCTTTACTAATAAATAACTCAACTAAATATATTTTACTAGATACCACCGCCGGTAATCATCGTTCTATATCTGATCCTGTAAACGAATCTTCTATTAGAGGTTCAAGGGAAGGTTTTATTGAAAATATAGAAACGAACATAAGCATTCTTAGAAGAAAAATAGGTGACAAAAATTTATGTATAGAGAACTTTAAAGTAGGAAGAAGATCTCAAACCGCTCTTGCACTTATTTATATACAGGATATTGTTGATGATCAGGTACTAAATGAAATAAAAATGAGACTTAATTCTATAGATGTAGATTCCGTAACAGATACTGGAATGATAGAACAATACATTGAAGATAGTCCTCTTTCACCTTTTCCACAGGTGTTTACAACAGAAAGACCTGACATAGTTAAAAGTAACTTAATGGAAGGGCAAGTAGCTATGATATTAAATGGTACCCCTCAAGCTCTCACTCTTCCAGGTATATTTGTAGGATTTTTACAAGCTGTTGAAGATTATAATCAAAGGACAATAGTTTCTTCCTTTGTTAGAATTCTGCGCTTTATAGCTATATTCACTGTTATAACTCTTCCTTCACTATACTTATCTCTTATACAGTATAATGTAGAATTAATACCTATAAAGTTTGTAACACCCATTGTACAATCCAGAAAAGGTATTGCATTACCTCCTTTCATGGAGATACTTTCTATGGAAATAATAATTGAATTTTTAAGAGAGGGTGGTCTCAGACTACCACCAAGAATAGCACAAACCCTTAGTATTGTAGGAGGTATAATCATAGGAAATACTGCAGTAGAATCTAAAATAGTAAGCCCTACTACTCTTCTTATAATAGGAGTTTCCGTAGTATCCTCTTTTCTAATACCTAACTACGAGATGTCTTTAAGTTTAAGGTTTATAAGATTTCCTATGCTTTTTATTACTAATGCATTAGGCTTTTTAGGTATTGCTGTAGGATGGTTTTTCTTAGTAGTCCACCTTTCTGCTTTAAAAAGTTTCACTGTACCATATTTTGAACTAAAATTAGGAGATTTAAAGGATGTATTCATAAGAGCCCCTTTGTGGCAGATGAATAAAAGACCAGAATCCATACCTATTAAAGACATAATAAGACAAATGGACTTTAGAAAATTCTGGAGGAAGAATAATGAATAAAAAAAACACTATACCAGAAGATGAACTTTTGACTCCTAATCAAATTACATTCTTGATAGTTGGTATTGCCATAAGGGTAGCATTCATTAGATTCCCCAATGCACTAGTTAAACATGCCTATCAAGACGCTTGGATATCTGCTCTAATAGGGGTTCTTTATCCTTTGTATATACTCTTAATAAGTAATTATATAATTAAAAAGTATCCTAATAAAAATATTCTTGAAATAAATAGAGATTTTTTCGGCCATATACTTGGTAATATTTTAAATATACTATTTATGCTTCCATTGAGCTTTTACATATTTTCTGTAATTTCAGATTATATGAGAGTTAATCTTACTTACATAGTGGCTTTTTTAACTCAAAAAAAAGTGCTAAATATATCCCTTTTAGTAGTTGCTTATACTGCTTATAAAGGTCTTAAACCATTAAGTAAAGTAAATGAATATGTTGGGTATATGATTTTAGGAATGATTTTACTTTCTGGAGCTGCCTTAAAATATGGGAATATAGGAAATTTAATGCCTGTGTTTCAGGCACCCATTAAAGACATACTTAATGGTTCTGTAGATAGCCTTTATTTCTTTACTGCCTTTGAATCCTTACTTTTATATCATGATAGAGCTAAAGATAAATCTTCTATTAAAAAAGCTTCCTTTAAAGGCTTATTTATAAGTACTATAGTTTGGCTATGGTGCCTTTTTATAACCATATATTACTTAGGAGTAGACATAATCCCTAAGAGCACTTGGTCTTTTATAATGGTTTTTGAAAGCATACATTTACCTATCATAAATAACTTTAGATATGTCTTCATGTTTGTATGGACATTAATATGTCTAAGAGTAATTAGTAATTTTTATTACTTTACCAGTTTTGTAATTGGTGATGTTATTAAAAAAGATAGAAAAAAAGTATGTATAGCTATGTACATACCTGTATTTTTTATATGCAATAAATTAGGTGATAGTGCTATAAGAGAAAAACTTATAGATTTTCTCTCTCCTATTTTCGTAATTTTCAATGTCTGTTTTCTTACTATATTAGCTCTTATAATTTATTTTAAATCAAAAAAAACAAGTAACCAAAATGATTAGAGTGAAAGGCTTGATTATATTATGAAAAATAGTAATGCTAAAGTTAAATTAATAAAATTATCTTTTATATTTATATTATGTATAGGTATATACATATATTTTCGTTCTAACATAAGTTACTTGCCTGTAGAAGATTTATATATTCCTTCTGCCATAGGTGTAGATATAACTAAGTTTTCTCAAAATAATATAGAATATCAAGCTGGAATTTCTGCCTATCTTTTTTCTCAAGATGGAACTGGTAAGAGTACAGTTCAGATAGGCAAAGCTGCTACATTGCCTCAAACTCGCCAAAGTAGGCAACTACATTCTGACCATAAATTTATATTAGGGCTTGAAAAAGTAGATATTTTTTCTGAAGATTTTGCTAAATATGGCATAAATCCATTTATAAATGGAACCTTCCAAAATTCTAATATTAACGACACCTCTAATACCTGTGTATTTGATGGAAAAATAGAGGAACTTTTAAATATTAACCTAGAATCTTATCCTAGCGTAGGAGATTTTTTAGAAGGACTTTTAAAGCGTTCTACAGACTATAACTTTTTCTCTGATAACTATAAGCTTATGGATATATACGTAAGATTGGATGCTGAGGGTAGAACTGTAGTACTACCCTACATTACCCTTAAGGAAAAAGAACCTCGAATTATAGGCATGGCTTTATTTAATAAAGATAAAATGGTCAAAACCTTAAATATACAGGATACTAGAATCATGAATCTTTTAAGAGAAAACAATGTACGCGGCATGTTTTCATTAAAATATAGTCCTAAAGAATATATCGATTATTATCCTACTAGCAAAAGAAAAGTTAAATGTACCAAAGTAGGGGATAAATATAAATTTTTAATAGAACTAGATTTAATGGGTGACATAGTTTCTAATACTCTTATACCAGACATATCTCACAATGAGGAGATGAGAAATAAATTTCAAGATGCTATGAGTAAATATGTAGAAGCTTCCTGTAACAAATTTATAGAAAAAATGCAAAAAGACTATAAAATTGATTGTTTAGAGCTTGGCAGAATAGCTGCCTCTAAATATGGACGTCGTAGTGGAGTAGATTGGAACAAAGTTATTTCTGAACAATCGAATATAGATGTAAAAGTAAAAGTAAAAATAAATTCTACAGGAAGAGGAGCTTATTAGTTTACTAGTGTACTAGTAGCTAGAAGCTTTGTGACCAAAAGTTATGGTCCGAGGGTATCGAGGCTCTATGGCAAAAGTTAGAAGACTAGGTATTAAATATCAAAAAGGAGCTATAAACCTTAAAGGTTTATAGCTCCTTTTTTAGTGGCGATTATTTTTGTGATAATAATTATTATACTAGTATCAACTACTCTATTATTTTCCTAATGTTGCAACCATAACAGATTTAATTGTATGCATTCTGTTTTCTGCTTCATCAAATACTACAGAGTTTTTACTTCTGAATACTTCATCAGTTACTTCTCTTATATCTAAACCAGTCTTCTCTTTAGCTTCTGTTGCTACATTTGTTTCGAAATCATGGAATGATGGTAAGCAGTGCATGAATAAAGTTTCTGGGTTGCCAGTTTTCTCAAACATTTCTTCTGTAACTTTATATGGAGTTAATAATTTAACTCTGTTAGCTAATTGGTCTTCTTCTCCCATAGATGCCCATATATCAGTGTAGATTACATCTGCGTCTTTAACAGCTTCATCTATGTTGTCTGTAACTTCTATTTTTGCTCCTGATTCCTTAGCAAATGCTTCTGCTTCTGCCATTACCTTTGGATCTGGATTTAATTCCTTTGGGCCAAGAGCTACGAAATGCATTCCCATTTTAGCTGCACCATACATTAAAGCATAACTCATATTATTTCTTATATCCCCAACGAAAACAAATTTAACTTTGTTAAGAGGTTTATTAATATGTTCTTCTATAGTTAAAAGGTCAGCAAGTACTTGTGTTGGGTGATCTATGTCAGTAAGACCATTCCATACAGGAACTCCTGAATGTTTAGCTAGAGCATCAACTGTCTCTTGCTTAAATCCTCTAAATTCTATTCCATCATAAAATCTTCCAAGAACTTTTGCAGTATCTTCTATAGATTCTTTTTTACCCATTTGAGAGTTTGTAAGGAATGTTACATGAGCGCCTTCATCTAAAGCAGCAACTTCAAAAGCACATCTAGTTCTTGTAGAAGTTTTTTCAAATAAAAGAACTATATTCTTTCCTTCTAATGAATTACCTTTTATTCCTAATCTCTTTTTATCCTTTAAATTATGAGATAAGTCTAATAAATATCTTATTTCTTGTGGTGTGAAGTCCTTTAATGTTAAAAAATGTCTTCCCTTTAAATTTATACCCATTGTTATTCCTCCTCTATTTTATCTTTAGGCTTTTGTTTACATAGCCTTGATAATTTTATCATATTATTATAGCAAATTCCATGCATATGAAATTCGACAAATAAACACAAATGCCTGTATTTAAAAGGACATTATACATTTTACTATGCACTAATGAAGCTAATATTTCCTTTAATAAGTTACCAGCTAATCAATTTTAAAAACTGCCTATTCTAACTATATACTATAAATCTTCTCTATATATAGGCATAGACATACATCTTGGGCCTCCTCTTCCTCTAGACAATTCCGAAGATGCCATTGAAAGCACTGTTACATTGTATTTATCTAATATTTCATTTGTAATATAATTTCTTTCATAAGTAACAACCTTACCTGGTGCTATAGCTAAGGTATTTGATCCATCGTTCCACTGTTCTCTTCCAGAGATAATTCTATCTCCTCCTCCACAGCGAATTAAAGTTATATCTTTATTTAAATATTTAGAAAGTATTTTTTCTAAAGATCCTTCTTCATCCTTAGTTATAAGCTCCCTATTCTTTTTATCGAAAGTTACAGCTGTAACCTTTAAGCTTCCTTCTATACCTGGATGAACTGTAAATTTATCATGATCTATCATAGTAAATACAGTATCTAAATGCATGAACGCTCTTATCTTAGGAATATCAAATATAAGCACAGTATTGAAGGATTCGCCTGCTTCAAATATGTTTTTAGCCATAGTTAATACAGCTTCCCTGTCTGTTCTCTCACTGTGTCCAACAGCCAAAACTTCACTAGATAATACTAATTCGTCTCCACCCTCTATATTATATTGATGACTTCTGTCATACCATAAAGGTACGTTAGAATTCTTAAATTCAGGATGATGTTTAAAAATATATTTACCAAATATAGTTTCTCTTCTTCTAGTTTTTGTTCTCATAGAATTTAAAGTTATACCTTTTCCAATAGAAGCAAATGGATCCCTAGTAAAGTATAGGTTTGGCATTGGGTCCATTAAAAATGGATATTCATTAAAATCTTCTTTATATCCAATTTCCTTTTTTCTAACTCCTGCCATTATCTTATCCACCATAGCTTTTGTTGGCAATGCTTTCAAGAATTCCTTAAGTTTTTCTGCCTGCTCCCTATCTTCTATACCGCATTCTTCTATAACTTCATTTAAAAACAATTCTTTAACTTCTTTGCATTCTACCGCTTCTGCTGCAAGTTTTTCAAGATATAAAACTTCTACACCATTGTTTTGAAGAATCTTTGCGAAATTATCATGCTCTTCTCTCGCTACCTTTAAAAAAGGTATATCATCAAATAAAAGCCTCTCTAAATAGTCTGGCGTCAAATTTTCTATTTCCTCACCAGGCCTATGCAGTATTACTGTCTTTAAATTGCCAATTTCGGAGTATACATGTATATGTCTACCACTCATTGTGAATATATCCCCCTTCCTATAAGGCCTATAACCCCATATACTATTTTAATATTTTAGTTCCACTTAATCCCTTTAAAGCTTCTTTTGCTTTTGATAAAGATGCTATTATAGCTGTTTTGCCATTTTTAAATTGCGCAAACTTCTTACAAGCTTCAACCTTTGGAAGCATACTTCCTGGCGCAAATTGTCCCTCATCTATGTATCTATCAACTTCCTCTAAAGTCATAACTTCAAGTGATTTTTGATCTGGTTTATTGAAGTTTACACACACCCTATCTACTGCCGTTAATATTAGTAGTACATCTGCTTCTAGTATTTCTGCAAGCTTTTCTGCCGCAAAATCTTTATCTATAACTGCTGCTACACCTTTTATAGAATTATCTTCCTCTATAACTGGTATTCCTCCACCGCCGCAAGATATTACCACTGCACCAGATTCTACTAAATTCTTTATCAAATCCTTTTCCACTACGTCTATTGGTTTTGGAGAGGCTACTACTCTTCTATATCCTCTACCAGCATCCTCTTTCATAATATATCCTTTTTCTTTTTGAAGCTTTTCTGCTTCTTCCTCAGTATAAAACGATCCTATAGGTTTTGTTGGATTCTTAAATCCCTTATCATTTTTATCAACCAAAACCTGAGTAACTACAGTTCCTACAGATTTCTTTATATTTCTCTTTCTTAATTCTTCTGAAATAGCATTTTGAAGGTGATATCCTATATATCCTTGTGAAAATGATCCACAAACATCAAATGGAAATAGAACATTAGAACTATCTGCTTTATATGCAGTCTCTGTACATGCAACTATTTGACCTACTTGCGGTCCATTACCATGAACTATAGATATTTGATGTCCTTCTTCTATTAAATCAACTATTGATTTAGCCGTTTCCTTACAAGTATTAAGCTGTGCTTCAGCAGTTTTATCTTTTGGATCTGATTGCAAAGCATTACCACCTAATGCTAAAACTATTTTCATATGTTGACCCCCCTATTATTAGAACTTAACATTAAAATAAACAAAGTTCCAAGTTTCAATCCACTCCCTCACTAAACTGAAACTTAGAAATTATTATCCCCCAGCCTACCTATATACTACTTTCATAGAATATTAACATAGTTAGCCATAGAATAACTCTGTGCAAAGTCATAGTACTATGAATTGAAAACCTTGTCAACTCTCTGAAATAGCCACTTCTTGTATAACTATTCTAATTTTCCAACTAAAAATTTACCTAAATTTAGCCTATTACTTAATTATTGTTTGAATTTTTAAAAATTTTATTCACATTATGCATAAATATAGCTCAAATTTGTATATAAAATTATTTTATTCCATATATTATTATTTTTAGAACCTATATTTATATTCCCTTTATTCATCTATTGTAAAGCTTGAAAATTATGAACGAGGTTGAGCTAATAGAAAATAATATCTCTATAAAAATAATTGTAAATATATGTAGTGTTTTTTTCTTATTATAGTTGACATACTAATAGTAAATGCATATAATAATATTAAAGATACCCTATAGGGGTATAGGAGGTGTTTATATATGAATTTAATTTTAGATAAAAAATCAAAAGAAATACTTTCTTCAGGTCTAACTAAAAATAATAAATCTGCTGTTAGACTAATGATAAAAGGCTTTGGATGAGGCGGCCCTAAACTCGGAATTGTTCTGGATGAACAAAGAGAAGGAGACGTAGAAACTACCGTAGATGGAATAAAATTTGTAGCAGATAGAGAAGAATCATTTCTTTTCGAAGATGCCAAATTAGTTTACCAATCTGGTATATTTGGTAACGGAGTAAAAATAGTTCCTTCAAATGTAAAAACTAGCACTTGTTAGCTAGTTGGCGGAAAAGCTCCGCTTTTCCGCCAACTAAACCCTTTAAATGAAGATTTTCCGTAGCATCGTGAAGGAAAATCCTCCTTCCCTAGCACACTAGCCCACTGGCACACTAGCACACTAATTATCTCGCCCACTAGCAAACTAGCACACTAATATCTACCAACCTAAACTAACCAATCGGTTTTTTGTTTATTACATTAGAAAGATTATTTATACTCTGAGTAAGATTTTCAAGCTTGCCTTCTATTCTTATTAAAAGATATAAGCTTATGGCTATAGGAAATCCTAAATTCCCTATTAGGTTAACTATAGACTCCACATATACCACTTCCTTTCAATATTATATATGGATTTTTACTATATACCTACCTATAATCTTGTCCATTTTTACATACTATCTATAATTTTATATATTTTCCCATACTACAATTATTGTAATTTGCAGGTAAGTAGTAGATAATAGGTAATAACTAATAGCTAAGAAGTAAGAGTTAAGGATAAAACTCAAGGAGTTTTTTATAATTAATTTATACGTAATAGTTGTGGTGAAAATTCACCATCCAACGTTAAAATAAAAGCTTCATGTTAAACGTGATGCTAACATAAAGCTTTTATTTTTCTATTATATTCTTTTATTCCTGATTCTCAGATTGTTCTTCTTTATATACATCAACTATTTTTTGTACTAATTTCTTAATAGCACTAGCTTGTGCTATTAGCGTCATTACTACTAAAAATACTAGTATTCTTTCTTCATCTGTATTTTTCAACTTTAATTCGCTTATTATTTCATTAAACTCTTCTTCTTTAAAATAATCTTTAGATAAAAAATCTGAAAAACTTTCTTCTTGGATTTTAGAGAATATTTTATATGCCCTTTCCCAAGATATTATATCGTCACTTCTGTCATTAATCTCATTAAAAGCCAGTCTAAAAACCTTACTTATCTCATCTGTTGTAAGTATTGGTCTCATATAACTTAAAAGTACTAATTGAGCTAGATGAAGTTTAGTGTATCCTCTTTTTTTGCCATCCTCTGGTTTAGATATAATTTCACTTTTAATATAATTTTGAACAATATTTTTTGTATATTTTTCATTTTCAAATCTATCATTCAAATAATCTATTACTTGTGACAAAAATAAATCATACTGTGGTAGGTCATCATACGGTACTATATTGTTTATGGATACATCCCTAGCTAATTCATTTATATCTTCGATAGAAAAAAACTTTTTTTCCTCCACTTAACAAAAACCCCCTCCTTCATGAATTTTGATATAAGTGGACGCTTAAACTTACCATATTAAATAGTATAATAGTCAATATTAAGCCATAAAAATTTCACTTATATAATATATTATAAGGTATTTATAACCTTATTACAAGTTATCAATTTTATTTTTCTATATAAAATTTAAAATAATATTAATATTTTCATATAAATTTATAATAAAGCTGTGTATAACTTATACTTATCCACATTTATCAACATTTAATCCACATCTTTTGTGGACAACTTATCTAAAATTGAAATTGCATGTTTAAATAACTTTACTGATTTTATCTGATAATTTGTACAAAAGTTATTCACATTATCCACAATTATTATGTGAATAAACTGTTGAATTTATGTGGATTGCTAATTTATTTTCTCTAATCATTCGCTTTTTTTAATATATTTATACTTTTAAAATAAACACAAGTAGACATAATCCACTAAAATTTTCTTATTTTTAGTTAAAATAATTTATAACTAAAAAAAGCCCACAAGTATTTAAAATTTAAACCTGTGGGCTTTTATCCTATAATTAAAGGTTTTAATATGTTACTTATTTTGTGCTTTTTTCATAGTCTTCTATAAACTTTTTAATACCTGCATCAGTTAATGGATGCTTAACCATTTGTATTATAACTTTATAAGGTATTGTAGCTATGTCACAGCCAGCTTTTGCACATTCAAGTACATGCATAGGAGTTCTTACACTAGCAGCTATTATTTCTGTTTCTATGCCATATATAGCAAATATCTCAGCTATATCTTCTATTATACTCATTCCACCATTACCTATATCATCAAGTCTTCCTATAAATGGACTTACAAAACTTGCTCCTGCTTTAGCTGCAAGTAGTGCTTGTTGAGCAGAGAAAATTAATGTTACATTTGTTCTTATGCTTTCCTTTGAAAGTCTACTTACTGCTTTTAGTCCCTCTTCACACATTGGTATTTTGATTACTATATTTTTATGAAGCTTAGAAAGTTCCTTTGCTTCCTTAACCATATTATCTGCATCAAGACTCATAACTTCAGCACTTATTGGTCCGTCTACGATAGAACAAATCTCTGAAATAACCTCTTTTAAGTCTCTTCCTTCTTTTGCTATAAGAGATGGGTTAGTTGTTGCTCCATCTATTATTCCAAGTTCACTAGCTTTTCTTATTTCTTCCACATTAGCTGTATCAATAAAAAATTTCATGCTGTATTCCTCCTTGTATCGTTTTCACATATTCTCATTTATTATACACCTTTTTGATAAAAAGTTCACTGCCTCTTCCTTACTTTCTATTAATTCTCTATAATTCATCTCTTCTACTAAAGACAACGCTTCTCCTATTTCTCTGTGCTTCAAATTAAATATTTTTTTAAGTTCATCACCATGGATTATTGGATTGCCTTTAACTGTAATATAAATTTCATATTCCTTCAAAAGTTTTTCCAAAAACTTTTTATAAACCTCCCATTCATTATAAGTATTGATAAAAATAGTAGTTGCATACATATCACAAAGGGAAGTCATTAATATATATGGAATCACATCTTCATATTTTCTAAAAAATTTATAAAAACTTTTTTTATAATCCTTTAAATTACTTTTGAATAATCCTAAAGGGTACATATGTCCTTCTACTAATTTAGTTATTATTCTTGTGCCCTCCTTTGGAAATTTCCAAAAATCACAGAATTCATTTATTATTTTTTCTCCAACTTTTTCATGATTTAAAAAACTGACCTTTCCGCCTTCTTCTCTATAGCAAAGATACTTACCTATATCGTGATTAAATACCCCAAAAGCTATATAGTCTTCTAAAGTAAAATCACCTACTCTTCTCTCTAATAACCTTAAATCTGCCCCTTCTAACTTTATCTGTCCCTTTATTAAATCTTTAAAAGCTTTATAAGCAGCATTCATATGGGTAAACGCATCTTCCACATGATATTTACATTTTCCTATGGTCTTATGCTCTTCTATATAGGGTATTAACGCCTTTAAAACGCCAAGGTTATCTAACATACTAAATGCCTCTCCAAATTCGTCACAGCTTATTATTTTCATAAATTCACTAAAAACTCTTTCTTTAGTACATTCCTTTAAATATGCACTTTCAAGTCTTACGGTTTTTTCTGTTTCCTCTGAAAAATGCATTCCACTTTTTATTATAATCCTAATTCCTCTGAGTATTCTTACCCTATCATTTAATATACTTTCTTTAGTTACCTCCTTTAACACTCTATTATCCAAATGTCTTCTTCCTTCAAAAGGATCTATTATAAAATTATTTTTTAAATTAAGTGCTATAGCATTTACAGTAAAGTCTCTTTTACTTAAATCTTCTTCTATGCTTTTACCCTTTAAGCTACTTATATCAACTATTTTTCCTTTTATTATAACTCTATATATACCTATTTCAGCTTTTAATGGATATATATCACTCCTATTTAATCCCATATACTCTATTATTTCTTTAATATTCCCTCCATAAACTATATCTATATCCGTTGGTTCCTTTTTAGAATTCATTAACTTATCTCTTATATATCCACCTACTATATATAAGTCCTTATTACTTTCCACTGCAAATTCTTTTAATTTTTTTATTATCTCCTTCATAAAACTAACCTAACCCTTCAAAATATTTGGTATTCACATCTATGGATGAAAAAACACTTCATATATTTATAATTTATTCTCAATTATAGTTAATATTATAACCTAATATATCTATAAATTAATTATAAAAATATTTCTTATTATTTACATTTAGTGTTCCATAAAAAAGCAATTAATTAACATTCACTTATAATAATACATTCTGATGCTTAATTCATAGGGATATTATATTTTTTCTGCAAAATTTATGAATATTTTTTTCATGTGTAGACAATAATTTAATAAATAGTATACTTTTATTAAGCTATTAGACAAGCCTTTCGACATATAGTATAATTAATCCAAATAATTACTTTTTTTATTCTATATTTTTTTCATAATATTTTTGTAAAATTTATTACTTTATAGTAACCAACTTAGCTTAATCCCTTGATAAGTCTAATTTCTTAACAAATAGTAAAAAATGTATAAACTTTAAAAAACATATTGACATTTGTATAAAATGGTAGTATATTAACTATAGATGGAAGTTAATAATTATTTTGTAATTTTAACGAATAATTATTTAATCATTAAATCATCTTATATGTCAAATTAACTTGAAACGTCCAGTTAATTTGTCGAAAAGTGTATAAAATGAATTTATAATATAAGGAGGAATTTAGAAATGAAATCAACTGGTGTAGTAAGAAGAGTAGACGAATTGGGAAGAATTGTTATTCCAATAGAATTAAGAAGAACTTTAGATATCGCTGAAAAGGATGCTCTAGAAATATATGTAGATGGTGAGCAAATAATATTAAAGAAATATGAGCCTGCTTGTATCTTCTGTGGAAATGCAAGAGACGTTATAAACTATAAAGGCAAAAACATCTGTAAATCTTGTTTAAATGAAATAAAAAATGAAAAATAATTTAATTTAAATATTAATTACATAATTTTTGCTTAAAACCGCATGATTTCCGTCATGCGGTTTTTTACTGCATTTGTTATGCTTATGACATATTTTTGTAACCAATAATTTACCCTTTTATTTAAATTACATAATATAATTAACCCACAATAAGATACAATGTAATGGAATTATGAAATTTCTCCTCCATGACTTGCATAAGAGCTTGGAACAATAAATTTAATTTAAATAGTTCCTTCGCTTCTTATGCAACTCATTCCAGAGAAATTTCATAATTCAAACAATGTAATACTTATTGTGGGATAATCATAATATAATTTTACATAGTACTTATATTTAAATTATTAAAAATCATACATCCTGAATTTTAATCTTAAATTAAAAATTATATTTAAATTTTATAAAATCTCTATGGTAAAGAGGTGTCTTTATTTGAAAAAGTTAGTAAGAATCTCCATGATTTTATGTGCTATAGCTGTAATATTTTCTTTTTTCACTTTTAAAAACAAAGATAATTCTTCTGTTAAGGATCCTTTTATTAAAAATCCTTTTAAAAAAATAAAAGTGCCTGAGGAATATGAAAAAATAGATAAAAACAAAAATAGTGTCTTTGATCCTATAGATTTAGTAACTGCCGCTAGAGAAGAGGCTAAAAATAAGACTAAATATAAAAGTGTTTATTACATAGGTGGCTATCCCCCAAAAGGAGAAGGAGTTTGCACTGACGTGATTTGGAGAGCCTTCAATGGTGCCGGTATAAACTTAAAGGAACTAGTGGATAAAGACATACAAGAACATTTAAAGGATTATCCCAGAGTTAAAGACGCTCCTGACCCTAATATAGATTTTAGAAGAGTTCCAAACCTTAATGTATTTTTTCAAAGACATGCTTTAAGTTTAACTAAGGAAATCAAACCTTTTAATGTAGATAATTTGAAACAATGGCAACCTGGGGACATAGTGGTTTTTTTAGAACCCTATGAGCATATAGGCATTATCTCAGATAAGAGGGGCAAGGATGGTGTGCCATACATAATACACAACAACAATCCCCACGCCAGTGAAGTTCCAAATTTCAATTTATGGCGCGCTAAAGTGGCAGAACATTACAGATGGGAATTTAATGATAAGGCACATTCAAATAAATAACAAGCCAGTATGCTAGTCTATTTTGCGTCATACTACGTCAGCAGAGCCCACCGATAGTTCTACTAGCGGCGGAACCTGTTTCCTTGTCTGACACAAAATATACCAGCATCTTTGAGTTGTTATTTATTTTCATGTACCTAAATCTATTCATGAGAAAAATTAACTTAATGATTAAACCACAAAAGGTATAATGTGATCGAATTATGAAATTTCTCCTCCATGACTTGCATAAGAGCTCGGAACAATAAATTTAATTTAAGAAATTCTAATCTTTTAGCCATATAAAATTATCTAACGCTCACATTCAGCGTCCTGCCTCAGGTTCGCTAGCCTGGCGTCCTTGCCAGGCTTACGATAATTTTATCTGTCTAAAAGAAGAATTTCTAAAATTAAATTTAAATAGTTCCGTTGCTTCTTATGCAAGTCATTCCAGAGAAATTTCATAATTCAGGTAATGTAATGCTTTTTGTGGGATAATCACTTAATATTTTTAAAATTATTTTTAGTTGCAATCTACAATAATAATAAACTTACATTTCTTTTAATTACAATTTAAAATAAAAAACCAGAAGATTATTTTCTTTATCATTGGTGGTGAATCTGAAAATAAACCTCTGGTTTATAAGCTTAATTTATTATCTTATTCTTCTTCCCGCATAAAATTTATATACTGGTGAAATTTTCACGTGATCTCCAGTATGAGGTGCATGTATCATTTGTCCATTTCCTACATATATACCTACGTGACCAGTATGAGGGAATACTAAATCTCCCACTTGTAATTGATCTCTTGAAACTGGTATACCAACATTTATTTGAGCAAAAGTTGTTCTAGGAAGACTCACACCTACCTTTGCATAAGAGTACTGAACAAGCCCTGAACAGTCAAAATTTGATGGTCCAGCTGCTCCATATACATAAGCCGTACCTAAATGCTTCATTGCTTCATTCACAGCTGCAGCTCCAACTGAAGAACCTGGAACTACCACATTACTTGAACCTGAACCTGAGTTTGAACTTGAACCTGAGTTTGAACCCGAGTTTGAAGATGAATTACTAGATCCACCTGTGTATCCGCCACCTCTTGATGGTCTACTCTCATTTGATGATGCCATAGCTAATTCTACTGCTCTCTTAGCATCTGCTAACATTTTTTGAGAATCTTCAACTTTATCTTTATATTTGTCTTCTTCTTGTCTCCACTTTACTAGAACTTTTTCTTGTTCCTTTTTATTTTCATCCATTTTAGCTAACTTGTTTTCGTTTTCTGATTTCAATGCTACAAGCTTCTGTTTTTCAGTATCTAATGCTAATTTTTTACTATTCACTTCTTCTTTTTTAGCATCTAACTCGCTTATTATTTTTTTATCACTAGTTACTATGCTCTTTATCATATCTACTCTGCTTATTAAATCTGAAAAATCTTCAGAATCTAATAAAACTTCTAAATAACTATCTGCACCATTTATATACATATTTCTTACTCTTTGATTGTATATAGCCTGCTGCTTGTCTAATTCTTTTTTTGCTTCCTCTAATTGCTTTTTTGTAGCTTCTATACTTTTTTCAGTGCTTGCTATTTTAGTTTTTATATTGCCACTTTCTCTCATTAAACCTTCTATCTTACCATCTAACTTTTGAATTTCTTCTTCTAGGTCTAATTTCTTTTGCTGTGCATTCTTTAAAGCATCCTTATTTTGTTGTAATTCAGCTTTCCTCTTATTTACTGTACTATTCGGATTGGCAATCGCTGGTGAAGTTGTCCCCAATATAATCCCCGTAGCAACTAATACGGATATAAGCTTCTTATTCACTCCCATTTCCTCCCTACTATAAATTATTATAAAAAACTTCTGTCGTCGTATATTCTAATTTAACTTCCTAACGTTGTGAATAATTTTTATGAATTTTCATATACTATAGTTAGTTGTGTATTTTTTCTCTTTACACTAAATCATATTTTTAATTATATCATTTATAAAATTTAAACTCAACGCTAAATCTGTAAAAAAACACAATGTTAACATTTCCTTTTTTAACCATGTGTTTATAAGTTTAGGGAATGTTTATATACCTCTGATTTAGGCATATTTCTATCTTTAGCTACTGTTTTTATTGCTTCCTTCTTAGGCATTCCTTTTTCTATATACTTTTTTATATGCTCTTCTATGGTAATATATTCCCAAAGCTCCATCTTTTCTTTTTCTACCTGAGCCCTGTTTTTTCCTTCCAAAATAAGAACAAATTCACCTTTTGGAAGGTTTTTGTTATAATATTGTATACTTTCCTCTAATGTAAATCTTAAAATTTCCTCATGCAACTTTGTTAATTCCCTACATATAGATATTCTACGATTTCCTAAATTCTCCTTCAAAAATTCTAAAGTTTTTTTAAGTCTATGTGGCGCTTCATAAAATATCAATGTTTCCTGCCTATCTTTTAAATCCTCTAAAAATTCTCTTCTATCTTTATTTTCTCTAGGCATAAAACCTTTAAAAATAAAAGAGGATGTATCCAAACCAGAATATACAAGAGCGGTTATAACTGCTGTAGCTCCAGGTATTACTTCAAATTCTATCCCCTCTTCCACACATTTTTCAGCTACAATACTGCCTGGATCAGATATTCCTGGCATACCTGCATCTGTAACTAACGCTATATTAATTCCATCTTTTAATTTACTTATTATTTCATTTCCTCTTTCCATTTCATTGTACTTGTGATAACTTATCAGTGGCTTTTTTATGGAAAAATGGTTTAATAGCTTCAAGGTCTGCCTTGTATCCTCTGCTGCTATTAAATCTACATTTTTTAAAGTTTCCAATGCCCTTAAGGTTATATCTGATAAGTTTCCTATTGGTGTCCCTACTAAGAATAACTTTCCTAAGCTCATTTTATTATCATTCCTTTGTTATTTAATTCTTCCATAAATCTTCTCTATTTCTTCTGTATAACTTCCATCTTCATTGTGCACATATAAAGGTTCATCCCATTTTAAAAATTTTCCTCCATCCCTCTGTCCTTCAACAAGAACTATATTAGGAGCTTTCCCTACAGATGGATGTACCATTCTTATTCTTTTAGGTTCTATTTTGTACTTTCTCATAAGTGTTACTATATCCACAAGTCTATCCGGTCTATGTACCATGTACATCCTTCCATTATCCTTAAGAAGGTTCCTACAGGCTTTTATTACATCTTCTAATGTACAAAGTATTTCATGTCTAGCTATGGCATCCTTATCTCTTAAATTAGTTATACCTGAATTTTTTAGTTTATATGGTGGATTTACTGTCACCACATTAAATCTTCCTAAATTTTTCAAAAGTTCATTATCTTTTAAATCGCCGTTTATAAATTCCATCTTCTCTTCTAATTTATTATAACTTATAGATCGCTTTGCCATTTCTACCATGTCCTGCTGTATTTCTACGCCACATATGTACTGTGGATTTCTTTTTCCTTCTATTATAAAAGGGATAACCCCTGTGCCACTGCACAAATCTATTACTCTATCTCTACTTTTAACTTTAGAAAAATTGGCTAAAAGCACTGCATCTACTCCAAATCTAAAGCCTTCTTTTTTCTGTATAACACATAAACCTCCTAATTGAAGGTCATCCAAGGTTTCATCTTCTCTTACCATATCCATAATTTTATATACTCAGTGTAGCTTATCTGCTTTCAAAACAAATAAACAACCTAAGGTATTTCTACTCACCCCTTCATGTATTAATTTTAACTCCCCAAAACTCTTACTTCTTACCTTTTACTTCTTACCTTACTTTTTACTTCTTACTTCTTACCTTACCCCTTAAAACATATCTGTTTTTACAAGTATTAATGTAACTATAGAAGATATCCCTGCAATTATAGCTAATGCAAACCAAAAACCATATGGAGAATTAGCAAAAGGAACATTTACATTCATACCAAATAATCCTGAAACCATATTTGGAATTGACATTACTATAGTTATAGCTGCTAAAAATTTCATAACTATATTCAAGTTGTTAGATATTACTGAGGCAAAGGCATCCATAGTCCCACTTAATATATTACTATATATATTACACATCTCTATAGCCTGCTTATTTTCTACTATTACATCTTCTAGAACGTCCTTGTCTTCCTCATATTTTTGCATTATAGATAATTTAAGCATTTTTTCTAAAGTTATTTCATTAGCTTTTAATGATGTGGAAAAGTACACGAGAGACTTCTCTAGAGCCAATAACTGAATTAATTCTTTATTTTTCATAGATTTGTGTAGTTTTTTCTCAACTAATAAACTCTTTTTATCTATTTGTCTTAAATATATTAAATAATAATTAGCTATTCTATATAAAATCTGAAGTATAAATCTTGAGCGCTTAAAAGTATAAAAAGAACTAATCTTCTTTTCTGCAAAATCCTGAAGTATTCTACTATTCTTTAAACAAACTGTTATTATTTCATTTTGTGTGTGTATTATAGCAAGAGGGTATGTATCATAAGTAAGAGAATTATACTCCATTTCTGTAAAAGGAATATCAACCACTATAAGTATGTTTTCCTCCAACTCTATTCTGGAAGTCTCTTCTTCATCTAGTGCTGCTTTTAAAAATTCTACTGGCGCTCCTGTCTTTTTAGATACTAAAGCTATCTCCTCTTCTGATGGTGCCACCATGTTTATCCAACAGCCATTTTCTATATGCTCAATTTCTTGTAATTGTTGATTTTCTAATGATTTATATATAGAAATCATATTTCATACCTCCTTGTTCTTAACCATTTGTTAATATGTAATCATTATATTATAAACTTCTCTCTATCCTTTATCAAGTTAAACTTAATTTTCAATAATTTATACCATATTTCAACATAAAAAATAAATCCCTAGCTAATATCTCATATGTATGAGATATTACTAAGGATTAGAATTATATGAATATTAAACAAATATGTCTTTGAGAATAGAAGCTATGCATATTTTATTTTTAATATATTATATTTATCATTACTATAATATGTGACTAATATTTTTTTTACCCATAGCAATATAAAAAAGACCGCACATGCGGTCTTTTTCTATAATAATTACTATTCTTGAACTGGTGCTCCTACTGGACAAACATTAGCGCAGTTTCCACAATCAATACAAGTATCTGCATCTATAACGTATAGAGCATCTCCTTGGCTTATAGCGTTAACTGGACATTCTGAAGCACATGCTCCACAGCTTACACAAGCATCTGTAATTTTATATGCCATAGTAACACACCTCCTTAACATTTTGGACAATCATTATCCATTACTTATTTTATCATGTTTCACTAAATTTTAAAAGAAGATTTTTATATGACGGTATATCCTAATCGCTCTATGCATTCCATCAATGTGTCTTCATTTACAAAATAGTCATCATATATTATTTCAACTTGGGAATTTTCTTTGTTTATTTGACAAGCTACTATACCTTCATTGTTTGCAATGGCATTTTTGATTTTACTTACATCCTTACAAGTTCTCATTCCAACAACCCTAAATACAGATTTCATCTTGAAACCCCCTAGTCCTCTTTAAATAACTCTTTAATTATTTTCCTGTCCTCTTCATCTTGGATTTCTATGTCTATTTCTTCCTCTTTTACTGCATCTTCATAATCTCCAGATATAAGCTTCGTTTCTTTAATAGGTATTTCTCTTATAGTCTCTTCTCCATCTATTTTTATTTTTACCTTAACTGACTCTTTTATTACACTATTTCCTAAAACTTCACCTTCTCCATAAGGTGTATCTACTACAGATCCCATTTTTGGTAATTTTCTTCTTATTTCTTCATAATTTTCTTGCTCATAATTTAAGCAACACATGAGTCTTCCACATATGCCTGATATTTTGGATGGATTTAAAGAAAGATTTTGTTCTTTTGCCATCTTTATAGACACAGGTTCAAAATCACCTAAAAATGAAGAACAACATAGTGGTCTACCACAAGGTCCAAGTCCTCCTATCATCTTAGCTTCATCTCTTACACCTATTTGTCTTAATTCAATTCTTGTTCTAAATACTGATGCTAAATCTTTTACTAATTCTCTAAAATCAACTCTACCCTCTGCTGTAAAATAAAATATAACTTTGTTATTATCAAAAGTGTATTCCACATCTATAAGTTTCATGTATAAATTATGTTTTTCTATTTTTTCAATGCATATTTGAAAAGCTTCTTCTTCTTTCCTTTTGTTTTCAGCGTTTTTTTCTATATCCGCCTTATCAGCCTTTTTTATTACACATTTTAATGGAGCTACAATTTTATCTTCACTTATCTCTCTATTTGCTATTACACATTCTCCGAACTCTATACCTCTAGCAGTTTCAACCAAAACCTTTTCTTCAACATTTAATTGTAATCCAGCTGGGTCGAAATAATATATCTTACCTGCCTTTCTAAAACGCACTCCTATAACTGTTACCATGCTAAACCTCCTGTAATTTAAGTAGCATCATTTCAAAAATTAATGATGAATTGACATTTTTACGTAAACCATCTATTGCATACCCTATTATATCTATAATATCATTTAATTTTATATATGAAAACACATTAGCCAATTCTTGTACATTTTTAATTTTATCCTTATTTATTATAAGTTCCCTATTGCCCGTTTCTTTAAAAATCATAGCATCTCTTACAAAAGTTAAGCCACAATTTAGAATCTCTTCCCAATCTTCTTTATACTTATTAAAAAAACTTTCATATTCTAATGCTTTTAATTCATCTACTTTTGTGATAGAAATAAGGATTTGTAAAATTCCATCTCTAATATAGTGAAACTCCTCATCCTCCACAAATTTTTCAGCTCTCCCCGGTATTCCAGCGCTAAATGCTACTACCGCATCCTCTTGTTCTATATTTAAATCCTTATACTGTCTAAGGACAAATTTTCTAATTTCATCTTCCCCTAAAGCTCTTAACGTATGTATTTGACACCTAGATTTTATAGTTTCCAGTATTACCTGTAGCTTATCACAGAGTAGAATTATAAATACACCCTTAGGAGGTTCCTCTATGGTTTTTAACAAAGCATTTTGAGCTTGCTCAGTCATTTTATCAGCCTGGTATACTATTACTACTTTTTTATCACCTTCATAAGGCTTCTTATTTATCTCTTCTATAAGCTGTCTTATGTGGTCTACTTTTAATGACTTTTCCTTATTAGGGATTTTCCACTGAATTATATCTGGATATTGAATATCCTTAGTTTTTCCTAGAATTTTAAGAGCCATAGCCTTAGCTATGGTACTCTTTCCAATTCCATCTTCTCCTATTATAAGATGTGCATGAGATAATACTCCTTTTTCTATAGCTCTCATCATTTGTTCCTTTATGTTCTCATGCCCAATTATATCTTCAAAACTCATTAGTTACCCTCCAAAGATCTAAATCTTTAAATGCTGATCTACATCTAACACGAAAACTGTAGCTCCTCCTATTTCAATTTCTACTGGATATGGTACATATACCCCTGTAGAGCCTGCCACTGGTGATGGTGATGTTACCACTTGTTTTCTAGCTTTACACTCTTCCTTTAATATGCCCAAGACATGCTCAACTTTCTCCTCTTCAACACCAATTAAAAGAGTTGTATTCCCTGATTTTAAAAATCCACCTGTAGTAGCTAATTTAGTAATTCTATACCCACTTTCTGTTAAAGTGTCTATTAAATCTGCTGATACATCATCCTGTACTATTACAATAACAAGTTTCATAAAACAATACCCCCTTATTTTATAAACTAGCTCTAGTGGAATAAAGCATAATACTAATACCCCCTAGTTAGCTAGATATATGCTTTTATTTTAAAAATAAATTATTAATATATTATTATAATACAAGTGTCTTTATTATTCAATTTTATTATTTTAGCTTTTGCAATTGCTAACTTGTATTATACTTTAATATGGAGTAACTTTTAATATAAAATAGCTACTTAATTTTATTGTACTTTTATTAATTGTTCTACCAATTTTATTATATCTTCATGTATTTCATTTATATCTCTATCTGCGTCTACTACTTTTATTTTATCATATCTTCTATATATTTCCAAATAGCCTTGAAAAACTTTTTTGTGAAAATCATTTCCACAGTTCTCTAGTCTATCTAATTCTCTTTGTTTATACTTTCTCTTTAAACCTTCTTCATATGGAATTGTAAGCATTATAGTTAAATCTGCCTTTAATCCATCTAAAGCTGCTTCATTTATGTACTTTATCCTATCCTCACCTAATTCTCTTCCTATACCTTGATATACTATGGATGAATGAACAAACCTATCGCATATTACCATCTTCCCCTGTTCTAAAGCTGGTTTTAAAACTTCACTAGCTAATTGAGCCCTTGATGCTGCATACAGAAGTGCTTCACACATACCACACATTTCATTATTTTCATTATCAAGTATTATATCTCTTATTTTTTCACTTATAGATGTTCCACCAGGTTCTCTGGTTTTTATAACCTCATATCCCTTTTCCTTAAGGTATTTCTCCAATAAATCTATTTGAGTTGTTTTTCCTGAGCCATCTGGCCCTTCTAGTGTTATAAGAAGTCCCTTACTCATTTCCATTCCTCCATTATGCTTTATTTGCTAAAAATCCAGCACTTCTATGTCCTTATTTTTTTCATCTAATCCCATTACATCTATATTATTTTCTAAGTTATATTTTATCATATCTATTACTTCTCTAGTTATAATTTCTCCAGGCATCACCACAGGAATACCTGGCGGATAAGGCACCACTGCCCTAGCACTTATCTTTCCTAGAGAATCCTTTAAATTAACTTTTAACTTAAGTTTACTCATAACCTCATATGGCTCTATAGCTCTTATTGGTATTTGGCCCATGAAACTCTTTTTATATTTTTCTTTAAGCTTCTCTAAATTACAATTTTTTAGACTTTCATATAATTTTTCAAAATCCTTTTTTTCATTAAATGGAGAAAAAATAAGCACTACATTTTGGCTATCACTCATTTCACACTGAATTCCCTGCTTTCTTAAATAATTTAAAAGTTTATGTCCACTGTAGTCTTTTTCTATATTTAATATATACCTAGTTAAGTCTATATTCTCTCCCTGATTTATATCATCATTTCCTAATATATAAAACCCTTTAAGTTTATTAATTTTATTTCTATAAGTTTCACATAACTGTATAAGTTTTCCATAATCTTTTTCACCATTTTCTTGAAGATAGTATCTTCCATAATCCATAGAACACATTAACATATAAGAAGGGCTAGTACTTAAAAATGAACTCACATAAAAATTTACTTTTTCTTCATTTATTTCATTATTCCCTATATGTAAGTATGCTGTTTGAGTAAAACTTGGAAGAGTCTTATGGGAACTCATAACTGTTATGTGTGCTCCTAATTTTACTGCATGAGGAGGCAATTTAGAATTAACTCCAAAATGAGCCCCATGAGCAGAATCTACTAAAACCTTCATATTATACTTTTTCGCTTCCTCTACAACCCTCTTTAAATCTAAACATATACCATAATAATTAGGATAGGTTAAAATTATTCCCTTTGCATCCTTGTTGTTCTCCAATGTACACAAAAAATGCTCCATATCTATAGAAAGAGGAGCATTAAATTTTTCATTTATTTTATTTTTTATATAAACAGGCTTTAATTTTCTCATTATAATTCCATTAAATATGGATCTGTGGCAATTTCTCTCCACTATTATCTTATCACCTTCTTCAAACGAAGAAAATATCATAGCTAAATTGCCACTAGTACTTCCATTAACTAAAAAATAGGATCTTTTACTCCCATAATATGCACTCAAAAGCTCTTGAGATTCTTTTATTATTCCTTCAGCATTGTGAAGATTATCCACTCCATCTACTTCTGTTATATCAAACTTAGCTAAGTTATCTAAAAATTTCTTTCCGATCTCGGTAGTAAGAAATCCCTTACCACCCTTATGCCCTGGCATGCAAAAATATAAATTTTTTTCTTTTATATAATTTAATATTCCTTCTAATAATGGTAATCCTGACAAATCAAATCCTCTCCCTTTAGTAAATCACCTATTAAGTTTCTTCTTATGCAGTTTTTGTAGTATTCATAGAAATCTGTTTCTATATTACAACCTACTATTCTTTCTTCACACTTTTTACAAATTCCTCTTCCATTAATAATTATACCATTATTTAGAGGCCTGCCGCATATAATACAACTTCTTTTATTCATATAAATCCCCCTTGAATCATGTTATCCTTTTAATATTTAAATTATTGCCTCTCTTACTATATTTTATTCAATAACCCCCATATATTTATTTTGTCCATACAACTTTTCATGCGACAAATATCTACTTATTTATTGGGTATACTAAATAAGAAGTAATTTGTTTATAATTCTAAAGTGAATATAACTTCAAATTTAAAATTAAATACTCAACTTTCGCACATAAAGTTCAAGCTCTACATTAGATAAATAAACGTTTTTCATTTTAAATTTAGAATGTAAAATAGCAATTTGTAGAGTAGGTAAGAGGTAAAAAGTAAGAAGTAAGAGCGAAAAGGTAAAAACTGGTAGGTAAAAGGTAAGAGTTTCTTTAAGAAATTCAGCAAACCTGAATTTTCACCACAACTATTACTTATTACCTGTTACTTACAAATTAATTTAAAAAACTCCTTGAGTTTTATCCTTAACTCTTACTTCTCAGCTCTTACCTATTACTTACCTGCAAATTTCAAATTATAGTTAGTTTCTAAAAGAGCTTAATTTTAAATTTCACATTAAAAGTTATATTTGCCTTCCACTACAATTTAGAAATTAAAAATTTCATTGAAAAATTCATTTAATATTTAAAGTTATATTAGAAAGGAGACACACTTATAAATGAAACAAGAAATTATATCATACTTAAGCACTTTAAAAACTGAACTCTATGACACAGCTAATTATATATATAATAATCCAGAAGAAAGTTTTAAAGAATATAATTGCTATAATTATATAATTAATATGTTAAAGAAGCATAATTTTAATGTAGAGGAAAATTATCTTCAGATCCCCACAAGCTTTTATGCCCAAATGGGAAGCGGTCATCCAAAAATATGTTATTTATGTGAATATGACGGTGATCCTGAACAAGGTCATGTATCTGGTCACAATTTAGTTACTACCATGTCTCTAGGTGCTGCCATAGGACTTTCAAAAGTACTTCCTAAGCTAGGTGGTACTTTAGTTGTAATAGGTTGTCCTGGTCAATATATAAATGGCTCTAAAACAACTATGGTAAAGCAGGGAACCTTTAAGGATATAGACGCAGTGTTAGTGGCTCATCCAAATGTAACAACTACAAAAACTCTAAAATCCTATGCCCTAATTCCTGCTAAAGTAAAATTTTCAATACCAAAAGATAAAAATTACTTATTATCCTCCTGTAATCCTAGCCACTGCGGTACTCTTACATACAGTTTTACAAATTTCCTTAAAGAAAATTTACCAAAAGATTATGATATAAAAGCCATTAACTGGAGAGGTTCTTGTAATCCTTATACTTTCACCTCCGAATATGAAATAGATTATTTAATCAATTCTATGACTTTAGATAAAGGTGATAAAATTTTAAACTTTATAAAATCTTTTGTTAATTGTATTGGAGATATTTTCTCTGTAGATACAGACGTAAGTATATATGGTATTCCTTATGAAGAAATGCATCCCAATGAAACCTTATGTAGGGTATTTTCACATAACTTAAAAGAATCAGGAATTATATACGTTAAAGATTTTCCAAAAATTATGCCCGGCTTAAGTCTCGGTAGTGTAAGTCACGTAGTTCCATGCATAAATCCATTTATAAAAATAACAGAAGATACTAAAATTACTTATCCATCAAAGGAATTTGCTTTAGAAACAATAAAAGAATTTTCCCTAGAACAATGCATGAAGGCATGCACAGCTCTTGCAATTACCGGTTTAGATTTAATAGAAAATAAAGATTTACTATCTCAAATAAAAGAAGAACAATGGGAAAGTGCAAAATAAAAAAAAGCTATCTTAGTTATCAACCTCCAATAAACCAGTTGTTGATAACTTAGATAGCCTATTATTTTTATATAGAAATACTAACTCTATTTCTCATATATGCTTTACATTCATCTTTATTCATCATAAATCTTAACTTGCCAATCATTTCTTTGCTAGGTTCAAAATAGAACTTTTTAAGTTCTCTACCATTAGAATATACACAACAGTATCTATTAGTTTTAAATACTGAACATAAATATTTTTTAGTAGAATTAACTTTATAGTCCTCTTTTAAGTCTTTAACTTTACCTAAAAATTTTATATCTTTAAATTTAACGCTTTCCTCTTCTATATTATTATTTCTAACCATTTTATGAATTATAAATTGATCTGCAATTATAGAATATTTATATCTTATACAAGATCTATATATTTCTCCAATTGATATTGTAGCCATACATATAAAAATTCCTAAACCTAATACGTCATCCATAACACCAGCATCGCCGGTAATCCATATAGAAATAAATTTATATAAATATATAAACGCACATAGCAAAGTTATTAAAAAAGTCGCTATTGGCAATTTCTTTCTTTCGATTATTTCTTTATACACTTCCCTCACCCTTCTATCATTAATGCTTAAATTTTAATAAACTATAATACAATTATATATTATAATTTTGTTAAAAATATGTTAAATATCACCTTTTGGGGCATATAGAGATTATACTAGTCTTTTCATAAATAATCTAGGGCTTCCACACAGGTTTAAAGGCTTTTAATCAATAAATACTCTTAAATTAGCGTAAAAAATGAATTTATCTTTATATGATTCACTTTTTTATCAATTTTCCTTTAATACTTCGTGTTTTCGTAACATTCTTCATTAATTATCCTATCACCTTCAAATTATGAATTAAAAATTTCATTTCTTTAATTAACCATGTAATTTTAGTTTAATTTTGCCAATATTCTTCATTTACTATTAAATGAATATAGAGCAATTCATAGCTTCAGCTTGAATTTACTTGATAGGGATACCTCCATTTCCCTATTCCCTATAAAAACTTATTTATAGTAACCCAAGCCCTAATTTAATCTTTTATTAATTTACCCTTATAATATATGCATATATTATAAGAATAAACTATACTATTTAATAATAACTTATAAAGAATCTAATAATTGTTAATGAAAATTTATAAAAATATATAAAATGATTAAACCACAAAAAGATACAATGTGGTGAATTATGAAATTTCATAATTCAAGTAATGTAATACTTTTTGTGGGATAATCATAAAATACCATAAAAAATTATAAAAAAAAGGAGGTGTGCCGTTAAGGAAACTTAGAAAAACTTACAATATAAATATAGTAAACTATTAATTGAACTTTCGTAGTTATAAAATAAAATTTTTAAATTTATAATTGAAAATATAAGGATAAGTGGCTGTCGCATTAAACAATTTACATACAATATACTGTCTTAAAAATTTAAATCTAGTACAATATATCGTAGTATTTATTTTTAGTGCGACAGCTCCTTTTAAATATGAATTGAAAAGATTCTCTAAGAGCTTGAAATTTATGTGCGAAAGTTAAGTTATTAAGATTTATCATAATACTACAAACAAAGGTATCCAAAAACAAATAAACTAACATAAAAGTTTTATAATTTTTATAAGTTTCTTGTAACGGTGTAAAAATGCTAGGTAATAAATTAAGCGAAGGTAATACTATAGGTATAGTAGCGCCCTCCGGACCTGAAAACAAAGAAAATATTATGAAAAATATTGAATTACTAACAAGCTTAGGGTTTAAACTTAAATTTGGTAAGAATGCTTTTAATAGAAATGGCTATTTAGCTGGGAGTGACAAGGATAGAGTTAATGATTTGATGGAAATGTTTATAGATAAAACCGTAGACTTAATCATGTGTTTAAGAGGTGGGTATGGAAGTAGCAGACTTCTTCCACTTATAGATTGGAATATAATAAAAAACAATCCTAAAACCTTTATAGGCTACAGCGATATAACTGTCCTCCTTAATGAAATGTACAGACGTTGTAATCTTATAACTTTTCACGGTCCAATGCTCACATCCAATTTACTAGAAAAGCGAACTCTAGAGAGTCTATTAAGCACTTTAAAGAATGGCTTTAAGCCCTACTGTATAGATTCCTACGATTCCCATATTAAAAGCTTCAGTAATTCAATAACAGAAGGTTTTTTAGTAGGCGGTAATCTTTCTTTAATTTGTAGTTCCTTGGGTACAGATTATGAAATAGATACTATAAATAAAATACTTTTCTTAGAAGAGATAGGCGAAGAGCCTTATAAAATTGATAGAATGCTTACACAGCTTTATAATGCAAATAAACTTCAAAAATGCAGAGGATTTATACTAGGTCATTTCACTAATTGCGATACAGAAAATCGCGAAAAAAGCTTATCCTTAAATGAAGTGTTTAAAGATAAAATTCTGTCTTTAAATAGACCCACTATATTTAATTTTCCATCTGGTCATGATTATCCAAATATAACATTACCTATAGGAGCTAAAATAAGACTTAATTGCGTAAAATGCAAGATTCAAGTATTAGAATCAGTAGTAAAATCTGGTCCTCTACCCTTATAAAACTTAAGCACATTCAAATTATTACCTTACGCTGTTCCCAAGCAAATGGGGGAAAGTGAATACCTCACTTTCCCTTTAACAACAAATTTAAATTTTTACGCCTAAAATCTTCAATTGTTCATTAATCTCAGCTTCAAGCTCAGCAATTTCCTTATTATCTTGTTCTAACAGCTTATTTATTTCTTCTAAATCAATTGGTTCTTCTTCCTCAAAAGTATCAACATAACGTGGTATGTTTAAATTAAAATCATTTTCTCTAATTTCTTGGATAGATGCCAAATGAGAATACTTTTCAACGTCTTTACGTTCCTTATATGTTTTTATGATTTTATCAATATCTTCATCTCTTAAATTATTTTGATTTTTATTCTTTTCAAAATCATTACTTGCATCAATAAATAATATATCTTTATTTTCACGATTCTTCTTTAACACTAAAATTACCGTTGGAATACTTGTTCCATAAAATAAATTTGCTGGTAATCCAATTATTGTATCAAGATAATTTTTACCAATTAAAGTTTCTCTTATTTTTCCTTCTGCTGCACCTCTAAATAAAACTCCATGAGGTAAAACAATAGCCATTGTTCCAGTCTTATTTAAATGATATATACCATGCAATATAAAAGCGTAATCTGCCTTTGAAGCTGGTGCTAACTTTCCATATTCACTAAAACGTGGGTCTTTTAATTTAGTTTTATCATTATCCCATTTTGCCGAATATGGTGGATTTGCCACTACTGCATCAAAACTACGTGGATGATCAATACCTTTTGCATCTGGACCATCTGGCCAATCACTTTCCAAAGTATCAGCATTACTTAATATCATATTGTTATAAGATATACCATGCATCATTAAATTCATACGTGCCAAGTTATATGTAGTTGTATTCAATTCTTGACCAAAGTACTTCATGGGAGTGCCCTTTGGTAATTCTTGACCTACCGTAAGTAATAAAGAACCTGATCCCATTGTTGGGTCATATACACTAAATAATTCATCTGATTTTTCTACACCTTCTGTTACTACTTTAGCTAAAATCTTACTTACTTGATGTGGTGTATAGAATTCTCCACCTTTTTTACCAGCACTAGCCGCAAATTGACCAATTAGGTATTCATATATTTCACCTAAAATGTCTTTTCCATCATTACCTTTGTATTCAATACTATCAACTAACTTTACTATGTTGTTAAGTGATTTAGCGCGTTCATTTGTAGAATTCCCAAGACGAGAATCTCCTAAATTAATATCATTAAATACTCCACGGAAATCTTTTACTGCTTCTTTATTTAATTCTGCATTTTTATTAAAGTTATCAAAAATAGTTTGATAGTCACTAGGAATAACTTGTGAATCATTAATTTTATCAATCAATGACTGCCACGTATCCTTTGGAGCAATTGCATATCCTAAGCTTGCTGAAATATCTTGCAGATAATCTTGAAGCTCCGACTCATCTACTTGTGAATTATAGGATTCATTAATAGGCTCCCCCTCTATAACATCAATAACATTATTCTTTAACAAATACTCCTCTTGATGTTCTGATAAATATCTATAAAACATAAATGCCAATATATAATTTTTGTACTCTGATGCATCCATCGTTCCACGTAATTCATTTGCCATTGCCCATAATTTATTAGTAATTGATTGTATATTATTGCTCATTATTTTTATTTCCTTTCTTTTATTAATTTGCTTTAGATAAGGTGAAACTTTTCAGTGAGAGTTTTTATTCCCACTGAATTTAGTTGAACCAATCCAGGAGCGTGCAGCCGTTAGCTGCCACTTAAAAAGTGGGAGTATTACGGATGCTAGCTATCAGATAAACATCTGTTGTAAAAGTCCCTTCTTTTGTTGTTGTAAATGCTCTAACTTACGCTGATGAAGGGTGATAAGGTTGTCTAGGTTCTTAAAAAATGTGCCAATTTGAGCCTGTTCACTAAATACTGGTACTGATACTGTAAATTCTGAGAACTTAGAAATCCAATGTCGTTCATGACTTTGTGGAAGATATTTAATATTCTTCAACACGTTATAAATGAAATAAAACTCTTCAGTTTCATCTTTTAATGTAAGTAGTTTCATTGCTGAACTCTTGACCTTAAAAGGGAAATCAACGTAGTGTGATGATGTTGTAAAGTCATCAAATATTATAACGGGATTGTTTTTATTTGCATTTTTTATGCCATCAGTTTCATCTGTATATCCTAAGATAAAACTTTGCCCCGCTGTTAAAACTGGTGTTGAAAAACTATCATTATAATCAGTATCTTCGACAATGTATTTTGTTGGTTGCTCATATTTCAGTATATCTCCCAATTTACGCTGTTCCCAAGGGTCAGTAAATCCTGGAAAACGAAGTTCTGGAAATTTTTCACCATTTTTAGGAAACATTTTTTGTAACAAACCTTTTTTCTTATCTTGCAAGTGATTTAACTTACGCTGATGAAGGGTGATAAGGTTGTCGAGTTCTTGAAAAAAGTTACCAATTTTATCCTGTTCTCTCTTATCTTTAGGAAAACAAAATTCCATTTGTTTAATCACTGTACCAGATGTAAGCGCTCTAGTTGTCATAGAACTTTTTTTAATCATTTCATTACGAAACTCGTCTGTATAAAAAACATATTGTTTAAACTTAATGGTTAACGGATCTTCTTTGACAGCTCTACCTCTTAGCACAAACCCACTAAAAACAGTGTCTTTTGGCTCATCTATCATAACTGATGGATATCCAATTTCATCAATTGTTTCAGATGTTCTTGTAAAAAAAATATCACCTTTTTGAACCATATAATTTGCAATTTCTGAAGGTTGTAAACTAACCTTTCCTTTCAAATTTAATGCATTAATACCACGGTTATGAAAAACATCAGTAAAATTTACAATAGGAACTCCATGACCAAAAAATTCTTTGCCTTTGTTAAGTCCATTCTTAAAGTAGTAGTAGTCTCCAACCTTACGCTTTTCCCAAGGATCTGTGAATCCTGGGAACCTTATTTTAGGTACATTTACTTTATTTTCATCCATTTTATCTCCTATCTTAACTGTCAATTCATAGTTGACAGTTCAATAATTAATTTTTAAAAGTATCATTAGGTATAATTTAACTTTCAGCCTGATCATCAGCTAATTCATAAATGGCCTCACGCAAACCATTGCGGTACTTGATTTTAGATAAAGCCTGTACATCTTCGCTATGTGCTAGCGTCTTATAATCCAAGCTTGCTTTGGCAATTATATCTCGAATTTGACCAGTATCATCTAAATCTTGTAATCCATAACGATGACGACTAAACAATTCCCGCATCTGAGCACTTGTGATAATATCTGTAATTCCCCACTTTACTCGAAAATCTAAGAATAGCCTATCAAGACTTACATTGTTAGCCGCTTGAATAATTTGCTCACTATCACTAAGTTTCACTGGATATTTAAGATTAGTACCCTCCGGCGGATAATGCCCTTTGATAATAGCCATTGCTGCATTCATAATCTTCATAGCATAATTTCTATCTTCTAAACCATTGGCAAATTGATCAATTTTCTCTTTTGTAGTTTGTGCTTCTTGGCTCTTACCCTCATGTACTTGATTTAATAATTGTTCCACCAATTCAGTTAAATAATCATAATCTATTTTCACATCTTTCACATGAGTCATTTTTAACTCAATTTGATAAAAAGGAATTTTCTTTTCTTTTGATATATGTTGTTTAAGCTCATTGGTTAAAACTGTAGTAAGCATAGTTTCTTGTTCACTTGTCATACCTAATTTTTCAACTAACTCATCAGGATTTTCGTAATTGAAACCTACTGTATTTCCATCAGCTTCTTCAGGTTTATATTGTTTTAATTTAGCCATACCAACATTATAATCACGCAATAAATCAATCATATATTCTTTTTGCTTCTCAGAAGGTGGTAATTGCTTAAATTCATTAGTTAAACTGTCTAATTTCTTAACCGTCTCTTTAACTTCATTAAATACATCTTCAAAAGCTTTAGCTATAATACCATCCTTTTGGTTAGATTTACGTTGTTCATCTTCTGATAAAATTGCAGAAGCTTTATTAGCATAAATTGCGAGAGCTTGATTCATCAACTTCTCATTTTGAGCAGGCCAACGATAATTTACAATACGCCCCCAAGGTTTTTCTTGCATATCAGCAATACGATTTGTTCTTGAATAGGCTTGAATAAGTGCAGCCCCTTTAAGTGTTCTATCTACATAAAGGGTATTAAGTTCTGGTGCATCAAATCCAGTCAAAAGTTGATCTACCACAATTACAATATCTAAGAAGTTCTTGTCTGTAACAGTTTTGTTCAAACGACTAGTAACATCTTGTGTATATCCTGCTACATCATCCATGCCAAAGCTTGTACCAAATTCTTTATTATATGCAACAATAGCATCATGTAAGCCTTGATTAGTGGCAAGCATACTATCATTATTAGATGAGTTTTGACTAAATGTAACTGCTACTTTTAATGTTTGTCCACCGTTTTTCTTATTCTCATCATTTACTCGTTGAAATTCATTAAAATACATCATTGCCATTGGAGTACTAGCTTTTCCACCACCAACATGAGTGGTAAAGAGTGCGTTATACTTACCTTCATTTGAACGATTTCGCCAATTCTTGAAAATGTCTTCAACTACTAACTTGATATGTTCAGGATTTTCATCATAAAAACTTGGTTCAACTGCATCATCCATATCTTCTTGACTTAGATTATTAATCTTTTCTATAATTTTTTCTTCAGTCCACTTCGGATAACGTTCTCTGTAAAAGTTTGGTAGATACTTTAATTTCATTTGTTTTTCATCAATTGTTGTTTCAAAATCAACTTTAAAGCCCAAAACATTTCTATCTGCTATTGCTTCACGAATGGTATAAGCGTGTAACAATGGTCCAAAAATATCTTCAGTGCGTAAGCCATTAGTTGTTTCATCAAACATTGGTGTTCCCGTATAACCAACCCAAGCAGATTTCTTAAAAGCCTTTTGTATCTTTTCAAAACTTTCACCACCAGTTGAACGGTGTGCCTCATCAACGATAAATACAATATTTTTATCAGGTGATTTAAAAGATTTACGTTTCACTAAAGTATCAAGCTTTTGAACAGAAGTAACAATAATATTATTATCTTTGCTCTTTAGTTTACGACTTAAATCATTAGTATTATAAGTATTTTGAACACTTCCAAGCATATCTTCACTAGCATCTGGATCATAGGCCTTATAATTTTCATTTGTTTGTTTTGTTAAAGCAATTCTATCTACTACGAAAACAACTTTATCAACTTTTGGCATACGACTTGCAAGCCACGCTGTTTTGAAACTAGTTATAGTTTTACCAGAACCAGTAGTATGCCAAATATACCCTACTTTATTTGTGCCGAACTCAAAATCAACTTGTTTTAGATTTTCAATTACAGCCTGGGTAGCATATACTTGATATGGACGCATTACCTTTAGCGTTTGTTTGTTTTTTGTGCCATCCAAAATCATATAATTAGTAGCCATTTGATGTGCCATTGGAATACTTAACATTGAATCAGCAAACTCTTTCCAATTACGTACAATCGTATTATCACTTTTACGTTGCCAGTTAAAAGCAAAGTCCTTATTAAACTTATCTGATGTGGTATTAGCCATATACTTCACGTTATTTGGTGTAATTGCCACCAATATTTGTAGAGTAGAAAAAATATCCCTATATTGGTTCTCCTGGGAATATTGATGCATTTGATTTAGTGCTTCATTGACATCATGTGTATCACGTTTTTCTTCAATTTGTATTATAGGTAGTCCATTAATAAGAAGTGTAGTATCAAAACGACGATTTTGTTTTCCAGTGATAACTGCAGGACGTTCAATCTGATTAACTACTTGATACACTGTATCTCCAGCACCAATTTGTTTTTGATCGAAAACCGTTAAAAACACGTGACGACCGTCATCTAAATCAATTTCGATTTGCGATACACCATTAAGTCCATATAAAAATTGTCCAGCTTCATATGGTGTTTGAATATTAGATATAATCTTTTTGACTTGATTAAATTCTACAGTACTTAAAGGATGATCAAGTGTATTTTGATTGTGCCGCTCAAGAATCTCTTTGAAGTTATTCCAAAGCTTTTCTGTAGTTTTAATTTTTGGTTCATACTTCCACAGTTTTGTTTTTATAAAGTAATCAGCAGGTTTTTCTCTAACAATAAAGTCGCTGATTCCTTCTAGATGTTCAGGCTTAGTTATGGTTCCACTGGTAATATACTGTATTAACTCAGTTTCAAATTGCTCTTCATTCATCTCCCCCATGCCTCCTCTAACTTGGATAATCTGATTTTTGTTTCAAGTTCCGCTGCTCTATTTCTAAGAATTTGTAACCTTAACTGATTAAAATAGACTTGTCCTATAATTTTTTGCTTATCTATGGAAGGTATTTTCGGTATTTCAAGCTCTTTAAGTTGCTTTAGAGTATATTTTAAAACTTGAGAACCTTGCAATCCCAGCACAAACTGTTTCTTGATTGTTTTGTTTTCATTAATAAGATAAACCAAAAACTTTGAATCAATTTTATGGCTAGGTAATAACTTAACGTAGTTTTGCGTATAAATATATCCCTCATGCTCTTTTCTTACTATCGTTGCAATTCCCGTGATTAAACTAAATACTACATCACCATCGCATAAGGTATTTAGTTTATCATTTGTCCTGACTTGTTTATTGTCCACAGTTCTTGAAATAATACCTACCAAATCATCTGTTAAATTTGTTTGACTATAATAAGTAAAAAGCGGTGTTTTTTCATCAAACACTTCAGTAATTCTAAACTGAGGCGATCCACTTACTAACTCAACTAATTCGCTTAACTTTTCCATAAAATATTTTACCTTTCTAAAATCACTTTATTTACCATGATGTAATCATATCACACAAGGAAGTTTATTGCAACTATTAAAAATGTAATTTTCTAAAATTACATTTTTAATAATCTTATTAAAAAGTGCATTTTTTAAATTATATTTCCAAATTTCATCTTCAATCCTTGCTTTTCAAGCACTTCATTTTCTCCAAAAACACGAAAAGCCCCTGAAATCAAAGACTTTCTATTGTATCAAAATTATATTTCTTCTTTAGTGGAAATATATCCACTAGATACACCTTCTCCACACAACACCTTAACTCACCCAATATTCCACGATTATAAAGCTTGATTACAAAACCATATTTTATTCTTTGAATATGGGGAAATTAACAATTAACAACTATAAATCAAACAAATCAATTGATGAATCAAATATAATATCTTCGTCACAAAAAGCTACAGCTATTGCATATAGGGCTTTATTAGTATTGGGCACTATCCATGCTTTCTTCGCTTCATTCCATCTGCTGACTTCTATTTTTTTGATTGCCGAAACATTATCATAGCTATAATTAAAGCTTACCATTATATAGTTATCATTAAATTTTTCAATTGTAACAGCCATTATGTTTGATCCTCCTTATTAAATTCATGAATTTTTAAATATACAGTATTAATATTATCATATTTTTTTATTTCCGCTAAATTGTGCACACACCATCTAAAAAATGCACCCCCCTAATAAAAATCCATAGGGGTGTGCATTTCCAATATAAAAGTCTATAATTACAAACCCCAAACTTAAAATATTACACTAATTTGTTCCAAAAAACAACAAAAGCCCTTGAAATCAAGAGCTTTCCATTGTATCAATATTTAATTGATTATTTGTCTATTGACTATGGTTTTGATACAATTTAACGACTTCTTTAAGAAAAAATTTGAGCTTGGTTAACGCTAAATTGTGTGAGTTTACACTAAAAGGTGCACCCCAACAAGTATTTTGAATTTTTTAAACAACAACTAACTATTTTCATACTTGCTTTTTTCTACTTTATGAGTATTATCAGAGTTCTTATCTGTTTATTTGTATACGATTGAACCTTTTATATTCATGTCTTTTTCTTTCAAATATACCTTATTTATTCTGCACGAAAATATATTTTACATACCCAAATATCTAAAAGTTATAACTATTCTTCGATAATTTCTGCGACATTGTATTCTAAAACACCTTCAGGCTCTTGGCTAAAAATAAGGATTTTTTCGTTTTTATATTCCTCTGTATTAATAGCTGCTCCAAATGAGCATTTTATTAATTCATAATCACTATATTTATAGTATTGAACCTTATAAATTGAAGCATCTTTTTGGTTAATATCTTCCAGTGAAGTTGTCCCATAATAATCTGCCTCTGTAGCACCAACAATTTCTAATATTGTTTCAGATATATTATCTTTAAAGGAACTTGACATAAATCTATTTTTGATTTTTTCCTTTTTTTACCAATAAATCTCTACTCATATTTTTCCCTCCAAATTTAATTATTTAAAAATTCTATATCAAATAAATATTTCTAGCAAAGAATTTCTCTTTATGCCGATATTTCAATTAAAGTTTCGTTGAAACGCTCTACAATTGGAAGTTTATCTATTTGTTTTTGTTTATTCATACATTGTCCCATAAAACAAATCCAATTGTAATATAAACATAATCCGTTATAAATATATGCTGAAAAATCATATTCATTATTAAAAGCATGTTTCATGTAATCATAATAATTATTTATGAGTTGTTGAGGTATTCCAATATCACTAGGACTTATGATAAAATTTTCTAATTTTCTTCTTTCAAATTTATTAAATTTATTTTTATGTAAATTTACATGTAATAAACATTTTTCTTTTGTATGGATTATGTTTCCATCGCCATCTTGTGTTTCAAGAAGTGTTAACACCTGTGAATACTTTCCTTTAATAATAGGAGTAATTATTGTATCAATCACATTTGTGATAATTGCTTTTATTTGAAACCCAACATTATCACTATTCGATTTATTATTAGTTAATATTCTTCCATCTTTTTTATTTTTTTTCAGAAAAACAATATCATTATGTGGATTTTTAGTATCAAAACTTTGTTTTCTAAAGTTAAAAGTAGAATTTAATCCAAGCCCCAATGGAAAACATTGTTGATTGTATTCTTCTCTAATGCTATTATGATAACATTTTTTTAACATTTCCAATCTAACTAATTCATCTACTGATAAATAGTACTCTATAAAACTTTCCATACAAAATCCAATATTAGATGCTGCTTGTGTTCTTAAATTTTTAAGACATTGATTAAAATAAGAGTAATTTCCCTTATTCCATTCAGCTACTGTTTCATCATACGAAATGAGACGTGCTTCAAAAACATCTCTAATAAAACTATAATAATATCCATCTAATGGATATTGAAAATAAATACCTGCATAGTTTCTAAATATCACAGTGTTGCCCTCCTAAATATAATTTCTTCTCTTAATTAACACTTATAATTTTTCACTCTAGGTGTTGCTTTTTTTACAAGGATGCATCCCCCTATAGACATTTTTACAGGATTCTTCAGTTAGCTTAAGGCTACCATTTATATCTCTTTCAATTGTTAATTCTTTAGGAAGCTTATTACCTAAGTTTCTTACAAAACTTCCCGAAAGCATTTCTCTTTCAAAGGTATGAAGAACTTCATTTTTAATTGATACTCCTATTTCTTTACCTTCCTCATCAATTCCATAAAGTATCAGTTTGCTTCCTTTGAATGTTTGTACGCCTCCACAACCATTAAAGTTTTGATTTCCAGATATATGCTCATAGTTTTGTAAACCCCTAATCCTTTGCTTGTAACTATATTCACCAGGAATATATAGTATCTCTAAATCATATATTTTTTCACCAGAATCACTCCTTAAAACTGAATTTTATTTAAACATTTCAATTTCTTGGTCATCATCAATCTTCTTGGCTAATAAATATTCAACATTTTCAACATCCCCTATGAAGGCATACTTTTCAATACAATTCACAATATCCATCAAATTATTTGCAAATTTACATCTTCTAACACTTAGTTTTGTTTTTTTCGAATACTTATCAGTAATCCATATCCATTCATTTACAACATACCTTGTTTTCTCCAAATCATTAAATATACCAAACCAATATCCACAATAATAATCTTCTAATGAATTATTAATATTAAATTCTTCTTTTAAAGATTGAATTGAATCTATTACTTCAATATTTCTCCCCTGTTGCAATGTGAAAATATCTTCTCCCTTAAACTCATAAACTTTTGGTTCCAACATTCTTCTATTTTCATCTTCTGTAAACTCATTTTGATATCTAAGCAAAAGACGTATTTTATTATTACTAGATTGTTCAATTAAAGGATTTTCTTTTGATTGACTTTTATTATACATATCAACCAAATCCCCAAGAAATTTTCCTTGTGAAATATCCTTACTCTTAGCTAGTTCTTTAAAATTCTCACATGTTTCTTTTGCTAATCTTATTGTAATTGCAGCTAATTCACTAATATCTATCACCCCTATATTCGGTTATTTTCTATATTATATCAATTTTTGCGCATTTATGCAAGCTTTCAGTGCAACACGTTGCAATTATATTGAAACTAGATTGCTGTGATTTTTTGTCCTTTCTTTTTCTGTACATTGATTTATCATTATGTTGCTTAATAAGGTCATTTATACCCATTTAGGTTTCTCAACTGATTCTTAACTTCAATGCAAGCTCATATCGAAGCCACCCTTATGGGTGTTATCTTATATATTCCACTCTAATTCCATCCCATCCTTTAATACAAAAGTTATCTTCTCCTCTGTATTCACAATTACTTTCTCAACTGTTCCTAACCAAAGTTCCTCATCAAACTCAGTAATTAAGCTATCTCTTGCTTTAAGCTCTTTTATAACTTCAACAATGTTTTCCTGCTTAGCACTTATCTCTAGTTGCTTTTCATTTATTCCTTCAATATCCTTTTTAATACTTTCATACCTTTCAACTAAACCTTTATACCTTTTATCATATTCATTCTTGTCCAAAACATTATGTGCATTTTCCTCTACGCATCTTCTTAGCTTTTCCGTAACTACATCAAGCTCACTTTGAAGCTTAGCACTTTCTTTATCTAACTTTGAAGTATCTGTTAAAGCTTGTATTATTCCTTTATAACCTTTTAAAATTTCATCCTTATTTTCAATCAAACTATTAAAAGCTTCAACAAAAGCTTGCTTTATTTTATCTTCATAAAGGTGTGGTGTGCTACACTTTTCACTATTTTTAAATTTAGAATTGCATTGCCAAATAACTCTACGGTATTTACTATTAGAATGCCATACCTTACTTCCGTAAAAGCTTCCACATTCACCGCATACTATCTTTCCTGAAAACAGTTTCCACTGGTCTTATAACCTTTTACCTTTTTTCTTTTTTTGATTTCCTGCTGAACCAAATCATAAACCTCAGGAGAAATTATGGCGGGATGGCTATTTTAAACATAATATTTTGGAACTTCTCCCTGATTAATTTTCTTTTTCTTTGTAAGGAAATCAACTGTAAAACTCTTTTGAAGTATGGCTGCTCCTTTATACTTTTCATTTTTAAGAATACTCATCACCGTACTAGGTTTCCAAATTTCTTTACCTGCTGGGGTTGGTATTTTATTTTCAGTTAATTGTCTTGCAATTGCTGATGGATTTTTACCCTCTAGAAAAAGTTTATATATTAATCTAACAACTTTAGCTTCCTTTTCTACAATCTTTGGTAATCCATCTTCTCCTTTTTCATATCCAAGAAAATGTTTATAAGGCAGACTTACTTTACCATCATCAAATCTTTTTCTCTGCCCTCATGTAACATTTTCACTTATTGACCTTGATTCTTCTTGAGCTAATGAGCTCATAATTGTTATCAGCAATTCTCCCTTGCTGTCCAAGGTATAAATATTTTCTTTCTCGAAGTATACTTCTACACCCTTTTCCTTTAGCTTTCTTACTGTTATCAATGTATCTACTGTATTCCTAGCAAACCTCCTAACCGATTTTGTTATTATAAGGTCTATGTTTCGGCCAAAAGCATCCTTTATCATTCTATTAAATCCTTCTCGCTTTTTAGTACTTGTAGCTGAAATTCTTTCATCTGAATATACATTAACAAAACTCCAAGCAGGATCTGATTTTATTTGTCTTGTATAATAATCAACTTGTGCCTCATAACTTGATAGTTGTTCATCATTATCAGTAGATACCCTTGCATAAGCTGCTACTCGTTTTAAATTTTCCTACCTTATATTTCTTCTTGCGTTTTTCAATTTCTTTTTGAACTTTATTAAATGTATCTCTCTCTATTATTGCATCATGATTATTACTTACATAATATTTAGGAAGTCTTCCATCATTTAAACAAGCTTTCTTTTCTAAATGATCTGCAATATACTTTTTCTGTAACAATAACCCCCCTGTATATTTCTCATTATTTAATATCTCTTTAATTTTAGAACTATCCCATTGCTTGTTGCTCCTAGTTCTTATATCCATTGAATTTAATTTTTTTGCAATGGCAAGTCTCCCCATCCCTTCTAAATATGCATTAAAAATCATTATAACGACTTCTACTTCTTTAGGGTTTATTTGCATTTTACCTTTATATATGTTGTAACCATATACTTGAAATGTGTTTGGTATACCATCTTTAAAATTATTTCTTATTCTCCATTTGCAGTTTTCACTGACTGAGCGACTTTCCTCCTGCGCAAAAGAAGCGAGGATAGTAAGCATTAACTCACCATCCCCGCTTAAACTGTATATAAGCCTCTTAAAGGATTTACATTGACCTTAATTTAAAGTTTTTCTGTTAAGAAAAACATCCTTCATTCTTAATTCTTAATTAAAATTGAGCATTGATTCCACCTTCTAGCCCACTAGCCCACTGACACTCTAGCCCACTAAAAAAAGAACTATGAGTTATCATAGTTCTTTTTTTGGAGGCGCCACCCGGATTTGAACCGGGGAATGAAGATTTTGCAGACCTTTGCCTTACCACTTGGCCATAGCGCCTTATTTAGTTGGTGGCTGGACCAGGAATCGAACCAGGGACACGAGGATTTTCAGTCCTCTGCTCTACCGACTGAGCTATCCAGCCAAATAACCTGGCGACGACCTACTCTCCCACAGGGCTTCCCCTGCAGTACCATCGGCGCTTTGAAGCTTAACCGTCCTGTTCGGAATGGGAAGGGGTGTTACCTTCAAGCCATAATCACCAGATGCTATAGTTCTTAGGTCTTTAGACCTTAGAAATATAGTACTCCTCAGCTCTGCTGAGCGAGTTTCCTTTANCCACATCCTTTACCACTTAACTTACACTTTGGGACCTTAGCTGATGGTCTGGGCTGTTTCCCTCTTGACCACGGATCTTATCATTCGTAGTCTGACTGCCAGGATAAAAGTAAATGGCATTCGGAGTTTGATAAGGTTCGGTAAGCGATATGCCCCCTAGCCTATTCAGTGCTCTACCTCCATTACTCAATTACCTGACGCTAGCCCTAAAGCTATTTCGGGGAGAACCAGCTATCTCCGAGTTCGATTGGAATTTCTCCGCTATCCACAGCTCATCCCATGGTTTTTCAACACCAACGTGGTTCGGTCCTCCACGGAATTTTACTTCCGCTTCAACCTGGCCATGGATAGGTCACCCGGTTTCGGGTCTACAGCATGCAACTAATCGCCCTATTCAGACTCGGTTTCCCTGCGGCTCCGCACCTTAAGTGCTTAACCTTGCTACATACCATAACTCGCTGGCTCGTTCTACAAAAAGCACGCCGTCACACATGTAAAGTGCTTCGACAGTTTGTAGGCACACGGTTTCAGGTTCTATTTCACTCCCCTCCCGGGGTTCTTTTCACCTTTCCCTCACGGTACTTCTTCACTATCGGTCACTAGGTAGTATTTAGCCTTGGGAGGTGGTCCTCCCAGCTTCCCACAAGGTTTCACGTGTCTCGTGGTACTCTGGAGTAGATCTATCTTATATTTCTTTTACCTACAGGACTATTACCTTCTGTGGTGGAGCGTTCCAGCTCTCTTCGATTAGAAAATCTAAGACGTTATGATCTATCCGCAACCCCTAAATCCGAAGACTTAGGTTTGGGCTCTTTCCCGTTCGCTCGCCGCTACTTAGGAAATCGATTTTTCTTTCTCTTCCTCCGGGTACTTAGATGTTTCAGTTCCCCGGGTTTGCCTCTGTATACCTATGAATTCAGCATACAGTACTCAGCGTAGCTGAGCAGGTTGCCCCATTCGGAAATCTGTGGTTCACAGGCTATTTGCGCCTACCCACAGCTTATCGCAGCTTATCACGTCCTTCGTCGGCTCCTAGTGCCAAGGCATCCGCCATGCGCCCTTTGTAGCTTGACCTGTATAATTTGTCAAAATCTCTGATTTTGTAACAAATTAACACTCATCAGCTCTGCTGATTGAGTTTCCTTAACTCATCTTAAAATCTTTGATTTTGTTGCAAATTAGCACTTATTAGATTATCTAATAAGTTTGTTTCTATAATTGATTCTCCAGTGAAATCATCACAATTGTAATAATTTCTACTTTCTTCACTGTGCAATTTTCAAAGAACATAAGCAGGTATTCCAAATTTTAATTTGGTATAATCGCTTAAGTGTTTAACTTCATTTGAGAGATCTGGTCTCTCAAAATTAAACAGAGATTTCAGTGAACTTGTCATAATTTACGAAAAGGTGACTTCCTTTTCATGTTCTCCTTAGAAAGGAGGTGATCCAGCCGCAGGTTCTCCTACGGCTACCTTGTTACGACTTCACCCCAATCACTAATCCCACCTTCGGCCGCTGGCTCCTTACGGTTACCTCACGGACTTCGGGTGTTACCAGCTCTCATGGTGTGACGGGCGGTGTGTACAAGGCCCGGGAACATATTCACCGCGACATTCTGATTCGCGATTACTAGCAACTCCAGCTTCATGTAGGCGAGTTGCAGCCTACAATCCGAACTGAGATCGGTTTTTGAGATTTGCTCCACCTCACGGTCTTGCGTCTCGTTGTACCGACCATTGTAGCACGTGTGTAGCCCTAGACATAAGGGGCATGATGATTTGACGTCATCCCCACCTTCCTCCTGGTTAACCCAGGCAGTCTTGCTAGAGTGCTCAACTTAATGGTAGCAACTAACAATAGGGGTTGCGCTCGTTGCGGGACTTAACCCAACATCTCACGACACGAGCTGACGACAACCATGCACCACCTGTCACCAAGTTCCCCGAAGGGCACTACCGTGTTTCCACAGTATTCTTGGGATGTCAAGTCTAGGTAAGGTTCTTCGCGTTGCTTCGAATTAAACCACATGCTCCGCTGCTTGTGCGGGCCCCCGTCAATTCCTTTGAGTTTTAATCTTGCGACCGTACTCCCCAGGCGGGGTACTTAATGTGTTTACTGCGGCACCGAGGTTGGACCCCCGACACCTAGTACCCATCGTTTACGGCGTGGACTACCAGGGTATCTAATCCTGTTTGCTCCCCACGCTTTCGTGCCTCAGCGTCAGTTACAGTCCAGAAAGCCGCCTTCGCCACTGGTGTTCTTCCTAATCTCTACGCATTTCACCGCTACACTAGGAATTCCGCTTTCCTCTCCTGCACTCTAGATGCCCAGTTTGAAATGCAGCACCCAAGTTGAGCTCGGGTATTTCACATCTCACTTAAACATCCGCCTACGCACTCTTTACGCCCAGTAAATCCGGACAACGCTCGCCACCTACGTATTACCGCGGCTGCTGGCACGTAGTTAGCCGTGGCTTCCTCCTCTGGTACCGTCATTATCGTCCCAGATAACAGAGCTTTACAACCCTAAGGCCTTCATCACTCACGCGGCGTTGCTGCGTCAGGGTTTCCCCCATTGCGCAATATTCCCCACTGCTGCCTCCCGTAGGAGTCTGGACCGTGTCTCAGTTCCAATGTGGCCGATCACCCTCTCAGGTCGGCTACGCATCGTCGCCTTGGTAAGCCTTTACCTTACCAACTAGCTAATGCGCCGCGGGCCCATCTCAAAGCGGATTACTCCTTTGATTACAAAACCATGCGATTTCGTAATTTTATGCGGTATTAATCTCCCTTTCGGGAGGCTATTCCCCTCTTTGAGGCAGGTTGCCCACGTGTTACTCACCCGTCCGCCGCTAATCCGTTCCCCGAAGGGAACTTCATCGCTCGACTTGCATGTGTTAGGCACGCCGCCAGCGTTCGTCCTGAGCCAGGATCAAACTCTCAATTTAAAGTTCAATCTCAAACTCAAATTCACTGACTTTATGATTTATCATCATCATCTCTGTTTAATTTTCAAAGACCAGTTTTTCTCTGTCGCCTCAAGCGACTTAATCATCTTATCATTTGTAAATTGTTTTGTCAACATTTTTTATTGACTATTAATTTACTACAGTTATCAGAACTTTTATTGTCTGTTTCCTGCGACGTTTATTATCTTACCACTTCATAAATAACGTTGTTTTTATATAAAATTTGATTACAATTAATTACGCTGTTGTTATTATTATTTACTTTAAATTTCTTCGTTTTTTATGTAATGATATACTAGGAAATGTTGTATAAACCGCCGTTGTTATGCACATTTTATCCTCACGTTTTCCACATTTTATCAACAGAGTTATTAACATTTCCACACTATTTTATAAAACCCATAGCCAAAAATTGTAAGCCATGGGTTAATGTTATTTATTCAAATTTAAATTCTTCAATATTATTTTTATTTGAACTATCTTTATTAGTGTTATTTGAAACTTTTTCATTATTTTTATTTGACTTTTTATTTAAACTTTCACTAGCTTTTCTATTATCCATAAATTTAATAGTATATGTGCCAGAATTAACTTCATAATCCTTGTATTTAAATTTTATGCTACATTCAGTTCTATCTAACCTACAATATATATCATTATTAGGTACCATTTTATTTAAAACTATATATCTCATTTTTCCTTGCCAATTAGTTTCCCAATACCTATTCCAAGGCCATCCAACTAATTCTGCATGTGCTCTATATCCTTGTAGCTTCTCCATTAAGTTATTTAATGCTGATTGAGCTAATTCATCTGCAAAAATTCCACTATATTCATTTAAGGAATAATATCCTTTACCTCCTATATCAAAAATTATTAAATCTGCTTCCTTAGCCACAGAATTTCCATATCCATTGTTTCTTTTATATTCATTTCCTTTCCAATCATACGTAAGAACTCTTCTTGGATTACCTATAGGAGCTAAATCTTCACTCTCTCTATCAACCTTATATTCATTTTTAGATTTCATACTCCTAAATATATCCCATTGTGAAATATTTATATTTGAACTATCCAGCTGTATCTTGCCATAATTCAAATCTTCTTTTATAGGATTCGCAATGGCCACGATATAATGAACAATAGTACCGTGTTCATTTCTCTTATCATGAATATCATCTTTTTTAGATATAACATTTCCTTTCCAACTTTTAAAATATGTGCTTCCAATATTATTTCTAACACTAGTTTCACCTAAGTTAGATATATTACTATATTGATTAAAAGACTCACCTACTGTATTTCCCTGACTCTTACGAGATATATCATTTAAAATATATGATTCAGCATTTTTAAACCACTGAACATAACTAGGGCTTTCATAATTTGGTTTGTCAGGAAGCGCTCCTTTAAAAACTGGTCCTGCAGACGCATATATTTTAACTATAGGCTTTGGATATTCTCCTGTAGTAATAATATTATTTTTACTTCTAGTTACATAACTAAAATATTTATCCTTACTGTAAGAATTATCATTAACTTGTCTTGCATCTAATACTATATCAAAACTTGCACTTCGCTTTTCTGTGGAATATGGTGCTGAATCTATAAGCTTAATATTAACCTTCAATTCTATCTTTTCGTAAGGAGAAATAATTACTCTTTTAGAAAGCTTATTAAGATTTTTTATATTTTGATTCTCAGCAATAATCTTAGTGGTATTTCCTTTTACCATTTTAATATCACAGTTTATATAATCTAATAAAAATTTACTTGTCCCACGGGAATTTTTTATCTTATTTTCCTTAAAGTTATCCAAACTTATTAAAAGCTTTTGAGTTAAAGAGCCTGTGTTCTTAATACTTATGGATCTTTCCACACTTTTACCTGGTATTAGATTTTCATCTGTAGAAATATTTATTACAGCTCTTTCATTCTCAATAATTTTCTCATCTCCACCTAAAAAGTTAACTTTAAGACTTCCCGTTTTTAATTTTAAATTAGAATCTATTCCTAAACTGGTTTTAAAATAACCATAGGTACTAGATGTAGTAAATGCCACTATTAGCGCTAAAGCAATTAATGATATTACAGTGGTCTTTCTACTTGTATTAAATTTTCTAGCAACCTTCTTTATTATATTAAATTTCCCGTCTCTAGCCATTCAACCTACCCCCTTGTTTAAAAGAGGCATTTTCCCTTTTTTTTCTATTTAAAACTATTCCACATACAAATAGACAACTTCCAGTAAAAATAAGCCATGTATTATTTAAAAAGCCTCCTGTTTGTGGTATTATAGCCATTGCTTCATCCATAGTATAGGTTATACCTAATTTAAACTCATTAATAACACCCTGGAGATTATTTTCCGCTTTTGGTGATATAGAAAATACTAACTGCATGTTCTTTTTAGCATTACCCTTTACAATAATTTTTTTATTTAAATCTATTTCACCTTTTTCTATTAATTCTTCAAAATTCCCCCCATAAAGAGTTTTTCCATCACATAAAAGTGAAAGATTAGCATTCTTCATGAAATCCTTATATGCAACATCTTCAGTGTTAATTTTTTTTTGTTTTTCTGAACTTAACAAAGAAATCATTTGAAAATTTATTTTTTCTACTTGAATTTCTTCTTTATGATTGTTCTCTATATAAAAATCTCTCACTTCTTCTCTACCTGGATACCAAAGGCCATCCTTTAAGTTGAATATGCCTTCTTTACTTTCTCCATTTAGTGGAAGTACTTTTACTTTTTCATCTTTAGAAAATACTTTAGCTTCAGCACCCAATCCAAAACTAAAAAATAGGATTGTTAAAGCTATTAAAAAGACTATATATCTTTTAAATTTACATTTTACTTCCACACTCTCACCCTACTTCATTAATGGTTTATTAAAAAATCTACTTTCATTTCATGTCCAATTATGAAATTTTATTATATACTTATACAATTTACTTTAATAATGATAGAGAGTAATATCAATTTATAGTTATTGAGTATTAAGTTTAAAAATACTCATAATATCTCAAATAAGGTGTACTTACTCTCTACAATTTTTATATATAAACTATATTATTTGCCACTAGGGTCATTTACTTGATAGCCATCTATCTGTACTAGTTTAGCCGTTGTTAACTTAGTCATATCAAATCTTGTATCATTATTTTGATTTTCAAAAGTAGTCTCTGTATCACCATTAGTTATTGTAGACTTCAAAGTAGCTGTTATTTTAATATTCATAGTTTCATTTGGAGCTAATATTTTATTGTCAGTCAACCCTTCTATCTTTATGTCAAATACTCTATATAAATTTTCTACTTCTTGTCCTTCAACTTTTACAGCTTTAATTCTTTCATGTAAGTCTCCAGTGTTTGTTATAGTTACAACCTTTTCAAAAACATCTCCTGGCTTAACTACATCAAAGCTATTTGTTTTTTCACTAACTTTTACAACATCCTTTGTTGCTGCATCTATTTCATTTTCGCCTACCTGTTCAGCTACACCCTTGTATTCCCATTTAGAATCGTTTTCTTTTGCTACCTTTAATGTACCTGTTTTTATTACTAAATTTGCATCCACATCAGATTTTGCTTTAAAATATGCGCGTGTTCCAAAAACTCCTCCTCCTAATAATAGTACCCCTGCTAAAGCTAATGAAACTATTCTTTTTTTACTCATATCTAAAACCTCCCATAAAATTTAATTTATATACTCATCAATGCCTTTTCACAACACATTAATGGGCAAAACACTTTTTTAAAACCTCCACAGTAATACAAACTATAAAAATCGCAATTATAGTAATAAACACTAATGGTTTTTTTAACCCCACTAAAATATAACCAAGATATGGTATTCTAAATGAATACTTTCCATACACCTGCGAAGATTTAATAGGAGAATCCTCCACATTATTTGCATCCCCCTTAGTTACTAAACTATTTCCTTCTATTTTTTTAATCCTATGTGTTATAAAGTTTTCTTCAGAAATATATGTTAATATATCTCCTTCCTTTAGTTCTTTCATATGGGTTTTTTTAACCCATATCACATCTCCAGGTTTTATTTTAGGCTCCATACTACCACTTAAGACTATGAAACTTCTGTACCCAAAAATAGTAGGGGCTTTACTTTTATCTCCTTTAAATAGAACATTGCTAATTACCATCCAAGACAATAACGCAATTATCAATATAAAAAATACATTCATAATAACTCTTATCATCTTTTTCATTCTCCCACTCTACCCCCTATGTTCCTTTGTATTTTTGAATTTTACATTAAAGTATATTCTAGCTTTTACTTTTTATTAAAGTTTTTTATTATTTTCCATGATTTTTTATAGTCACAATAAACTATGCATCGACAAAAAAACCACTGGAAAATTTCCAGTGGTTCTAAAATTAATTAGATTTTAGTTAAAACTTAATCAAACTTTATAGCTTCAGCCAAAACTTTTCCTATACTATCATTTATGACAAGTTTAGCTTTCTTGTCGTAAGGAGTAGGCTTTTTATTTATTAATATTAATTTAGTGCCTTTAAAATACTGAATAAGTCCTGCAGCTGGATACACTACCAATGAAGTTCCCCCTACTATAAGTACATCAGCTTTTGCAATATATTCAACAGACTTTTGTATAACATCCATATTTAGCCCTTCTTCATAGAGTACTACATCTGGCTTTACTACCCCTCCACATTTCTCGCAAATAGGAGTTTTTTCTCCATTTTTTAACATATAATCTAAAGGATAAAAGGCTCCACAATCCATACAATAATTTCTATGAATAGATCCATGAAGTTCTAGTACGTTCTTTGATCCTGCCATTTGATGTAAGCCATCTATATTTTGAGTTATTACAGTTTTTAATTTTCCCATTTCCTCTAGCTTAGCTAAAGATTCATGAGCTAAATTAGGTCTTGCATCTTTAAATATCATCTTATCCTTGTAAAATTTATAAAATTCCTCTTTATGACTATCAAAAAAGCTTCTACTAAGCATAACCTCAGGAGGATATTTAAAACTATTTTTAGCATTAAACAATCCTTTATTAGATCTAAAATCAGGAATATTACTTTCAGTAGATACACCTGCTCCCCCAAAGAAAACCACATTAGAACTTTCTCTTAGGATTTCTTTTAATTTTTGAATATTTTCCACTTAGAACACCTCCTAAAATCTATTCTATATAATTATGTCCTTATTAAAACTATAGAAAATAAATTATTAACTACCTAATCCTGCATATAATTATATCATTACCCATTACATATTATTATATTTTAACAAAAAAAGTATAAATTATAAAACCATACTAAAAAATCTGCCTAAGATAGTAATAACTATAACTTTTACAGTCTTTTATTGCTATCTTATAAGCAGATTTTATTTGCATGCCTTATTTGAATATTTTATTTTCATATTTATTTAGATGTTCATTTATATATTTAATTTATATGGTTTACTTCAAAATTTCACTTCATGCTTTTATCTAAGTTTCATTTCTTTTCCTACTACCTCTTCCCAAGCAGTAAATATAGGTCTTATTATATTAGGCCCTATTTTAGATATTATAACTATCTGTGAAGTACCTTCATCCTTATTCCAAGGCTTATAGTCAATTTTTTTATTAACTACATCTACTTGATTCCAACCATCTTCTAATTTGAAAAATCCCTTTATTCTAAATGCATCAGAAGATATTTTATCTATAAATGCTGTTAACTTATCTTTAGTAATTTCTCCTTCATAAGTTAAGTTTAAAGTTTTTGGTTTATTTTCTGGAGTATTAGTGCTCTCTTCTATTTCAATCCAGCCATCCTTAGTAAGATCTTTTTCTAAAAAGTCTAAACTGACTTTTCCAAAAGAGGCCTCTTCTATGTGTACCTTATTATTTATTTCACGTATTTTAGCTATAACTTTATTTAAAGTATCTTCATTTACTAAATCTATTTTATTTAGTATAACCATATGACAGTGCTTCAACTGCCTTTCTACAGTTTCTAAATCCTCAATTTGTTCTAAAAAGTTAGGTGCATCTATAAGACATATAGCTCCTCTATAATCGTATACATCTCCCTTTACGGAAGTCACTCCTTCTAAAATATCTCCTATATTAGAAGGATCTGCAAGCCCTGAGCTTTCCACAAATAAATACTCCATTTCTCTATCTGCCATTTCTATCATAGCTGAAGCAAAGGATAATTTTAGACAAGAACAAAATATAGATCCTCTATTAATTTCAACTAATTCCATACCTTCTTTTTTGATAATTGTTCCATCTATGCCCACTTTTCCAAACTCATTCATAATTACTCCAACTTTTCTTTCACTAAGGCTCTCTAGCACATTAGTTAAAAAAGTAGTTTTACCTGAACCTAAAAATCCTGTTAAAAGATAGAGCTTTATTTTTTTATCCATAGTTTTCCCCCCTATTTTAAGTATTTTTTAATCTCTTCTACAGAAAGAACTTTCCCCACTGATTTTACCTTATTGTCTATCACTAATGCAGGTGTACTCATAACTCCATACATCATTATACTTTTTAAATCCTCTACCTTTTCTACAGTAGCATCTATTCCCAGTTCATCTACAGCTTTTTTTATATTCTTTTGAAGCTTATCACATTTTTCACAGCCAGTACCTAAAATTTTAATAATCATAAGAACACCTCTTTCATAGAATAATATATTTGGGTTATTAATATACAATCATTGCTTTGCACTAATGGTTTAATATAAAGTTTAGAGTATAAACTGAATGTGGAAATTACCACTAATTTTCTTAAATTATTTTATTCTCTTTTGCAAAGATCTTTATAATCTACATTTCTATTTTTAAAAGTTTCTAAATCTTTCTTAAGAATGTCATAATCATCTATATGTTTTCCTATTTTATGGACAATATCCTTCATAGTTTCATCTTGGATATTTAAATAATAAAAAATCCATTGACTTTGCCTATCATCCTTAACTATACCTATATCCCTAAGCTTAGCAAGATGTCTTGATACCTTTGGTTGAGATAATTTTAATATATAACAAAGCTCACATACACACAGTGGCTTTTGCCATAGGAGCATTATTATTCTTAATCTAGTTTCATCCGATAGCATTTTAAAAAAATCAATTAGATTATTCAAATATTATCACCTTCTTTTGATATATTCACATATATGGATATACATATATGATATATCTATATTACCTATATGTCAACGTTTTCCCTTAATTTTTACTGCAGTAAATAGTAAATCTCTACTACTAGTCTTCAATCCTACAAATGTATTAATTTATCATTACTTTTAATTAGATAATGAAATTTTCACATAATTTTCTAGTTCTACATTAAAGATAAATAAAGAAAATAAAAATATTCCTTTAAATTTTCATTTTTAAATTGTGATTTCACAAACACAAAAGTTATATTAAGATTATCCCACAAAAAGTATTCCATTACCTGAATTATGAAATTTCTCTGGAATGAGTTACATAAGAAGCTAAGGAACTATTTAAATTTAATTTTAGAAATTCTTCTTTTAGACAGATAAAATTATCGTAAGCCTGGCAAGGACGCCAGACTAGCAAACCTGAGGCAGGACGCTGAATGTGAGCGTTAGATAATTTTATATGGCTAAAAGATTAGAATTTCTTAAATTAAATTTATTGTTCCTAGCTCTTATGAAAGTCATGGATGAGAAATTTCATAATTCCACTGCATTGTACCTTATTGTGAGTTAATCATATTAGATATTTATAAAATTATATTATTGCCCTTACTATTTTAACTTACTACATATTTTTTATAGTTAATATACATATAATATAAATAAATTTATACTAATACATTAAGTGAAATTACCAAAGCTATAAATTGCTATTTAGAGGCATATCTACCAATCTATTTTGCCTATATACAAGCTACTAGTATGTGTAGATAGCCATAAGATAAAAAGAGTAAAATATAGAAAGGATGTTTTTATATGTATGGTGCCTCGTTAAATGGGTTAGTTCACCCAATAGAAATTTTTAATAAAGATTATATACGTAAAACAGCTGAAAAGTATGGATTTTATAGAAATTATATATTAGAAAGACATATGTGGTCTTATGAAATGCTAGGTGAAATTCAAAAACTTACAAAAAACAGATGCATATTAAAGGGAGGCGCCTGTACTCAAGCATATCTTCCGCTTCCTGTGCAAAGATGTACTGCTGATATAGATTTTGTTTGTAATCTATCCAACAATGAAATTATAGAAATATTAAAAAGTGTATGTAGAAATCTAACTTATAACCGGATAAAATGCTCCTTTAAAGAATATATTCCTGCAAAAGGCAAGACTCTTCCCATGGTAACTTATATGTTAGATTTGCCTTTTTATTATAATCCTAAAAAGAGAAAAAGTAATTTTCTTTTAAAATTTGATTTTTTATTTATGGATATCAATGAAATACCAGTAACCTCTACAAAAAATACTGAAACTTTTGGCATGAAACTAAACTTTTCCCCATTATGTATTTCTCCTGCTACATTAATAAGCGATAAACTTTTAACTTTTGCTATAAATTCCATAGGTCTTCAATTATCCAAACTGGATAGTTTCTATAAAAATATATACGATTTATACTATTTACTAAATGCTTTTAGGGATGAGGACATTTTTAGTTCTGTACCATCCCAGCTAAAAATAAATCTTTATTCAGAGTTATCCATAAAAAAACTCCCTATGATACCTTTAAATAAAATATTAACAGATATCTTAAAAACTCTATGGTATTTCTCCATAGTAGACTTAAGTTATGAAGGTTCTAGAACTCCGGAAAATCTGAGAAACTTCGAAAAATTATATATTCAGCAAAATATAAATAATATCTTAGATGCCAACATGTGGAGTATTATGAGCATGCACTTGTATTTATGGACTACCTCCTTAAAAAATTATATTCACAATGGAGATATAGATAAATTTCAAACTTTAAAATCTATAGATGGGGAATACAGATACTTTTTATCTCTTGACTCTAAAGATAAAGATAGATATATAAAAAATCTAAAAAAAATACTTAATTCTAAAAACAAAAAAATCAATTTATCTAAAATTAATCATCCTTTAAGATTAATATATACTAATTACTTAATGTAACCTAGTACCACCATAAAAAGCAGTGGTTTCTTAATAATATTATCATCTTCTTTTCAAATTAATAAAATTCATTGTATAAAATTCCACCATTTGGAAATAATTAAAGATGTATTGAAAAGGAGATGATATTGAAAAATGAGAAAACTCAACTTAAAATGGATAAAGCTTTACTGGAGTAAGCTAGCTATAACTTTATGTACAATATTCATAGTAGCTGCCATATCCTATACTGTTTATAACTACCTTACACCTATAAGTACAAAGGATTTATCCTCTGATTTATCCAATAATAAAACTCAAAATAGTTCTAATACCGAAAACACTGTGGAACCATTTAAAATTCCAGAAAATGATGTAGAAAAAGAAGTATCTTTAAATTCAAAGGATGGAACTTCAGAATCTTCTTCTGAAACAAATGAACTTTCACAGGAAAAGCTTAATGAAAAGATCATAAGTTATCAAATAAAGCCTGGAGATACTTTGTTTAGTATTTCTAGAAAGTACATGCCCTATGTAGATACATCTAAAGCTATCAACACGCTAAAAAAATTAAATAAAATAGATGACACTTGCCTTTTAATAACTGGTAAAACTATTAGCATCCCAACTTATGATTCTCCTAAAGCTCAAAATCCAAACATAACAAATAAAATAGATACTTTAACCTATACAGTAAAACCTGGAGATACACTATTTAAAATTGCAAGAGAATATATGAGTTGGTGTGACTCTAGAGACGGTGTAATTGAAATTATAAAATTAAATAATCTTAAAAAATCTAGTGTAATTAGGACAGGCCAACAGATAGAAATACCTTGCAACACAGAAAAAAATACCAACTAGATACCAATTTTTAAATTTCCAATAATAAATTCTACCTATGAAACTTAAGTCTTTGATTTATATGGATGTTTAAATTATGTATGAATAATAAGGGGCTTTTGCATTAAAGAATTTACATACGATTATTGTCTTAAAAATTTAAATCTAGCACAATATATCGTAGTATTTATTCTTAGCGCGAAAGCCCCTGTTATTTACGTCTATTTAATTTTCTATCTCAATTCTACATGACTAAATAATTTTTCACTTAAATACAATATAAGCATGACAAGTATAAATCCTAAAACACCCATACAAATAAGTGAAACATATACCATTTTCGTAGGGAAATAAATTAAAATACCAATTATAATAGGCACTAAAAATACAATGTACTGAATTATTGCCTCTATTACTCCCCCACCTCCTTTATCATCAACGGGTATAAAAAAGTGAACCACTATCTTAGATAACCCTTTTGCTAAGTTAACTAAAAGTAAAGCCATAACATACAGAACAGTTGTGAAAATATCTATTCTAGCCATAATTGCTAATGGAATCATTACACTTACTAAAGTCATAATACATCTAATATAATCATGTAAAATTATACACACTATCTTTTTCTTTACACTTCCAGGCATTAAGTATATATATGTCTTGGTTAATTCATATTTTATGCTAGGAACAGGATTAATCCCTACAGAAATAGACATACCCATTAAAGCTATTATTAATTGCAGCTGATTTTTATTAGGAAATTTTCTAAAAATATACCCTATTCCTCCAAATATCACAGCTAAAATTAAATACACTGTTACCCTTTTTCTAAAAGAACTTTTTCTATTAAATAATAAATCATTTTTGTATAAAAATGCACCTTCTTCTTTTACTCTATGAAGGAAAGTCTCCTTTACCTCTCTTACCTTTTTTTCATCTATATTTACAGATTCCTCTAGAACCATTTTATCTACATTTAATTCTTCAATATTAATATTATTTAATTCTACATTCTCACTTACAGATTCATAATAATCTACTGCTAGAATAACAGAACCTACAAATAATAGAACTGTAATGCCTAATATTAAAATAAACTGGGTTAATGGAAATCCATAAGTGGTTAATGGATAAATTATTATGTCTTTCATCCATGACAATATAGGAACACCTGAACTTATAATACTGACAGTTTGTAAAAAAGATTTATTTCCATAAAACCAGAATGCAGTAAATACATATAAAAATATGCTCACCACAAGTAGCTTGGATACTATTTTCACCATTTTTTCTGCATTATACCTAACTTTAATGGAATAAAGCATAAAATTTAAACTTTTAAAAAACAAATGTATTACCCCTACAGCCAGTGAACTAATTATTAGCTTTAAGAAGCTAACTTTTATGTATTTTAGGAATATCACCCATATAACTACAGCAGCAAAAAAATAATTTACCATAAACACTAATGCCCCAGATAATATAGAAAAAATCCACAAAGATTTTTCCCCTATAGGTGATGGAAATAAATAATGCACATCCTGTATACTAAAATTTAAAGGTTTATAGTCTTGAGATGCTTTAAATAAAATATATAAAATTATTAAAAGCAATATAACTATAATAAAAACTCCTATAAAATCCTTACTCATATCTTCAATGTATCTAATGGGCTTTCTCTTACTTTTTTTGCCTAATAAACTTATAAAAATAAAGATAAAAGGAAATATAAAAGCTCCAAATTCTCTAATAGCCGTTATAGGATTAGCCAAAGCATTTTTAACTCTATTTTTAAGCTGGGCAAAATTCATAAACAATAGGGTTTTAAAGTCCTGAATCATTATAAAGTCTCCCCCTTATACTATTTAGGTTTGTATTTACTAAATTATTAATACAATCTTTCACATTGTACTTTTATTAAATATATAAGCAATTAATCATCTGATTATCCTACAAAAAGTACTCCATTACTTGAATTATCAATTTTCTCTGGAATAAGTTGCATAAGAAGCAAAGAAACTATTTAAAAATGTGCCTTAACTAAATGCTTGTTTACTATTCAGAAATCTTCAAGAATATATCTTCTAGTGACATATTTTCTTCTGTTCCTATTAAATCCCTTAACTCTTGCTTACTTCCGTTAGCTATAATTTTTCCTTTCTTCATTATGATAATTTTATCATTTAGCTCCTCCACAGAAGAAAGTATATGTGTACTTATAAGTATGGTTTTCCCTTCATTTCTTAATAGCTTTAAAATATCCTTAAAATCTTTAATTCCTTTCGGATCTAAGCCTACAAAGGGCTCATCTATCAAAAATATATCTGGATTATGTAAAAGTGCCATGCAAATAGATACCTTTTGCTTCATTCCTTTGGATAAATTTTTACTTATTTTATCCTTTTTATCCCAAATTCCAAATAATTTTAACATTTTCTCTGCATTTTCTTCCCAATTATTTAATTTATAAGCTAAGGCTATAAATTTTAAATGTTCCCATACTGTAAGATATGGATATATATCTGGTGTTTCAGGCATATATGCTAATTTTTCTCTTATAGATTTTTCCTTAATGCTCTTGCCACATATAAAAACCTCTCCTTCATCTTTTCTTAAGAGAGACAATATGCACTTTATAGTTGTAGTTTTTCCTGCTCCATTTGGTCCTGCAAGAACTGTAATCTCACCTGCATTTAACTGAAATGAAATACCACTAACTGCTTTCTCTTTGCCATAATTTTTTATTAAATTTTTAACTTCCATTGAAACCATATCCGCTATATTCCCCCATCAACATATTTTATCCACATATTTTACTACCTGAAATTTCAATATTCCGTATTAGAAAAAACTATTTATTTTATCTTCAGCAGCGTGTTTCAGTAGATAATTTATCTCGTAATTGACTAATTATTTTGTATTAAACAATATCCACATATACTTAGTTCAATACCTCTATCCTAATATTCACTTACATAACACTTTATTATAACATGATTAACCCACAATAAGGTACAATGGAATGGAATACTTATTGTGGGATAATCATAACATTTAATTATTTCTCAATGTTTACATTTAATTTACAACAATTATTTTGTAAATATTAATATAGTACTACTTGGCATTACATAGTAGTCGATATATTATATAATTTATAAAGACTATTATGCAATACAAAGTAGGTGATTATATGGCAAGTACAACCCAAATATTAAAGGGTTTATTAGAAGGATGTATTTTAAAAATAGTTAAAGATAAAGAAACGTATGGTTATGCCATATGTGAAAGTTTAATAAATTATGGATTCAGTGAAATCTCAGAAGGTAGTGTATATCCTATACTCATACGTTTAGAGAAGAAAAACTTATTATACTCCATTATGAAAAATTCTCCTCTAGGCCCTATGAGAAAATACTATTACCTTACAGAAGATGGAGAAAAAAATTTACAAGACTTCATCCTTTCTTGGAAAGAAATAAAAAAAAATGTTGACACTGTATTGGAGGGATAGTAATGATATTAACATTGAAACTATTAAAATTAAGATTAGTGCAAGAAAAAAAATTAAATACGGAAAATCTAGCCCTATATAAATCCATAACCACTTATATTAAAAACAGTAATTTAGCAGCTATAGAAAAAGAAGAAGTATTACAGGAAATTATATCTCTAATGCTTGAAGCTCAGATTGAAAATAAATCTATGGATTTATTCATAGGAAAAGATTATGAAAAATTCTGCATATCCATAATAAAAGAGTATAATAAAAATAAAAGCACGTACTTAAAAATACTAAACTTCATTGAAAAATACTTAATAACTCTTATTTTACTTTCATTATTTATGTCCATTACAAATAAATTTGTTAATAACTCTTTAACTCTTAGTATTACAGTTGATAATTTTATATTAGCTAATGCAATTTCATTAATACTTTATCCTGTAAGTAAAAGAATTAGACAAAGAAATTCCTCCTATACTTTTTATCAAAGTATTTTTATAAATAAGGAAACTACCTATAATGAAGTCATAGCCCTTGCTTTTTACGTAATTTTTATATTGATTTCACGATTTATTATTGGTAAGCTATTTGGTAAAGAAGTGTTTCATTACTTATTAAATTTAAACAATTGTATTTATTATTTAATATTAATGTCTTTTGTAATAATCACTATTGAATTTTTCAAGTGGACTCTGGTTAAAGTAAAAATTTTTAAATAATAAATTATCTAGAAATATATGTGAGGTTAATTATGAAATTTGATACTATCAATATAATTCAATTGGTACTACTTTTCATATTCTTAGCAAACTTATTTTATATAGCAATAACATTGAAACAATGTAAAAAAAATTTTAATGTATCATTGATTAAGAATAGCTATATAAAAGCAGTAAAATACGGGAAAAACTTAACTATAAAAAACTACTTATGTTATGAAAAATATGATGTTTGGAGATATTGTGAGCTTTTTTAATTAAAAATGATATTTATAAGTTCAAATAGTTAATTCAATTATTACATGGTGAGATACACCACGTATAAAAGGAGAGATTTATATGAATATCATTTTTAATGCACTTAATTATCTATTAAATCACATTTTTGATATTACTGGCGACTTAGGTATTGCCATAATTTTAATAACAATACTGGTAAGAGTTTTTCTCATTCCTATATCAATAAAGCAAAAGAAGAGCATGTATAACCAACAGTGCATGTCTCAAAAAATTGAAGGTATAAAAACTAAATATGGAAATGATAAAGCTAAACTCCAGCAAGAACTCCAAAAATGTTACACTGAAAATGCTAAATCTATGTTAGGGTGTTTAATAAGCTTATTACAATTACCTATAATTTCTTCACTGTACTTTGTAATTATAAAAATGCCTATAAGTGTAGGTAGTATTATTGTTCCTTGGGTAAGCAGTATTAAACTTCCCGACCCTCACTTTATAATTCCAGCTATATATTTATTTGTTTCAATTTGTCCCACTTTACTTTCATATATACCTTATTTAAATTCTTTAAAGCTTCCCTTAAATAATCAAAGTACTAAATTAAGCCTTTTAACCACAAGCATATTTAGTCTAATATTAACAGTAAAAGCACCCATTGCTCTAGGTATTTATTTCATTACCACTGGATTATTTTCATTATTCGAAGAAATAATTTATAGAATATACATGCGGAAAAAAACTTTATATAATTAAATTTCCTTATTAACTTTTTAAAGACTCTTTTCAAAATATAAATTTACATTTTGAAAAGAGTCTTTCTATCTCTGGTAAAACAATGTTTATATCTAAATTTTTATATATTATTATTTATTATTAACTATAATAATTATTCACATTTTATATTATCTTTATGTTATATATCCACATATCATGTAATATATCAATTTTATTTGGGGATTAATTATGAACCATTTGGATTATAATAATTTATATTCTACAATGATGTATAGACTCCAGTATAATATACTAATAAGTACTAAAAATCGTAAACTCATTTTATATAAATACAAAAAAATTTATAAAATATACCCCGTGGCAATTGGTAAGCCATCTACCCCTACCCCAAAAGGTAACTTTAGAATAATAAATAAAGCTTTTAATCCTGGAGGTCCTTTTGGCGCTGCCTGGCTTGGACTTTCTATTCCCAAGTACGGAATTCATGGAACTAACAATCCCTCTTCTATAGGAAAAGCAGTATCTAATGGCTGTATTCGTCTTTATAACTATAATATAATAGAACTGTATAATATAGTCCCTATAGGAACGCCAGTAAAAATTATATAAATAAAGCATCCCTTAATATTATTACGTAATATTATTATACTCTCCCTATACAAGTAGCTCATTTTTGACAAACCTTTTATAATCTTAATATGATGCTTTTAATAAGGTACATGAAAATAAATAACAAGTCAAAGATGCAGGTATATTTTGTGTCAGACAAGGAAGCAGGTTCCGCCGCTAGTTAGAACTATCGGTGGGTTCTGCTGACGCAGTATGACACAAAATAGACTAGCATACTGACTTGTTATTTATTTGAATGTGGCTTAATACTTTAATTGTTCTAATAAATAAAAATATAGGATAATAATCACAATATAATGTACTTATCATCCTATATTAACTATATTCTATTGAACTTACTAATAAGATATTTATAATGTTAATTTAAAATATTTTACATACTTTAAATTAACATCTTTTAATCTCATTTACTATTTATCTTTTTTATACGCTAGAAAATATGCTCCTCCTATTAATACTGCTCCCCCAACAATATTGCCAAGAGTAACAGGTATTAAATTATTTATAAATGATTTTCCCCCCAAAAGAGCTAACTTATCTGCTCCAAGTGCAGAAGCTTGTACATAAAGTACATTGGTCTTAGCAAACATACCTATAGTTAAATAATACATATTAGCTACACAGTGTTCAAATCCACAAACAACAAAAGCCATTATAAGAAACCATGGCATTATTATCTTACTTATGACATCTTTAGCCGCATAAGCTCCCCAAACTGCAAGACATACTATGATATTACACATTATTCCACTAGTAAAAGCTGTACTAAAACTCAATCCTGATTTGTTAGCTGCTACTTTGATTAATGTGGCGCCTACTTGTCCGCCACTAATATCTAGCATCCCTGAACGAAAAATTAAAAATGAAACAATTGTAGCGCCTATAAAATTAGATATATATATTATTATCCAATTTCTGAACATATCTTTAAATTTTATTCTTCCTTCTAATGCAGGTATGATCATAAGATTGTTACCAGTAAATAACTCTGCTCCACAAATTAATACCATCATAAGTCCTACAGGAAATACTACTCCACTTACAAGCCTTGATAACCCTACATTATTAACACTATGAGATGCCACTGCTGCTGCTGATCCACCAATAGCTATAAAAGCACCTGCTAAGATACCTAAAATTATTCCACTTCCTAGTTTTATCTTCGCTTTTTCTTCTCCACTTTTTATGACTGCCTCTCTTATTTCTAATGGATTTAATATATTATTCTCCATAATAGTACTCCTTTTTTGTTATTTTGACATATATTAAACCATAATTTCAACATCTACGCAATACTATTACTGATGCTTTTATTTTGAACCTAATATTTTTTATTGCCACACATACCAATAATGAACAATTGTACATTATATATATTAATTCTTATTTATCACAATTTATGTTCTATCATTTCCACAGGCTATGCCAATAAAACTTGCGGTTCTTATTTTTAATATCTTTCTTTATTACTTCTCTTCTATATTTTACAACTAATACAAGCTAAAAAGCTTCTGGTAATTAAGACAAAATTAAAAAACGTACCTCTGAACGAGATACGTTTTTTGGTGATCTACCGGGGAATCGAACCCCGGACACCATGATTAAAAGTCATGTGCTCTACCGACTGAGCTAGTAGATCAAAATAAACAACCTGGCGACGACCTACTCTCCCACAGGGCTTCCCCTGCAGTACCATCGGCGCTTTGAAGCTTAACCGTCCTGTTCGGAATGGAAAGGGGTGTTACCTTCAAGCCATAATCACCAGATGCTATAGTTCTTAGGTCTTTAGACCTTAGAAATATAGTACTCCTCAGCTCTGCTGAGCGAGTTTCCTTTAAAAGAACTTATTGTTCTTTCAAAATTGCACAGTGTGGAAAATCTTTAGTTAATTAATTTGATCAAGCCCTCGACTTATTAGTATCGGTCAGCTGAACATGTTACCACGCTTACACCTCCGACCTATCAACCTGGTAGTCTTCCAGGAGTCTTACTAGCTTACGCTATGGGAAATCTAATCTTGAGGTGGACTTCACGCTTAGATGCTTTCAGCGTTTATTCCTTCCCAACATAGCTACCCAGCTATGCCACTGGCGTGACAACTGGTACACCAGAGGTTGGTCCATCCCGGTCCTCTCGTACTAAGGACAGCTCCTCTCAAATTTCCTACGCCCGCGACGGAAAGGGACCGAACTGTCTCACGACGTTCTGAACCCAGCTCGCGTGCCGCTTTAATGGGCGAACAGCCCAACCCTTGGGACCGACTTCAGCCCC